>NZ_CP141769.1:2408784-2709882 GCF_035621355.1 Thiobacillus sp. SCUT-2 | reverse complement strand
CGTCGAGATGTGGCTGCCGGAAGGCGCCTCGATCGAGGCCACGCGCGCGGAGGCGGTGCGGCTCGAGGGCCTGCTGCGGCACGACCGCGACGTCGCGCACGTCGTCACCTACATCGGCCAGGGCGCGCCGCGCTTCGTGCTCGCGCTGGACCAGCGGCTGGCCAATCGCAACTTCGCGCAGCTCGTCGTCATCGCCCGGGACATCCCTGCGCGCGAGCGCGAGCTTGCCCGCATTCGCGCGCTGTTCGACACGCAGTTCCCGAACGTGCGCGGACGCGCCGTGCGCTTCGAATACGGCCCGCCCGCCGGCTATCCGGTGCAGTACCGGCTGTCCGGCAACGACATCCCGCGCCTCAAGTTCGAAGCGGAGAAGCTGCGCCGCATCCTCGCCGCGCAGCCGCAGGTGACGGCCGTGAATCTCGACTGGAACGAGCAGTCGCTCGCGATCCGGGCGCAGCTCGACCAGGACAAGATCAAGGCGCTCGGGTTGAGCTCGGATGCCGTCGGCCGTCTGCTGGCGCTCGAGCTGTCCGGCGCGACCGTGACCCAGTTCCGCGAGGACGATCAGCTCATCGATGTCGTCCTGCGCATTCCGCGCCAGGAACATCGCGACGTCGACGCGCTGAAGACCCTGCCGATCGGCAGCTTCGGCGGCCGCAGCGTGACGCTCGGGCAGGTCGCCCACCTCGCGCCGGTGTTCGAGGACGGCGTGATCTGGCGGCGCGATCGCCTGCCGACGATCACGGTGCGCGGGGACCCGGTCGGCGACACCCAGCCGGCCACGATCATCGAGTCGCTCGCGCCCCGGGTGGCCGCCTTCCAGGCGCAGCTGCCGCCCGGCTTCCGCCTCGAGGTCGGCGGGCCGGTCGAGAGCAGCGCCAAGGCGAATGCCGCGATTGCCGCTTCGTGGCCGCTGATCGTGATCAGCACGCTGTCGCTGCTGATGCTCCAGCTCGGCAGCTTCTCGCGCGTCATGCTGGTGGTGCTGACGGCGCCGCTGGGCTTGATCGGGGTGGCGATCGCGCTGCTCGCGAGCGGGCGGCCGATGGGCTTCGTCGCGCTGCTGGGCATCATCTCGCTGGCCGGCATGATCATGCGCAACTCGGTGATCCTGGTCGACCAGATCCGCCAGGACATCGCGCGCGGGCTGTCGCAGTGGGACGCCGTGATCGAGTCGACGGTCCGGCGCATGCGGCCGATCAGCCTCACCGCCGCCGCCGCCGTGCTGGCGATGATCCCGCTGTCGCGCTCGATCTTCTGGGGGCCGATGGCGGTCGCGGTGATGGGCGGGTTGATCGCGGCCACGCTCCTCACGCTGTTTTTCCTGCCGGCCTTGTATGCGGCGTGGTTCCGGATTAAACCGGAATAACGGACGAAGCGAGAGACGGGGGTGGAAATGCGAGCGATCGGATGGGGATTGGCGTTGCTGCTGGGGTCGTGCGCGGGCTTGCAGTCGACCGACCCGGCTTCGCCCTATTACGCCTATACGACCGGCTGGACGGCGCACCTGCACCGGCCGCTGACGATTCCGGCCGGCGCCGCGACGGTGCGCCTGCAGTACGGCCACGTCGTGCCGCGCAATGGCGTGCAGGAGCAGGATCCGTTCTGCATGGTCGAGCTGGATACCGTGAGCGACGCGCCGCAGATCCTGCAGCCCGGCCGCTTCGAGGTACTGCGGGTGACGCGCAGCATCAGCACCGTCTTCGCCGGCGCCGCGGGATCGCCGTTCGTGAAGGCGCACTGGGGGTTCGACGACGGCGAGCCCTCGTTTCTCTACTACATCACCGCCTTCCGCCTGCGCGACCCGGCGCAGCCGAATCTGCGCGGCATGACCTGCGCGTGGAACCAGATGGCGCCGGGCAACCGCGCGTTCATGCGCCACCTCACGCTGGGCGAGATCCGCGGCGCGCTGGGAGGCTGGATGACCCTGACGCCGCCGGGGGAACCGACATGAAGCCGGCCGCCACGCGCATCAAGCCCGGCAGCAAGGTCAGGCTGTCGCACTGGGATCCCGACGACGACGCCATCGTCGGCAAGCACAAGGCCGACGCGCACGCGCTCCTCGACGCGCACCGGAGCCGGCTCGAGACCCTGCAGGAGCTGCTCTACGCGGAGGGCCGCCACAGGCTGCTGGTGGTCCTGCAGGCGATGGACACGGCGGGCAAGGACTCGACCATCCGCCACGTCTTCCAGGGCGTCGACCCGCTCGGCGTCAAGGTGGCCTGCTTCAAGGTGCCGACGCCGGCGGAACTCGCGCACGACTTCCTCTGGCGCGTCCATCCGCACGTGCCGGGTGCCGGCGAGATCGCCATCTTCAACCGCTCGCACTACGAGGACGTGCTGGTCACGCGGGTCAACGGCTGGATCGACGCGGACGAGTGCAAGCGGCGCTACCGCCAGATCAACGACTTCGAGGGCATGCTCGCCGAGACCGGCACGACGATCCTGAAGTTCTATCTGCACATCTCGAAGGACGAGCAGAAGAAACGCCTGGAGGAACGGCGCGACGATCCCGAGAAGCAGTGGAAGTTCCAGCCCGGCGATCTTGCCGTGCGCGCCCGCTGGGATGACTACATGGACGCCTACGAGGCGGCGCTGTCCGCGACCAGCACGCCGCATGCGCCTTGGCACGTGATTCCCGCCAACAGCAAGCTGGCGCGCAACCTGATGGTGTCGAGCCTGCTGATCGATGCGCTGGAAGGCCTCGACATGCGCTATCCCGATCCGGTCGCGGGCGCGGCGCAGACCGTGATCGACTGACGCTAGCGGACGAGCTTCAGGTGCGCCGCGCGCGTCGCGGGCGCCTGCAACTCGCCGAGCGGCTGCCAGAACGGGAAAGCCTCGGGGCGATGGATGTGGTAGCCCTGCAGGTAGTCGACCCCCATGTCCTCGAGCAGCGCGGCCATCTCCTGGTCCTCCACCTGCTCGGCCACCGAATGCATGCCGAAGTCGCGCGCCAGCTGCGCGATCGAACGGACGATGGCCTGGTCGCGCCGGTCGTTCAGCATGCCGCGCACGAACGCGCCGTCGATCTTCAGGAAATCGGCCGGCAGATGCTTCAGATAGAAGAACGAGGAGGCGTCGCGGCCGAAGTCGTCGAGCGCGAACTGGCAGCCGCGTTCGCGCAGTCCTTCGATCAGGCGCTGGGCGTCCGTCAGGTTGACGACGGCTGCGGTCTCGGTGACCTCGAAGCCGAGGCGCGCGCCGTCGACGCCGTAGTGGTCGAGCAGGTAGCACACGGTGCCGAGGAAGGATTCGTCGGCGACGGTCTTGCCCGAGAGGTTGATGAAGTACACGGCGTTGTCGTCCGGCTGCCGGGCCAGATAGGAAATCACCGACTCGACCATCCAGCGGTCGAGGATCGGCGCCTGGCCGTAGCGCTCCAGCGCCGGCAGCAGCTTGGCCGGGCCTTCGACCGTGCCGTCGCGCTGCCAGCGGATCAGCACTTCGTAGTGCGGCTGGCCGTCACGCGAGGCGGGCTGGATCAGCTGGCGATACGGCAGGAACTGGTTGGCATCGAGCGCTTGCGCAAAGTCGGCGGCCCAACCCATTTCCGCCTCCAGGCGACGGAAGCCGACCTCGTCGGCCTCGTACAGCATGACCCGGCCGCTGCCCTCGGACTTCGCCCGATAGCACGCCATGTCGGCCTGGATCATGATGTCGCCGGCCGTCGTGGCGGACTCGGTGATGGGGGCGATGCCGGCGCAGGCGCCGAGCGTGAAGCGCCGCCCCTTGTGCTCGAAGCGGAAGTTGCGGATGCGCTGCACCAGCTCGCGGCACACGCGGTTCGCCTCCTCGGGGCGGGTGTCGAACAGGATGAGGCCGAACTCGTCGCCCCCGAGGCGGCCGAGGTAGGCCTGCTCGGGGAGCGCGGCCTTCATGGTCTGCGCGATGTCCGCCAGCAGCGCGTCGCCGACCGAATGGCCGCAGGTGTCGTTCACCAGCTTGAACTGGTCGAGGTCGATGTAGCAGAACGCATGCTGCTGCGCGAGGTCGCGCGCGGTGCGCAGCGCACGGGCGAGGCGCCCCTCGACCGCGCGGCGGTTCGGCAGCGCCGTCAGGGTGTCGTGGAAGGCCATTTCGCGCAGGCTGTCGAATAGTTCCTTTTTTTCCGTCTCGTCGCGCAGCACGTAGACCGCACCGAGGCCGCCGTGCCCCGAGAGCGGGGCGCAGCTGTAGCTGATGGCGAGGTGCTGGCCCAGGCGGGTATGCAGCTGGGCCGATCCGGTCTGCCCGTGCACGCCGGGGAGCGGCGACAGGAAGCACGCCGGCGCATCCTCGTCGCCGGTCATCTGGTCCAGGCGCATCACGTCGCCGAGCGAGTTCAGCAGGGCATCCTCGAGTGCGATGCCGAGCAGCGTCTCGGCGGCCGGGTTGAGGTAGATCACCTGGTTGTGGGTATTGGTGACGACCACCGCGTCGTTGATCGACTGCAGCGTGACCTGCCAGCGTTCCTTCTCGTTGTTGAGCGCGACCTCGTCGAGCTTGCGCTGGGTGATGTCGAAGTGGATCGACAGGTATTTCAGCGGCAGGCCGTCGTCGTCCTTGATCGGGATGATGGTGGCTGCCGTCCAGAACAGGCGCCCGTCCTTGGCCCGGCTGCAGATCTCGCCGTGCCAGGTCCGCCCGCTGGAGATGGTGTGCCACAGGTCGTCGAAGAAGGCGACGTCGTGGTGGCCCGAATCGACGATGCGGTGCGTCCGTCCGACCAGTTCCTCGCGCGTGTAGCCGCTGAGGATGCAGAAGAGATCGTTGGCGAAGGTGATGTTGCCGGCGAGATCCGCCTCGGTCACGCTGGCCGCGCTGTCGAGCGCATTCTGCTGTTCGCCCAGGTCGGTGAGCAGGCGCTCGAGCGATGCGCTCATGGTGTTGAACGCGCGCGCCGCTTCCTGGAGTTCGGGCGGGCTGCCCGGGCGGACAGGAATGCGCACGCCGTAGTCGCCGGCCTCGATCTGGCGCGCCGTGCCGCTCAGCCGGTCAAGATCCTTCAGATTGTGGCGCAGCAGGACATGGGTCAGCCAGGCCAGCAGCGCGAAGGCGAAGCCGACCAGCGCCGCCAGCCGGATGCCCAGATGCCACAGGAAGTCCTCGTAGGAATGGGAAGAGGGCTGGATCAGAAGGCGGCCGCCATAGGTCCCGCGGACGATCAGATCGTCCTGCAGGACCGGCATCGCGACGTTCGCCATCCGCGCGAACCAGGCGGGGCGGTCCGCGACGGGTGCCGGGCCCCGCTCGCGCAGGCTGCGGCCGTCGGGCGCCACGTACTCGACGTAGCGCAGATTGCCCTGCTCGATCGGCGTCCGCAGCTGCGCACGCACGCCTGCGTAGTCGCGCCGGACCGCCGCATCGGCCACCGTCTGCGACAGCGCGGCGAGCTGCGCGGCTGCCTGCACGTGCAGGGCCGCGTCGGCGTCCTGGCGGGCGATTCGCAGCGCCTGCTGGCCCGCGAGGCCGAGCACGACGGCCAGGACGAGCAGGACCGCGCCCATGACGCGGTCGTGCGTACTGAGATGCGCCGGGCGCAGCGCGTGCGCGAGGCGGGCGAACGGAGACGGGAACGGAAGGCGCATGACGGAGGAATCGGCGGCCTGCCGGGATTCTGAATAGCTGGAAAACGCCGCGGTCAGGCGAAGTGAACGCTCACGCCGAGGCGGCGTGCGATCAGCCCTTCTTGCGTGCCCGCGGGTGGGCCTGGTCGTAGACCTTGGCCAGATGCTGCCAGTCGAGGTGGGTGTAGACCTGGGTCGTGCTGATGCTGGCGTGGCCGAGCATGTCCTGCACCGCCCGCAGGTCGCCCGACGACTGCAGCACGTGCGTTGCGAACGCGTGGCGCAGCATGTGCGGATGGACGTGCTGGCCGAGGCCGGCCTGCCGTGCCCAGCGCGCGAGGCGCAGCTGCACGCTGCGCGGCGTCAGGCGCTCGCCGCGCCGATTGACGAAGAGCGCGGCGACGTCGTCGCGCGCCAGTTTCGTGCGAACCGGCAGCCACGCGGCGATCGCCGCCAGGGCCTGCGTGCCGACCGGGACGATGCGCGTCTTGCGCCCCTTGCCGGTGACCTGCGCTTCGCCCACGTGCACGTTGAGATCGGGCAGATCGAGGCCGACGAGCTCGGACAGGCGCAGGCCGGACGAATAGAACAGCTCGAACATTGCGCGGTCGCGCGCCTGCAGGGCGGGGTCGCCCGTGGTTTCCGGGGGACCGTCGAGCAGCTGGGCGCAGGCATCGGGGGAGAGGACATCGGGCAGGGCCTTGGCGGCCTTGGGCGGCCGCAGGCCGGTGCAGGGATTGCCGGCATAGCCGAGGCGGCGGCATGCGAAGGTGTAGAAGCCGCGCCAGCTCGACAGGTGGCGTGCCACGCTGGTGGGGGAAAGGCCCTGCGCGCGCAGCCGGACGATGGCGCCGCGGATGTCGCTGACGGTCAGTTCAGCCAGCGGCGTGGCGCTGGTGAGCGTGCTCAGGCTCGCGAGATCGCGCCGGTAGGCTTCGACCGTGTGCGGCGACAGCCGCCGCTCGGCGGCGAGGTGACGCAGATAGTCCTCGATTGCGGCAGGCACGACGTCTGCCCCCTCGGCCGTTCGCGGCAGAGCGGCGGGGACAGGGTCGGCTTCCGGCTTCAACCCTGCATCCGCACCAGCGCGGCGCCGACCAGCTGGCTCAGGCGATCGAGGTAGAGCGTGCCCATGCCGGGATAGAAGCGCTTGGCTTCTTCCGAAGCCAGCACCAGCACGCCGAGCGGTGCCGCGGCCGGCGCCGGGCGCAGCGGAATGCAGGCGAACGCGCGCAGGTGCGGCGCGATTTCGCCGAACCAGTTGCTTGCTTCCGGGATCGCGAGCGGCCCGCATGCCGGATGGGGCATCGCCGCCACCGTGTCGCGCGCGGCCTGCGACGCCGGCTGCTCCGGGCCCGGCACCGGTTCGCCGGTCAGGGTCCAGATCCGCAGTGCATGGTGCGGCACGGCAAAACCGTCGCGCAGATGGATCGCCAGCGCGGCGGCAATGTCCTGCGGCTGGCTGGCGGTGACGAGCGCCAGCGTCAGTGCGTGCAGCTTCTCGGAAATGCCGTCGTTCTCTTCGCCGAACTGGATCAGCTCGGCCAGCTTGTTTTCGAGCATGCGGACCTTGTCGCGCATCGCGATCAGCTGGCGCTCGCTCATCGACACCGCGTGGGTGCCGTGCGGGTGCGGGATGTGCAGGTCCGCCAGCAGCGTGGGAAAGTCGTTGAAGAAATTCGGATGCCGCGTCAGGTACTCGGCGATCTGTTCGGGTTGCATGTCGCTGGGGGCATTCATGTGAGTTCGAGCTCTCCTTCAAATACGGTTTCGGCCGGGCCGGTCATCAGCACCGCGTGGCCGGGGCCGGCCCATTCGATGACGAGGTCGCCGCCGCGGGTGTGCACGCTGACCGGGCTTTGCAGCCAGTCCTGGCGGATGCCGGCGACCGCCGCGGCGCAGGCGCCGGTGCCGCAGGCGAGCGTCTCGCCGGCACCGCGCTCGTAGACGCGCAGGCGGATGTCGTGCGGGGTGAGCACCTGCATGAAGCCGGCGTTGACCCGCTGCGGGAAGCGCCGGTGCGATTCGATCGCGGCGCCGAGGATGTCGACGGGTGCGCTGTCGAGGTCGTTCACCCGCAGTACGGCGTGCGGGTTGCCCATCGACACCACGGCGATCTCGATCCGGTGCTGGCCGACCTCGAGCGGGTAGGTAAGCGCCTCGGCATTGGCGACGAAGGGGATTTCGCCCGGCGCGAAGCGCGGCACGCCCATGTTGACCTTGACGAGGCCGCTGTCGAGCAGCCGCGGCTCGATCACGCCCGAGGCCGTTTCCACGCGGATGGCCGGCTTGTCGGTGAGCCCCTTGTCGTGCACGAAGCGCACGAAGCAGCGGGCGCCGTTGCCGCACTGCTCGACCTCGCCGCCGTCTGCGTTGAAGATGCGGTAGCGGAAGTCGACGTCGTCGCGGGTGGATTTCTCGACCAGCAGGATCTGGTCGCAGCCGACGCCGAAGTGGCGGTCGGCGATGCGGCGGCACTGCTCGGGGGTGAGCGCGATCGCCTGGCGGACGCCGTCGAAGACGACGAAGTCGTTGCCGAGACCGTGCATCTTGGTGAAATGGAGCTTCATGCCTGTCGGTGCGTTCATGCGGTCTTGAGCCTGATGTAATCCTTGAGAAGGCAGCGGTCCATGACCGTCGTCATGCCGCCGGCCAGCGCCCGCTGCGCAGCGGCCTCGTGCACGATGCCTTCCTGGATCCAGATTGCCGGCAAGTGTAGCGCCAGGCACTGCTCGACGATAGCGGGTACGTGTTCGGCCGCGCGGAAGACGTCGACCAGGTCGACCGCGAACGGGATGTCGGCGAGGCTCGCGTAGGCCTTCTCGCCCAGCACGCGGTCGACCAGCGGGCGCACCGGCACGATGCGGTAGCCATAGTGCTGCATCGCCTGCGCCACGCGGTAGCTTGGGCGCGCGGGCTGCGGCGAGAGGCCGACCACCGCGATGGTGCGAACGCGGTCGAGCAGCGCGCCAAGCGTCGCGTCGTCGGGGTTGGCGAAGTTCATAGCGCAAGCTCCATCACGTGGTCGTCCATCACGAAGCCCCCGCCGATGTCGAATACGCGCGATTCGACGATGCGGAAGCCGTATTTGCGGTAGGCGGCGATCGCCTGCGCGTTGCCGCGATTGACCCGCAGCCGCAGGTGCCGGGCCTGCTGCGCGCGCGCCCAGTCGCATGCGGCGTCCAGCAGCGCGGCGCCGATTCCCTGCCGCTGCTGCGCAGGGTGGATGTAGAGCTTGTCGAGCTTGCAGTCGGCGCCGTCGCGCGTGGCGTGTGCGAAGCCGACGAGGCCGGCATCGCGCCGGGCGACCCACCAGGCATGGGCGGGATCGTCGAGCTGCGCGCGGACGCGGCCGGCGGCGTAGCGGTCGGCCAGCATCGCGTCGATCTGCGACTGTGAGATCAGCGCCGGGTAGGTGGCCTGCCATACGATGCGCGCGAGCGCACTGACGGCGTCGACGTCCTGCGGCGTCAGCCGCTCGACCACGGCCTCACTTTTCATAGACGCTGGCTTCGCCTTCCGGGCGCGTCTTGAAGCGGCGGTGCAGCCACAGGTATTGCGCGGGCAGCTCGCGGATACGCTCTTCGATGAAGGCGTTCATGCGCGCGACGTCGGCGTCGAGATCGTCGCTCGGATAATCGTCCCACGGTGGGTAGAAGCGCACGGCGTAGCCCTGTCCACCCGGCAGCTGGCGGGTGATGACCGGCACGACCTGGGCGCCCGTCAGCTTCGCCAGCCGCGGCAGCGCCGAGAGGGTTGCGGTCTGGATGCCGAAGAACGGCACGAACACCGCGTTGAGCCGCCCCTGGTCCTGGTCGGGCAGGTAGTAGAACGGCAGGCGCTGCTTGAGCGCCTTCAGGACCGGCTTGATGCCGTCCGACTTGGCGACCAGCACCGGCGCGTGGAAGCGCGAGCGCCCGCGCAGCATCAGCCAGTCGGAGGCCGGGTTTTTCGACGGCGCGTACATCGACGCCACCTGGCGGTCCATGCTGAGCCGCACGCCGCCCATGTCGAGGCCGACGAAATGCGGCGCGAGCCAGATCACCGGCCGCACCCCGTCGCCGAGCACCGCCTCCGGATTGTCGAGGCGGATCAGGTGCCGCAGCCGCGCCTCGGAGCCCCACCACAGCACGCCATGCTCGAGCGCGGCGCGCATCGACGCCTGGAAGGTCTGCCGCAGCCAGCGTGCGCGCCGGGCCGCCGGCACGTCCGGGAAACACAGGGCGAGATTGGTGGCGACGACGTGGCGGCGCTTCCCCGGCAGCCGCGCGAACATCGCGCCGAGGGCGTTGCCCAGCGCCGCCTGCAGGGGCAGTGGCAGCCAGTGCAGCAGCCACAGCACGCCCATCCCGAGCCAAAGCGGGAGCAGCGAAAGGCGCAGCATCCGGGCGGAGCGGCGTGCGCTCATGCGTCCTGCGACTCGTCGGGCGGCGGCACGCCGCCGGGGCGCTTGTGGCGGTTGTAGCTCCACAGGTATTGCGCCGGGAAGCGCCGCACGACGTCCTCCACGCCCTGGTTGATCGCCGTCGCGGCGGCGACCTTGTCCTCGGGCAGCGGCGCCGCGAGCGGGAAGATGTGGATGTGGTAGCCGCGCCCCCAGCTGAGCCGCTCGGCCGCCGCGAAGAAGGCGGCCGCACCGGTCTTGCGCTGCAGGCTGGCGACGAGCGTCGGCGTATACGCCGGGCGCCCGAGGAACGGCGCCCACACGCCGTCGCCGCTGCTCGCGACCTGGTCGGGCAGGATGCCGATCGCCTCGCGCCGCTTCAGCGCGGCAAGCTGGGCCCGCACGCCGGACAGGTCGGTGGGGACGAGCGTCGCCTGGCCGCGCTGGCGGCCCGCCAGCATGAGGCCGGCCAGCACCGCCTTGCGCGGCGGCTTGTACATCGCGGTGAACGGATGGCTCGCGGCGTAATACAGGTTGATGATCTCGAAACAGCCGACGTGCGGGCCGATCAGGATGATGCCCTGGCCGGCCGCGCGTGCCGCGTCGAGGTGCTCCCAGCCGCTGGTGCCCTTGACCAGCTTCACGACTTGATCGTAGGGACGAAGCCACACCGGCAGCAGCTCGACGATGGCCTTGCCGGATTCGCCGATGACCCGGCGCAGCAGGCGCCGGCAATCGGCGCCCGGCTGGCACACGCTGCTCTGGAAGACGTTGTCGCGCATGCGCGCCGAGTGGCGCCCGGGCGCCCAGTAGATCACCCAGCCGAGCGCGATGCCGAGGCCATGCAGCAGCGGCAGCGGCAGGCGGGCCAGCAGCTTGAGCAGGAACATCATGCCGCGAGGCGGCCCCGTCCGGGCGCCTGCCCGGACGGGCGGACGCACTCGGCGTGGAACGCCGTCCTCGCGGGGGAATTGACGCTGACGGAGCGGGCAGGGCACAATGCCGCTGCCGCCGCGTTAATCTTGACAACTTGCGGGCGGGATACAAATACAGCTAAAGCGTCGCCGCTCCGTGGGTCCCGAGAGCCGGTTACGCAGTCGGTAACCGGGACTACAGGAGCTGTCATGCAGAAGGATTTCATTTTTACTTCGGAATCGGTGTCTGAGGGTCATCCCGACAAGATGGCTGACCAAATCTCGGATGCGGTGCTGGACGCGATTCTAACCCAGGACAAACACGCCCGCGTCGCATGCGAGACGCTGCTGACGACGGGCCTCGTCGTCATCGCCGGCGAGATCACGACCTCCGCCGTCATTGACTTCAGCTCGGTCGCGCGCCAGACGGTCAAGCGCATCGGCTACGATTCCTCGGAAAAGGGCTTCGACTACAACACCTGCGCCGTGATGGTCGCGGTCGGCAAGCAGTCGCCCGATATCGCCCAGGGCGTCAACGAGGGCGAGGGCCTGTTCCTCGACCAGGGCGCCGGCGACCAGGGCCTGATGTTCGGCTACGCCTGCACCGAGACGCCCACGCTGATGCCGATGCCGATCTATCTCGCGCACCGCCTCACCGAACGCCAGTCCGAGCTGCGCAAGGACGGCCGCCTGCCGTGGCTGCGCCCGGACGCCAAGTCGCAGGTGTCGATCCGCTACGTCGACGGCAAGCCGCATTCGATCGACACCGTCGTGCTCTCGACCCAGCACCATCCCGAGGTCTCGCACGCCGTACTGACCGAGGCGGTGATCGAGGAAGTGATCAAGCCGGTGCTGCCGAAGGACATGCTGACCGCCGAGACGCGTTACCTCGTCAACCCGACCGGCCGCTTCGTCGTCGGCGGCCCGATGGGCGACGCCGGCCTCACCGGCCGCAAGATCATCGTCGACACCTACGGCGGTGCGGCCCCGCACGGCGGCGGCGCGTTCTCGGGCAAGGACCCGTCCAAGGTCGACCGCTCGGCCGCCTACGCCGGCCGCTACGTGGCGAAGAACATCGTCGCCGCGGGCCTCGCCGAACGCTGCATGGTGCAGGTCAGCTACGCCATCGGCGTCGCCAAGCCCACCTCGCTGATGGTCGACACCTTCGGCACCGGCAAGATCCCCGAAGCCAAGATCGTCGAACTGATCCACAGCCACTTCGACCTGCGTCCCAAGGGCATCATCCAGATGCTCGACCTGATGCGGCCGATCTACACGCGCACCGCGAGCTACGGTCACTTCGGCCGCGAGGAGCCGGATTTCACCTGGGAGGTCACCGACAAGGCGGCTGCGTTGAAGGCGGCGGCGGGCTTGTAAGCCAAAAAACTGTTTAGCAGAAGTAAAAAAGAGCCGGATTGTCCGGCTCTTTTTCTTCGTTTGGCGCTTCCGGGGTAGAATGCCGCCTTGGTTCCGAGGAGCGCTGCGACGGTTCACCCGCCAGGCTCGGGACGCTTCCTTTCAACGGCGCTCACGTTTTCTTTTTCTGAACGAAAGGAGGGCGTGATGAACGCCGCACTCAATTCCCCCGCCGATTACGTTATTGCCGACCTTGCGCTTGCCGACTGGGGCCGCAAGGAAATCCGCATCGCCGAAACCGAAATGCCGGGCCTGATGGCGATCCGCGAGGAGTTCGCCAGGAGCCAGCCGCTCAAGGGCGCGCGCATCACCGGTTCGCTGCACATGACCATCCAGACCGCCGTGCTGATCGAGACGCTGACCGCGCTCGGCGCGCAGGTCCGCTGGGCCTCGTGCAACATCTTCTCGACCCAGGACCACGCCGCCGCCGCCATCGCCAAGGACGGCATCCCGGTGTTCGCGGTCAAGGGCGAGTCGCTGAAGGATTACTGGGACTACACGCACCGCATCTTCGAATGGCCGGACGGCGGCTATTCGAACATGATCCTCGACGACGGCGGCGACGCGACGCTGCTGCTGCACCTGGGCGCGCGCGCCGAGAAGGACATCTCGGTGATCGCCAAGCCGACCAGCGAGGAAGAGCAGGTGCTGTATGCGGCGATCAAGGCCAAGCTCGCGACCGATCCGACCTGGTACTCGGTGCGCCTCGCGCAGGTGAAGGGCGTGACCGAGGAGACCACGACCGGCGTGCACCGCCTCTACCAGATGCATGCCAAGGGCGAGCTCAAGTTCCCGGCGATCAACGTCAACGACTCGGTCACCAAGTCGAAGTTCGACAACCTCTACGGCTGCCGCGAGTCGCTGGTCGACGGCATCAAGCGCGCGACCGACGTGATGGTCGCCGGCAAGATCGCCGTCGTGTGCGGATACGGCGACGTCGGCAAGGGCAGCGCCCAGGCGCTGCGCGCCCTTTCCGCCCAGGTGTGGGTGACCGAGATCGACCCGATCTGCGCGCTGCAGGCGGCGATGGAAGGCTACCGCGTCGTGACCATGGAGTACGCCGCCGACAAGGCCGACATCTTCGTCACCGCGACCGGCAACTTCCACGTCATCAACCACGACCACATGGCGAAGATGAAGGACCAGGCCATCGTCTGCAACATCGGCCACTTCGACAACGAAATCGACGTCGCCTCGATCGAGAAGTACCAGTGGGAAGAGATCAAGCCGCAGGTCGACCACGTGATCTTCCCTGATGGCAAGCGGATCATTCTTCTTGCCAAGGGCCGGCTGGTGAACCTCGGCTGCGCCACCGGCCATCCGTCGTACGTGATGAGCTCGTCGTTCGCCAACCAGACCATCGCGCAGATCGAGCTGTGGCAGGAACGCGATTCCGGCAAGTATCCGATCGGCGTCTACACGCTGCCCAAGCACCTCGACGAGAAGGTCGCGCGCCTGCAGCTGAAGAAGCTCAACGCGCAGCTCACCGAACTGACCGACCAGCAGGCGTCCTACATCGGCGTGCCGAAGACCGGTCCGTACAAGGCCGAGCACTACCGCTACTGATCGATCTCGCCTGAAAGGAGCGTGCCATGCGCCTGCTGCTGTTGTGGATCCTGAACGCCGTCGCGCTGCTGGCGGTGACGTGGCTGCTGCCGACGATCGAGATCGCCGGCTTCGGCACGGCGCTCGCCGCCGCGCTGGTGCTGGGCTTCATCAACACGCTGGTGCGGCCGGTGCTGACGCTCCTCACGCTGCCGATCACGGTGCTCACGCTGGGGATCTTCTACCTGGTGCTGAACGGCCTGCTGTTCTGGCTCGCCAGCGCGCTGCTGCCGGGCTTCCAGGTGCACGGCCTGGTCTCGGCCATGGTCGGTGCGATCCTCTACGGCGTGATCGCCTGGGCGCTCTCCGCGCTCGTTCCCCCTTCCAGAGGTTGATTCATGACCGAACGCACATTCAGCTTCGAATTCTTTCCGCCCAAGACGGCGGAAGGCGCGGAGAAGCTGCGCGCGACGCAGAAGCAGCTCGCGCAGCTCAACCCCAAGTTCTTCTCGGTGACCTTCGGCGCCGGCGGCTCGACGCGCGACCGCACGCTGGAGACCGTGCGCGAGATCCAGGCGAGCGGCTCGGAGGCCGCACCGCACCTGTCGTGCATCGGCTCGACGCAGGAGAACATCCGCGACATCCTCAACGAGTACAAGCGCCAGGGCATCCGCCACCTCGTCGCGCTGCGCGGCGACCTGCCGTCGGGCTCGATGGACGTCGGCGAATTCCACTACGCCAATGAACTGGTGGCCTTCATCCGCAAGGAAACCGGCGACTGGTTCGAGATCGAGGTCGCGGCCTATCCCGAGATCCATCCGCAGGCGCGGTCGTACACCGAGGACCTCGCCAACTTCAAGCGCAAGGTCGACGCCGGCGCCAACGCCGCGATCACTCAATATTTCTTTAATGCCGACGCCTATTTCCGCTTCGTCGACGAGGCGAGTGCGCTGGGCGTGGCGATTCCCGTCGTCCCGGGCATCATGCCGATCGGCAACTACGTGCAGCTGGCGCGCTTCTCCGACGCGTGCGGTGCGGAGATTCCGCGCTGGCTGAGGAAGAAGCTGGAGAGCTACGGCGACGACCTCGCGTCGATCCGCGCGTTCGGCCTCGACGTCGTCACCGACCTGTGCGAGCGCCTGCTCGCCGGCGGTGCGCCGGGCCTGCACTTCTACACGATGAACCAGGCGGGCCCGAGCACCACGATCTGGCAGCGACTCGGCTTGTCGTAGTTCCGCCTCGCCGAGAATCCGGGCAGAAAAAAGGCGCCGTGATGGCGCCTTTTTTCTAGCCGTGATGCCGTTCAGGCGAGGCAGGCCTTGAGCGCCTTCAGGCAGTAGTCGACGTTCTCCTGCTTGGCCGAATAGCCCATCAGGCCGATGCGCCAGATCTTGCCGGCCATGTCGCCGAGGCCGGCGCCGATTTCGAGATTGAACTCGTTCAGGAGGCGCGCGCGGATCGCGGCCTCGTCGACGCCTTCTGGCACGTAGACCGAGTTGAGCTGCGGCAGGCGCGCGGATTCTTCGACCACGTACTTCAGGCCCATGGTCTCGAGGCCGGCCTTGAGTTTCTCGTGCATCGCGCGGTGGCGCGCCCACGAGTTCTCCAGGCCTTCCTCCTCGAGCATCACCAGCGACTCGTGCAGGCCGTACATCGGGTTGATCGGCGCGGTGTGGTGGTAGGTGCGCTTGCCGGCGGACTGCCAGTAGCCGAGCACCAGGGTGAGGTCGAGGAACCAGCTCTGCACCGGCGTCTTGCGCGCCTTGATCTTGTCGATGGCCCGCTCGGAGAACGAAACCGGGGAGAGGCCGGGCGTGCACGACAGGCACTTCTGGCTGCCCGAGTAGGCGGCGTCGATGCCCCACTTGTCGAGGTAGACGGGCGTGCCGCCGAGGCTGGTCACGCAGTCCATGATGGTCAGCGCGCCGTGTTCCTGCGCGATCTTCGCCAGCGCCTCGGCGCCGGACTGCGCGCCGGTCGAGGTCTCCGCATGGACGAAGGCCAGCACCTTGGCATCGGGATTCGCCTTGAAGGCGTCGCGCACCTTCTGCGGATCGACCGGCGCGCCCCAGGCGTCGTCGACGATCACGGGCACGCCGCCGGTGCGCTTGACGTTCTCCAGCATGCGGCCGCCGAACACGCCGTTGCGGCAGACGATGACCTTGTCGCCCGGTTCGACCAGGTTGACGAAGCACATCTCCATCCCCGCCGAGCCCGGCGCCGAAACCGGGAAGGTCAGCGCGTTCTGCGTCTGGAACGCCATGCGCAGCATGGACTTGATCTGCTCCATCAGGTCGACGAAGGCCGGATCGAGGTGGCCGATGGTCGGGCGCGCCATCGCGTCGAGCACGCGCTGCGGCACGTCGGAGGGGCCGGGGCCCATGAGGATGCGCTTGGGGGGAATGAAGGAAGCCGTCATAACCTTGGTCTCTATGTGGAAAATATCAACGAAAACAAACAGTTGATTCTACGGGCAAACGCCCGGCACAGGAATCAGGCGGGCGGTTCGCCCATCAAGGGCCGCATCGCGGTGAGCAGGCTGTTGAAGATGCGCGGATGCACTTTCTCCTGCTCGGCGAGCATCTGCTTCATCGCGTAGCGCTGCTGCGGCTTGGCGAAGCATGCCGGGCAGTTCTCGAAGATCACCGGCAGGCCGGCATCGTGGGCGAAGGCGCGGGTCTGGCGCTCGCGCGCGTAGGCGAACGGGCGGATGATGCGCAGGTCGCCGGCGTCGTTCAGATAGTGCGGCGACATCGTCCTCAACTTGCCGCCGAAGAACATCGACATCATCAGCGTCTCGGCGAGATCGTCGAGATGCTGCGCCAGCGCGATCACGTTGCAGCCCTGCTCGCGCGCGACGCGGTAGAGGATGCCGCGGCGCATCCGCGAGCAGTAGGCGCAGTAGGAGTCGCTGTCCTTGGTCAGCGTCTTCTGCGCTTCCTGGACGATCGGCTGCGACTCGAGGATGTAGCGCACGCCGAGCGCAGCCAGGTAGGGCTTGAGCGGCGACGGGTCGAACTGGTCGGACTGCGGGTCGACCGTGCACGCGAGCAGCTCGAATTTCACCGGCGCTTTCTGCTGCAGGTGATGCAGCGTGTGCAGCAGCGACAGCGAATCCTTGCCGCCCGACAGGCCGAGCAGGATGCGGTCGCCGTCGCGGATCATGCTGAAGTCGCCGATCGCGCGGCCGGCGGCGGTCACGAGCGAGCGCGAGGGCTTGACCCAGGCGGGCGGACCGGAGGCTTGCCCTTCGACGAGCTCAGGGCGAACGGCGCTGAAGTTCAGGTCGTCGCTCATGCGGAGAACTGCATCGCGTGCAGCTGCGCGTAGCGGCCCTGGCGGGCAAGGAGGTCGGCGTGGGTGCCGATCTCGACGATGCGGCCGGACTCCATCACCACGATGCGGTCGGCGCGCTCGATGGTCGACAGCCGGTGCGCGATGACCAGCGTCGTGCGATTCTGCATCAGCGTCTCCAGCGCGGCCTGCACGTGACGCTCGGAGACGTTGTCGAGCGCGGAGGTCGCCTCGTCGAGGATCAGGATCGGCGCGTTCTTCAGGATCGCGCGCGCGATTGCAATTCGCTGGCGCTGCCCGCCCGACAGGCGCATGCCGTTCTCGCCGATCAGCGTGTCCAGGCCCTCCGGCAGCGCTTCGATGAATTCCCACGCGTGCGCGGCGACGCACGCCGCCCGGATCGCGTCGGGGGTGGCGTCGCGCTTGCTGCCGTAGGCGATGTTGTGCGCCAGCGTGTCGTTGAACAGCACCACGTCCTGCGACACCAGCGCGATATGGCTGCGCAGGCTTTGCAGGCGGATGTCGCGGATGTCGATGCCGTCGAGTTCGATCGTGCCGCGGTCGGGGTCGTAGAAGCGCGGCACCAGGTTCGCCAGCGTGGTCTTGCCCGAGCCCGAGGTGCCGACCAGCGCCACCGTCTCGCCGGGCGCGATGTCGAGCGACACGCCGGCGAGCGCCGGCGCGGTCTTGCCCGGGTAGGTCAGCGCCACGTCGCGCAGCGCCAGGCGGCCCTCGATGCGCTCGAGCGTGCGGCTGCCATTGTCGCGCTCGGCCTCCTCGTCGAGCATGGTGAAGATCGTCTCGGCCGCCGCCAGCCCGCGCTGCAGCTGGTCATTGACGCTGGTGAGCCGCTTGAGCGGCGCGAACAGCATCAGCATCGCCATGAAGAAGGCGACGAAGCCGCCCACCGTCGTCGTGTCGCTGGAAGCCTGCCCCGCCGCGATGAACACGATGATCGCCAGCGCGACGGCGGCGATCAGCTGGATCACCGGCTCGTACACCGCGTTGGCGGCGACCCGCTTCATCTCGAATCGCCGCGCCAGGTTGGCCGCCTCGCGGAAGCGCGTCTGTTCGTATTCCTCGCCGCCGTAGAGCTTGACCACGCGATGGCCGCCGACCGCCTCGTCGACCACCTGGGTGAGGTCGCCGATGTTCTGCTGCGCCTTGCGCGACAGCCCGCGCAGGCGCCGGCTTGCCACGCGCACGACCCACAGCGTCAGCGGCACCAGCGCGAACACGATCAGCGTCAGCCGCCAGTTGAGCCAGACCAGGTAGCCGAGCAGGCCGGCCACCGTGACGGTGTCGCGCACCAGCGTGGTGAGCGAGCTGGTCGCCGACTGCGTCACCTGGGTGACGTTGAACGCCAGCTGAGCGATCAGCTGGCCGCTCGGATTCTGGTCGAAGTAGCGCGTCGGCAGCGTCATCAGCTTGTCGAACATCGCCGCGCGCAGGTCCATCACCAGGCGGCTGCCCACCCAGGCCATGCAGTAGGTGCTGACGAAGCTGGTGAGGCCGCGCGCCAGGAACAGCAGCAGCAGCAGGATCGGGATCCAGCGGATGAAGGCCTGGTCCTTGGCGACGAAGCCCTTGTCGAGCAGCGGCTTGAACAGTGCCGGCAGGGCCGGCTCGGTCGCCGCGGTGAGGATCAGCGCGACGATCGACAGCGCGAACATGCGCCAGTACGGCTTCACATAGCCGAGCAGGCGGACGTAGAGCGCGTGGCTCGGGTCGGCGTGCTTCATCGCGCGGCCACCGCGTGGCGGTGCGGCGCGTCGGTGCGCCGGTCGCAGGCCGGAGCGGGTCGGGTCGGAATCGCGCGTTTCTGGGTCATGGGAAAAGGTCGGAAGGCCTCGCGATTGTACCGCGCGGCCGTGCCCCGACGCAGCCGCTGGCGTAGAATACGCGCCCATGACCGAGACCGTCGACGAGCGCCCGCACGCGGAGGACCAGTTCGAGCAGCACCTCTCCGAGGTGCAGCTGCTGCTCGCCCGCCAGCGGCGCGTCGAGGTGCTGGTGCAGAAGCAGGACACGCCGCGCCACGAGCTCGTCGAGGACCTCGTCCACCGCCAGCACATGGCCGAGCTCAACAGCCTGCTGCGGCGTCTCTCGGTCGCGGAGATCGCCCGCGTCCTCGAGGCGCTGCCCGAGGAGGACCGCGTCGCGGCCTGGCAGGAAGTCGAGGAAAGCCGCTGCGAATCGGTGCTCGAACGGGTGTCCGACCCGGTGCGCGCCGAGCTCGTCGAAGCGCGGCCGCTGCCCAGCGCGCGCAACATGCTGTCCGCCTTCGAGCTGAAGAACGGGCGCCTCGCGCAGGTGCGCATCGGCAGCCGCGCCGACCTTGCCCACGTCAATCCGATCTGGGTCGACCTCGTCGCGCCCTCCGCCAGCGTGCGCGCCTGGGTGGGCGAGTTCTTCCAGGTCTACCTGCCCGACCCCGAAGACGTCACCGACATCGAGGAGAGCGCGCGCTTCTTCGTCGACGACAACGACGCCGTCCACATGCGCTCGGACTTCCTGCTGGCGAAGGAGGGCGAGTCGCGCAACGTCGCGGTGTCCTTCATCCTGCACCGCAACATCCTGTTCTCGGTGCGCAACGAGGAACTGCCGGCCTTCCGCCTGCAGCGCCTGCGTGCGCGGACCCAGCCGGGCTACGTGTCGGACGGCAAGGATGTCATGCTCGACCTCTACGGTGCCGACGTCGAATACTCGGCCGACGCGCTCGAGGACATCTACGCCGAGCTCGAGCGCGTCGGCCGCCAGGTGCTTTCGCCGCAGGTCACCGACGACGAAGCCGCCGAGATCCTGTCCGAGATCGCCAAGGGCGAAGACCTCAACGGCCGCATCCGCCGCAACGTGCTCGACACCCGCCGCGCGCTCTCCTTCTTGATGCGCGGGCGCCTGCTGACGCCCGACCAGCACGAGGACACGCGCCAGATCCTGCGCGACATCGAATCGCTGGACGGACACACGTCCTTCCTCTTCAACAAGATCAACTTCCTGATGGACGCCACCGTCGGCTTCATCAACATCAACCAGAACAAGCGCGTGTCCAAGCTGACCGCGATCTCGGTGGTGTTCGTGCCGATCAACATCATCGCCGGCATCGGCGGCATGTCGGAATTCTCGATGATGACCTCCGGCATCCCCTGGCCCGTCTCCTACGGCGCCTTCACCCTCGCCATGGCCGCGCTCGGCTTCGGCACCTATCACGCCCTGCGCTATTTCGAACGGCGCAAGCCCCAGACTGCGGCGCGGCTGCGCAGGGAAGGCTGACGCCTCCGGCGTGCGGCGCCGGCTTACCCATTAAAGATGAGACCCAAGCGGTGCTGCGACAGCGGTGCCCGCAGGGGAATACCTCCTTGAGTCGGCGCGGGAAGGACGTTCCACGCGCAATGTGTTTACCTGCCATTGTTGGATGGCAGTGCGCTCCTGCTTGACGTGGCCGTCGCGTGTCGACGATGACGCTTGCCAGTGGATCGACGTTCTAATCGTTCGAGGCGGATGCGCAGCGTGATGCGCGCTCTCGCTTTTACCTCGTCTCGCCAGAATAGCGGCGCAGTCAAAATAAATTCATCGATAAATCATTGGCTTGCCTACTCCTACGACTAAAGTCGTATGGACAGCGTTTCAGCCGGAGCGTCACAGTTCGAGCAAGCTAGCCGATGCAATGTCGGCCGGATAACAGAAAAACAGAAGAAGAAGGGGAGGAAATGCATGGTGTCGAACCACGTCATTGCCGCGCGTGCGCCACGGGAACACGTGGCGCGGCGATTCATTGCGACCGGGGGCTGGCGATGAACAGAGCATCGATCAGGGTCGGGTTGCTTTGCGGTTTGTTGATGATGCTCGGAATGGGCCTAAGTGCATGCGCGACCGGGCTGCTCGGCCGTGATCGCTGGAAAGAGGAAGCGCTGCAATACGACGGCAACACGGTCGTTGTCGAGCGCTCGCAGAGTTATGGCGGACGTGGCGAGATCGGGCAGGGTACCCCGATCAGCGAATACCGACTGGCATTCGCTTTGCCGGGTTCCGGTCAAACCATCGAATGGGAAAGCGAATACAGCCAGGACGTGGGCCGTGGCAATTTGCACCTACTGGCGCTGCATGTATTGAAAGGTACGCCCTACGTCATCACCGAAGACATCATCTGGAGCGACGTCAGCCAGCACTGGACGACCGGCTACAACGTCCAGCAGTTGAACCCGGACGGCAGTCTGGATTTTCGGGTTGGCGGTGGCGTTGCGATCAATACCGTATTTTCGGGGGCGTCGGCGCTGGGGGGCGGCTGGACTTATCAATTCAGCGTCTCCGGCGGCGTCTTCTAGCTCAAGTACTACTAGCCCACCCTGGCGCCGAATGGCGAAGCACCCGCAACGAGCCTCAGCCATGAAATTTATTCGGGCTATGCGCTTGTCTATCTGTCGGGCGAGGCGGGCAACGACAACGAATGGAGGAACGCGGCATGAAGAAAAGATCAACGATCGATCAATGGATAGCAGCGATTTTGCTGATGGTTCTGGGAGGCGGCACGCGCGCGTGCGCGATGGGCGGCACAAGCTGGAAAGAGGAAGTGCTCTTGCATGATGGGAGCACGATCATCGTGGAACGTACCACCAAGCGGCATGGCCGGCATGAGATAGGGCAACGCCCACCCATTGGCGATCAGAGCGTAAGTCTCACGATGCCCGGAACAAATAAGCGAGTTGTCTGGAAAGACGAATTCAGCGAAGACGTGAGCGGTGCCAATTTCAACCTGATGCTGCTGGACATAGTGCAAGGCACGCCTTATTTGCTGGCTACGCCTGCAGGGTGCCTGTCCTACAACAAGTGGGGCAGGCCGAACCCGCCTTACGTCACCTTCAAATACGACGGCAAAGCATGGCAGCGTATTCCGCTCCAAGCGCTTCCAGGTGAAATCAAGCTGCCCAACATGCTGCATTCTTCCCCTGACGACGTGGCGGAAAAAAGTGCAAAAGACGGCGTTGTGCCGGCGGCAGTCATCCGGGAAGAAAACGAGGGATATCGTCAGCCCGAATTCAAAACCATTGTGCGTGAGGCGGTGAAGGGGGCAGAGGCTGGGTGTACCGAAATGATTAAGGTGAATGATGGGTGGGAGGGCTTGGGCTTCTTCAGGTTCCAGGCTTCTTACGAAGCATGCTTGAAATACTGTGATCGAAAAGATGTAAACCAACAAAATTGTCCATGCAACAGATTATTCAAGGGACCGAAATAATCATGACTACTGCGATCGAATACGCGTTGATGGCCGGTGCTTCTTACATTTCCACCCGTTCGGCAATAAACCGATTCCCTGCCCCGCAAGGCTGGACTGAGATAACGGATTTACGCAAAACTGATCCGGATAGTGGGTTCGAGGCAACTACCTTTCAACAAGGGGCGAACATCGTCATCTCTTTCGCCGGCACCGACCCAGGCGACATAGCCGGAGACATCGCGGCTGACCTCGTGTTGGCGGCGGGGACATTGTCCGACCAACTCAAGCGGGCCGCGGATTACTATCTGGAAGTCAAGGCACTCAACTCCAATGCCGCCATCACCTTCACCGGCCATTCGCTTGGCGGCGGGCTGGCCTCCTTGATGGCGGTCATGTTCGGAGAAGGCGCCTATACGTTCGACCAGGCCCCCTTCCTCAATTCCGCCAAGACGTTTACTACTACCGACCTCGCCACCGGCAATATCATCCCCCGTTCCGTCGCCATCGACTGGCGCGCCTATCTTGCGAACCACGCCCCTGTCAGCGGGCTAGCGACGCTGGATGCCTTTATCGCCGCCTCCGATCCGTTCAACGCCAACCCGAACCCGGCGGACACCCTCGCCAGCCGGAGCGGGCAAGTCACCAACATCAACACGCAAGGAGAATTCCTTTCCTCATGGTTTGGGGTGCCGTCATCCAACCGGATCGGATCGCAAGCCGACATACTCGATAGCAATGCCGGCGTATCCGGCCTGGATTTGCACTCTCAGACCCTGCTGACTGCCTTCCTGCAAAGCCGGCAGACCGCAACAACAGGAAAGGCATTGAACGACGTGACCTTCAAGTTGCCCGATTTACTGAAGATGATGTTCGACAAGAATCTGTTTGCGTATTCGACTGACAAAAACAACGACAAGAACGTGAACCTCCTCGAACGTCTTGTCCAACACGAAGCCGGGGTGCACGATCCCGAAACAGGCGTAACCACCCTTGCAGCCGACCAGATGCTCGACCGCTTCACCCGCGACCTCTGGAAACTCGCCCAGGACGGCGGCCTCACCCTGCACGACAACAACCCCTCCAACGCCGACCTCAACGAAGTCAGCAAGGCCCTCACTGCTTTCGCTATGCAGTTCTACTACCAGGACACCCCCAAGGCCATCGACCCGGCGAAGGAGCTGTACAGCGCGATCGGCGGTGGCCTGCAGTTCGACCTCGCCGACGTTTCGCCGAGCGTGAAGACAGCGCTTGATTCGGGGCGCTCGGCCGATCTGAATGCCGTCAAGGGGTATGCCCAGTATTTCAAATACTACCTGGACAGCACCAACAACTTCAGCGTCGAAGAACAGGCGCTCATCAGATCCCTGCTGCCCCAACTGCGCGACTGGTTCGTCCAGGCGGGCACCGGCGGCATGACCGCCACCGACACCCTGAACCGCGGCGACTTCATGCTCGGCGGGGCAGGCGCCGACAGCCTCAGCGGCGGCGACAAGAGCGACCTGCTGGTTGGCAATGACGTGGAACGGAGGCTTGCAGCATGAAAACGAGGACAACGATGAAGCGCTGGGCAATGGCGATTTTGCTGATGATCCTGGGCAGTAGTATGAGCGCGTGCGCGATGGGCGGCACAAGCTGGAAAGAGGAAGTGCTGCTGCATGACGGCAGCAAGATCGTTGTTCAGCGTTCAGTTGAACGAGGCGGTCGGCACGAGATCGGACAACAGCCACCGATCAAAGATCAGAACCTGGACTTCATTCTTCCTAGTACAAACGAAAGCGTGACATGGAAAAGCCAGTACAGCGAAGATATTGGTCTTGCCGACTTTCAGCCGTTGCTGCTCGATATATCCAGGAGAACGGCATATCTGGTTACCGCCCCGGTTGGCTGCTTGTCTTACAACAAATGGGGACGACCGAATCCGCCTTACGTTGTTTTCAAATACGACAACAAAACATGGCAGCGCATCCCGCTGCAAGAGCTGCCTGCCGAAATTAAAACCCCCAACTTGATTTTCTCTTCACCTGACAACGAGGTGGAAAAACTTGGCGAGGGTTTTGTAACGGCAGTAATGGTTCAGCATGCCAATAGCGATCTCACCCAACCCGAATTCCGCAGCATTCTGAGGGAGGCGATAAAAGGTAAGAACGGGATCAGTATTACCGACTGCGAAGAACTTATTAGATACAAGGGGTATTGGATTATGCCGAATGATCCGGTAGCTCGTGGCATGGTTGATAGAAAGACAAAGTAAAGGTCGCTCATTTCAGAATCCAATTATTCAGGGGATAAATCATGGCAACGATAATTGATTACGCATTGATGGCTGGCGCTTCTTATATTGACACCCGTTTACCTATTAATCGCTTTCCGATACCAACTGGGTGGAATTTAGTTTCTCGGAATCCTCAAGACAACACATCCGGATTCGAGGCCGCCACTTTTGGCAACGGCACTACTATTGCAACTAGCACCGAAATCGTCATCTCCTACGCCGGCACCTACGAAAAAGACCTCACCGGAGACATTGCGGCCGACATCGGCCTCGGCGCGGGCACCGGCTCCGTCCAGCTTTTACAAGCCGCCGACTACTACCTGCAAGTCAAGGCCGCCAACCCTGGCGCCCAGATCACCCTGACCGGCCACAGCCTCGGCGGCGGGCTTGCCGCCTTGATCGGCGTCTTCTTCGGCGAGACTGCCGTCACCTTCGACCAGGCCCCGTTCGCCCAGACCGCCCTGTTTCAAGCGCAGTCCCTCCTGAATTACCTGTCCGCAGAAAAAGCCGCCAGCGGGGCGCCGCTCTACACTGCAGCCCAGTTGTCCGGCCTCACCAATTTCATCACCCAGCAGCAAGCCAACGGCGGCATCCCCAATTCGGGCCTCATCAGCAACATCCGCGTCGACGGCGAATTCCTCTCGGAAGCGCCGCTCAGCACCTTGAGTCCCATCGGCACCCCCGCCACATTGCTGAAACACGGGCCAACCAGCCTATCCGGAACTGAACTTCATTCCATAGCCTTGCTGAGCGCCTTCCTGCAAAGCCAGCAGACCGCAGCAACAGGAAAGGCATTGAACGACGTTACCTACAAACTCACTGACCTGCTGGCGATGCTGTTTGACAAGAATCTGTTTACGACTGACACAGATCCGAACACGAACAAGGAGAACCTCCTCGAACGCCTTATCCAACACGAAGCCGGCGTGCGCGACCCGGCAACGGGGACTACCACCCTTCCCGCCGACCAGATGGTGGACCGCCTCACCCGCGACCTGTGGAAACTCGCCCAGGACAGCGGCATGACCCTGAAAGACGGCAACTCGAATTCGACCTGGGTGAGTCGCGCCCTGGGCGCGTTCGCCATGCAAAAGTATTACGAAGAAACCCAGTCCAGCGCAGGCTACAAAAAGGAACTCTTCACCGACCTTGCCACCGAGGGCGGTTCAGGCGGCATCCGCTTCGACATGGCCGACGTCTCTGGAAAGTTTGCAGATGCCCTGAGCCGAAATGCAACACTCAACCTGACCGATGCCAAAGGCTTTGACCTTTACCTGAAGTATTTCTTCGACAACAACCTCGACGTAAACGATGTCAACTTCACCGCCGCAGAAGATCAGCTGATCCTGTCCCAACTGCCCTCCCTGCGCGACTGGTTCGTCCAGGCTGGAGTCAACGGCATGACCGCCGCCGACACCCTGAACCGCGGCGACTTCATGCTCGGCGGGGCAGGCGCCGACAGCCTCAGCGGCGGCGACAAGAGCGACCTCCTGGTCGGCAACGCCGGCGACGACGTGCTCAAGGGCGGCAAAGGCAACGACACCCTGATCGGCGGCACTGGCAACGACACCTACTTCCTCAACCCCGGCGACGGCTTCGACACCATACTCGACAGAGACGGGGTAGGCGCCATCAAGTTCGTCGCCGTCGAAGCGAAGGGAAGTGCTGGACTGACCGATCCCACAAAGTGGAAACAACTCAGCGTCGACACCTGGGCCGACGCCCAGAACAACATCGTTTACAGCAAAAGCCTCGTCAACGGCGCAACCCGACTCCTCATCCACAAAGGCGACACCAACGTCCTCGTCAAAGGCTGGGCCGATGGCGAACTGGGAATCACCCTGGGCGCAGGCGCGCCCTTTGCGCCCCCGCCCACCCTACTCACCGGCACCGCGACCGGCAACTACCTCAATGCGACGGACACCGGCTCGCGCAAAGTCGACGGTCAGGCCGGCAAGGACATGATCTGGGGCGCCAGTGCCGCCGACCAGCTTTACGGCGGCGACGGCGACGACTGGATCATGGGCAACCTCGGTGCCGATCACATCGAAGGCGGCATCGGCAACGACTACATTACCGGCCTGGGCGATGGCGCCGAAGTCAAAGGCGGCGACGGCAACGACATCGTCAGCGCCGCCAGCGCCGAATACCTGACCATCGGCGGCCTACGATCCGGAGTGATCCCCGGCATCACCGAAGACATCATCTGGACCGACGTCAGCCAGCACTGGACCGCGGGCTACAACGTGCAGCAGCTGAACGCAGACGGCAGCCTGGATTTTCAGGTGGGCGGCGGCGTTGCGATCAATACCGTATTTTCAGGGGCATCGGCGCTGGGCGGCGGCTGGACCTATCAGTTCAGCGTCGTGGGCGGCGTCTTCCAGCTCAAGTACACCCACCCCACCCTGGCGCCCAACGGCGAAGCGCCTGCAACGAGCCTGGTCCACGGAATCACCTCGGGCTACGTACTTGCCGGCGGCGTGTATCTGTCTGGCGAGGCGGGTGCCGATTTTCTGGTAGGCAACAACGGCGACGACGTGTTGGGCGGCGGCACGGGCGACGACATTCTGATCGGCGAAGCCGGACACGACGTCCTGCTGGGCGGCGACCAGAACGACAGCCTGTTCGGCGAAGCCGGCAACGACGTGCTGGAAGGCGGCGCGGGTGCGGACGAACTGTATGGCGGCCTGGGCGAGGATATTCTGGATGGCGGTGCGGGCGTTGACCAGCTCGTCGGCGGCGCGGGCAACGACACCTATCTCAACGTCACTGGCGAAGACGTCATCAACGATACCGAAGGCCATGACACTATTGTGCTGGCGACGGCGACCGGTCTGGGGGCGGGCGGTTTGTCGGTCGTCAATACCGGCGACCAGGGGCAGTACAGGCAACTCAATGTTGCGTTGGACAACGGCGAGACGTTGAAGCTTGATGATGCTTTCTATGGCACCAGCGCAGCGATCCAGTTTGCAAATGGTGACGTATTGGATTTGGAAACGCTGGTTGGGACGCAGTTTGCGACGCCCCTCTATCTTGGGCTAGGTAATGAGGGAGGGCGGCTATATGGGGGCGCAGGGGCAGATATTCTCAATGGGGGTTCAGGCGACGATATCCTCACCGGGCATTTGGGAAATGACACGCTTCAAGGCGGCTATGGGAATGATGTTTATCTCGTTTCGCGGGGCGATGGGCAGGAAACGATCTTTGAAGAAGGTGGAAATGCCGACATTTTGCGATTCGATGAATCTATTCGGCCTGAGGATATCAAGCCGATTCGCTGGTATGGATGGGATTACTGGGGGAATGTCGAGGATAGCCTGCGCCTGGAATGGCTGAACACAGACGGTCCCTCACCGAAGACTGAATATGTCCACATCAAGAATTACTTCGTGTCGGTGGACGATAGTCGTCGAGTGGACCGAATCGAATTCTCCAATAAAACAGTGTGGACGTATGCCGATATTCAGGCGCTGTTGCTTGCCCCAACCAACGGACACGATCTATTGGAAGGTTTTGCCGGGGCGGATGTGATCGATGGCCTGGATGGGCCAGATAGCATCAATGGCAAAGCGGGCGACGATGTTTTGCAGGGAGGGGCCGGCGATGATGATGTGCAGGGCGGATTAGGCAACGACACGCTTCGAGGGGGGGCGGGAAATGATCGTCTGCTGGGCTACGCTGCGTGGCTTGATGATACTTCTGCCACGAATAATGATCCGGGTGACGATGTATTGTATGGCGGCGCCGGGAATGACCTCATGTTTGGGGGGCAAGGCAACGATGTTTATCTGTTTGGTCGCGGGGACGAATTCGATCAGATAGGCGAAACGGCCAATGCTGCAGGTGGCGGAATGGATACGCTGAGGCTCGATGCGGGCGTGCTGCCCGGAAATGTCACATTGCATCGCACGCTTAACGATCTGGTTCTGGTGATCGATGGTGGCCGGGATCAAGTCAGGATGGCAAATTATTTCCGGACAGATATGGGAGATGTCCAGATCGAGCGTATTGAGTTCGATGGAGGCATGGGGCCGGTATGGACCGCAGTGGATATTGCCAGCCAAGTGGAATATGGCGTTCAGAACAGCATTACCGGCTCAGCCGGCAATGACACGTTCATCGTTGATCATGAGTTGGATTCCATCACGGAGGCGGCCGATTCCGGAATAGATACGGTACTGGCATCCAGGTCTTACTCCCTGGCAAACAATATTGAGAATCTGACTTTGACTGGTTTCTTGCACATCAATGCGGTGGGGAACGCGCTAAACAATGTGCTGACCGGAAATTCCGGCAACAACACACTAGATGGCCAGGACGGTATGGATACCGCTTTTGGGGGGGGCGGGAACGATTGGTACGTCAATGTCGAGCAAGTAGTCGAGAATGTCGACGATGGGATAGATACTTGGTACAAACCAAGCGGTGGGACGCTCCCGGACAACGTAGAGAACTTGTTTATGGGCAAGTATGGCCCAAACTGGACGCCCCCCGGATACAGCGGCATCGGTTATAGCTACAGCTATTCCCCGGGCACGGCTATTGGTAACGATCTGGACAATATTCTAGTCAGCCCCGGTAACGGCTCCTACGGAAATGTGCTCGATGGAAGGGGAGGGGCTGACACAATGGTAGTGAACGGCTCGGATCGGGTGACGGTTTATGTGGACAATCCCGGTGACAAGATTGTGAGTGTCTCGAAAGGTCCTTATGAAATCAGAAGCGCCATTGATTATGCGTTGGCCGATCCACAACGCTACACGTCGAATAACCAGTACATTGCTGACAGTGTCGCAAATCGCCTGGTCCTGATTGGAACCGGCGCGATTGGCGGCACGGGCAACGCGATCGATAACTTGATGGTCGGCGCGCAGAACCCTTCGTCTAACACACTTGCGGGGGGTGCGGGAAACGATACGTATGTAATCGGTTTGAACGATCGTACTGTCGAAGTTGCCGGAGAGGGTAACGACAGGGCTTATCTATATCTGGATGCATCCGATTCTGGTCGTGAAATTCATATCGCCGAACTCGGCACGCATGACATCGAGAGTTATGTGCTTGCTGGGGATGCTAATAACATCTTGCTGTACGGCGACGCAGGCGACAATGAACTTGGCGCTAAGGGAAGCGCTTACGGCAATTACGGCACTAAGTTGTTTGGTGGTGAAGGTGGCGACCGACTGCTTGGGGGCGCTCAGGAAGACGTGCTGGATGGTGAAGCTGGTGCCGATACCATGCAGGGCGGGGCGGGGAACGATGTTTACTTTGTTGACGACGCTGGCGATCAGGTCATCGAGTCCCTGACCAACTATTACAGCTATTTCGACGCGTGGGATGAGCAGCCTTCCTATAGCTGGGTTGGTAAAGGTGGCGGTTTGGACACAGTTCATTCCAGCGTGACATATTCTTTGAGCGCCAACGTCGAGAACCTCACCCTCGATGGCAACAATGCCATTAACGGCATGGGTAATAACCTGGCCAACGTACTGACAGGAAACGGTGCGGCCAACGTTCTGGATGGTGGCCTGGGCGCGGACACGCTGGTGGGTGGACTGGACAACGACACCTACGTAGTGGACGACCAAGGTGATGTCGTCAGCGAAACGTCTACCCTGTCGACCGAGATCGACACCGTTCAATCGTCGATTACCTATACCCTGGGTTTCAACGTCGAGAACCTTACCCTGACCGGTACCGCGGATCTGGAGGGTACTGGCAACGCGCTTGCCAACGTCCTGCGTGGCAACGGTGGCTACAACGTTCTGTGGGGCCTGGATGGCGGTGACACGATCTACGCAGGCGACGGGGACGAGGCGTATGGCGGTACGGGCAACGACACCCTGATATCAGAAAATGTCGCGGGCTGGAACTCCCTGTATGGCGAAGCAGGGGACGACATTTTGTGGGGCGGTTCGTATTCTGGCTACTTCGAAGGGGGGCTCGGCAACGACACGATCATCGGCGGCTCTGGTATGAACGTCATCTGGGGTGATGACCAGGTGTTCGGGGGCGAGGGCGGCAATGACACCATCACTGGCGGCAACGACTATGACTATGTCATGGCGGGTGCTGGCGACGACCTGGTCTACGGTAATGGCGGCGGTGACAACCTGGCTGGCAATCAAGGCAATGACAGGTTGTTTGGAGGCTCCGGCAATGACTTTCTGAACGGTGGGAAGGGCATCGACACTCTGATCGGCGGAACCGGTGATGACACCTACACAGTCGACAACGGGAGCGACATCGTCACGGAGAATGCGGGCGAGGGCATCGATCTTGTCCAGGCCTTGACCACTTACACGCTGGGTTCCAACGTCGAGCATCTGACCCTGATGAACAGCAGCGTCATCGACGGCACAGGCAACGAACTGAACAACATTCTGACCGGAAACGGTGCAAGCAATACGCTCAAGGGAGGTGCGGGCGACGATATCCTCAAGGGTGGCCCAAGCGGCGCGCCGACAAGCACGACCATAAGCAGCTTGGTGATCTACGCCCGCGGAACCCCCGTGCTGGATGTCTACCCTGCCATGCAGGTCTACGTTGATGGCATCCTGATTCAGGCGTTCAGCGTCGATGCTGCGGACTATGCTGCCTATACGGTTGATCCGGCCAAACTCGGCATGGCGGCGGGCAAGGTGGACGTGGTCTTTGCCAATGACGCATGGCGCCCGGATATTGGCCAGGACCGCAACCTCTATGTACAGAAGATCGAGGTCAACGATCAGTCCATGAACGCCACCGATAACGGCGTTCTCATGGACGTCGGAAGCGGTTCTCTGGCCCTGGATGGCATCAATGTGCGGTTGGGCCAGGAAACGCTGGCTTCCAGCGGTTCCCTGCGATTCATCTTGGGCGATAACGATATGCTCGATGGGGGGGTGGGGGCGGATCAGATGTCCGGCGGCAGCGGCAACGACAGCTATACGGTGGATAACCTGGGTGACGTCCTGACCGAAAGGCCGAACGAGGGCGTTGACACCGTTCGCAGCAGCATCAGTTATACCCTGGGCGAAAACCTGGAAAACCTGGGATTGCTTGGCACGGCTGCGCTCGATGGCACCGGCAACAGCCTGAACAATCTTCTGATGGGTAACGCCGGCAACAACGTTCTCCATGGCGACGCAGGGGCTGACACGCTGATCGGCTATGCGGGGAATGATCGACTCGATGGTGGGACGGGAAACGATTTCTTGTATGGTGGCCAAGGCAATGACACCTACGTTATCGATAGTACCGGTGATAGCCCTTCGGAAAACGTCAACGAAGGCTGGGATACGGTCGAGAGTTCGATCAGCTACACGCTGGGCGCCAACGTCGAAAGCCTCACGCTCACGGGCATTTCCGCCATCAATGGAACCGGCAACGATCTCGACAATAATCTTGTAGGAAACGGCGCGACTAACGTCCTTTCGACTGGAGCTGGCAACGATTATTTGGACGGAGGTGCCGGAGCAGACACCATGATTGGCGGAGCCGGCGACGACGATTACGTTGTCGACAACGCGGGTGACGTCGTTGTCGAAAATGCAGCCGGAGGCAGCGACAGTGTCGAACTGTATCTGGATGGGAATTACGTCCTCGGAACTGACATTGAATTTGCCTATCGGTATGGCAATGGCAACTGGACGACAACAGGCAACGCATCGGACAACTACCTTTACGGGAGCAGGGGCAGCGACACGCTGATCGGGCTGGCCGGAAATGACTTGCTGTGGGGTGACGCAGGCGCGGATTCGTTGATTGGTGGTGAAGGGAACGACAGGTATTACGTGGACAATGCCGGCGACATCGTCACGGAGAACGCGGCCGAAGGTGTGGACATGGTTTACGTCTTCGGATCGGTGGCGTACACGTTGGCAGCCAATGTTGAGAACGGTTACCGCACGTTCTGGGCCGGGAACCTCATGGGTAACGACCTGAACAACATGCTTTCGGGATCCTATGGTGCCGACATATTGGATGGTGGCGCAGGGGATGACACATTGAACGGTTGGGGTGGTGATGACACTCTGATTGGGGAACGGGGCAACGATATCTATACAGTTGGCCGTGGCTCCGGGGTTGATCGTGTAGTCGAGAACGACGCCACCCTTGGCAACACTGACGTGGCCAAGTTCATGTCGGGCGTAAGCGCAGACCAGATCTGGTTCCAGCAGGTAGGTAACGATCTGGAGGCAGGCATCATCGGAACGACCGACAAACTGGTGATCAATGATTGGTATCTGGGCTCCGATCATCATGTCGAGCAGTTCCAGACTACCGATGGGGCCCAGACGCTGCTCGACGGCAATGTGCAGAACCTGGTGAATGCCATGGCCAGCTTCGCGCCTCCGGCAGCCGGGCAAACCACTTTGCCTGCGGATTACCAGGCTAGCTTGGCTCCCCTGATCGCGGCCAACTGGCAGTAACGGTTATTTCCTTTCTAGGCTCTTCCCTATCCTGCTGCTGTCCAGACAGGATAGGGGAAGAGGTGGGGAACATCCGGACTCGATATCCATGCCGACAGAACCAACATCTCCAATCCATTCGGATGATACCGGCCTGACTTGTCTGGTCATGCTGGCGCGTTTTCATCAGGTCGCCAGTGACCCTGAGCAACTGGCACATCAGTTCAAGCCATCCGGTGAAGTCTTTGGTGAGACCGAAATACTGCTTGCCGCCAAGCACATTGGCTTGCAGGCCAAAGCAGTCAAGACATCCCTGGATCGCCTTGACCGGACACCGCTGCCTGCCATGGCAGTGGATAGCACAGGTAGTTATTTCATTCTTGCGCGCTTCGATGCAGAGAAGGCCTTGATCCACGACCCCAAGGCGGAGCGACCACAGGTGGTGTCGCGTGCAGAGTTGCTGGCACGTTGGAACGGTAGACTCATCCTGTTTGCCTCGCGGGCTTCCACGGTCGGCGAGATCGCAAAATTCGACTTTTCCTGGTTCATCCCAGCCGTCGTCAAGTACCGCAAGCTCCTGGGCGAAGTACTGCTCGTGTCATTTGTGCTGAATCTTTTTGCCCTTGTTACGCCGCTGTTTTTCCAGGTTGTGATGGACAAGGTGCTGGTGCATCACGGGTTGACCACGCTGAATGTCATCGCCGTCGGCCTGCTCGTGGTGTCGGTCTTCGAAGTGGTGTTGTCGGGCCTCAGAAGCTACGTATTCGCCCACACCACCAGCCGCATCGACGTGGAACTGGGCGCGCGACTGTTCCGTCATCTGCTTCATTTGCCACTAGGTTACTTCCAGGCGCGGCGCGTAGGCGATTCAGTTGCCCGTGTCAGGGAACTGGAGAACATCCGCGCCTTCCTTACCGGGAATTCGATCACGGTCGTGCTGGATGTGTTGTTCACTGTTGTCTTCATCGGCGTGATGCTGTTTTACAGTGGCTGGCTAACGTTGGTGGTGCTGGCCTCGTTGCCGCTCTATTTTGTGGTTGCCATGCTGGTCACCCCGCTTTTGCGCGCGCGCTTGCACGAGAAGTTCAACCGCGGCGCCGAGAGCCAGGCTTTCCTGGTCGAGGCCGTGTCCGGAATCGACACGCTGAAAAGTATGGCGGTGGAACCGCAGATGCAGCGCCGTTGGGACAACCAGTTGGCGGGCTATGTCTCGGCGGGGTTCAAATCTGCAACCCTTGCCACGCTGGCACGCGAAAGTACGAACCTTATCGGCAAACTTGTTACGGTTGGGACCTTATGGCTGGGCGCCAAGCTGGTAATCGATGGCCGGCTCACTGTTGGCCAGTTGGTGGCATTCAACATGCTGGCGGGTCGGGTCGCGCAGCCGATCATGCGACTTGCGCAACTATGGACAGATTTCCAGCAGACCGGTATTTCGGTTCAGCGCTTGGGGGATATTCTCAACGCACCGACTGAAGGTGCGGGCACCAAGAGCAGTCTGCCGCCGATTGCTGGCCGCATCACGTTCGATAAAGTGCATTTCCGCTATCGCCCGGACAGCCCTGAAGTGCTCAACGGCATCAGTCTCGATATCCAGCCAGGTGAAGTCATCGGCATTGTCGGGCGCTCCGGTTCCGGCAAGAGCACATTGACCAAGCTGATCCAGCGCCTGTATGTACCGGAACGTGGTCGAGTGCTGGTCGACGGCCTGGATCTTACCCTGATCGATGCGTCCAGCCTGCGTCGCCAGATCGGCGTCGTGTTGCAGGAGAACGTGTTGTTCAATCGGACGCTGCGGGAGAACATCGCGCTCGCTGATCCCGGCGCGCCATTGGAGCAGGTCATGGGCGCCGCCAAGCTGGCGGGGGCGCATGAATTTATCCTTGAATTGCCCGAAGCCTACGACACCGTGGTTGGTGAACATGGCTCGAGCCTGTCGGGTGGCCAGCGCCAGCGCATCGCGATTGCGCGCGCACTGATGTCCCAGCCGCGAATTCTGATCTTTGATGAAGCCACCAGTGCGCTCGATTACGAATCTGAACGCATCATTCAGAACAATATGCAGGCCATCTGTCAGGGCCGCACAGTCATCGTCATTGCGCATCGCTTATCCGCAGTACGGCATGCCAATCGCATTCTGGTCATGGATCACGGCCAGATAGTGGAAGCCGGAACGCATGCCGAGTTGCTTGAACATGAAGCAGGGCATTATTCCCGATTGCACCGCCTCCAGCATGCCTAAGGGGGCGAAATGAAGCGACACGCTATAGCCCATCTTTGGGCGCGTTATGCCACAGTCTTTCGCCACGCCTGGGCGCGGCGCAAGGAAATGGGTAGCCCGTCCCTGCGGCTCCATGAAGCTCAATTTCTGCCTGCGGCACTATCCTTGCGAGATACGCCTGTGCATCCTCTGCCACGCATCACGCTTTGGATGATCATGGCGTTTGCCCTGATCGCATTGATGTGGGCCGTGTTGGGCCGCATCGATGTCGTGGCTACAGCCGTCGGCAAGATCATTCCCAGCGACCGCACCAAAGTCATCCAGCCAATGGAAACCGCCGTGGTCAAGGCAATTTATGTGCGGGACGGCCAGCTTGTCGAGGCAGGGCAAGTGTTGATCGAGCTTGATGCTACGACCGCTACAGCCGACAGCGAGCGGCTTCGCAATGAAGCCTTAAGCGCGCGGTTGGAAGCGCTGCGTGCACAAGCCATGTTGTTCGCTATGGCGAGCGGAAAGCCGCCACAACTTGATGTATCAAAATCAAAGGCGATCGACGGTGTGGATGCGGCTCGCATGCTTGCCGAGCAAGGTCAGGTTTCCAGCCAATTTCAGGAATACGAGGCGCGCCAGCTGCAATTGCAGTCCGAGATTGCGCGTCATAAGGCAGAGTTCCACACAACCCAGGAGCAGGTAACCAAGCTCGAACAAACTGCGCCCATCGCACGCCAGCGCGCGCAGGACTATCAGAGATTGGCGAGAGAAAATTTCATTTCCAAGTATGGTTATCTCGAACGTGAGCAGGCTCGAATCGAGCAGGAGCAGGATCTGGCTGCCAGCCGTGCCAAGCTTACGGAAATCCGTGCCGCGCAGATGGAAGCACAACGCCAGCAGGCCACGCTCACTGCCGAAACCCGGCGGCAACTTCTGGAGCAATTCAATTTAGCGACGCAAAAAGCCGCATCGCTTGAACAGGAGCTGGTGAAGGCGGAACAGCGTAGCCGCTTGATGCACCTGACTGCGCCGGTGGCAGGAACCGTACAGCAACTGGCCATCAATACGGTGGGTGGGGTGGTCACGCCAGCCCAGCCCTTGATGGTGATCGTACCCAAAGAGAATGTCCTGGAAGTTGAGGCGATGCTGCCCAACAAGGATATTGGATTCGTAAACCCTGGGCAGGACGCCGAGATAAAAGTGGAGACCTTCCCCTTCACCAAGTACGGCACGCTGCATGGCAAGGTTGCCCAGGTGTCATCCGATGCGATTCAGGACGAAAACCGGGGACTGATTTATTCGACGCGGGTGAAGCTGGCCCAGGATACGTTGCGGGTGGAGAACAAATTAGTGCGGCTTTCCCCGGGCATGGCCGTGACGGTCGAGGTCAAGACCGGTACACGACGGGTGATCGAGTATTTCCTGAGTCCGCTGATACAGGCAACAAGTGAGAGCTTGAGGGAACGCTGATCGGCCGGTGCGTAATCCTCACCGCGGCACCTGCGCACTCCACATATACCGGCTGATGACCACGACGCGCTTCTGATACGCGCGCGAGCTGCGGTGGTTCTCGTACCAGCGCGGGTTGGGCACCATCGCCGCGAGGCGCGCGGCCTGCTCGGGGCCGAGGGCGGCGGCGGGGACCTTGTAGTAGCGGCGGGCGGCGGCTTCGGCGCCGTAGATGCCGTTGCCCCATTCGATGACGTTGAGGTAGACCTCGAGGATGCGGCGCTTGCTCCAGGTGGCTTCGATCATCAGGGTGATGATCGCCTCCTGGCCCTTGCGAATGAAGCTGCGCTCGCCGGAAAGGAACAGGTTCTTGGCGAGCTGCTGGCTGATGGTGGAGCCGCCGGCGACCAGCCGCCCTTTCTTCAGGTTCTTCTCGACGGCGGCCTGGATGCCTTCGACGTCGAAGCCTTCGTGGGTGAGGAACTTGGCGTCCTCGGCGGCGACGATGGCGCGTTTCAGGTGGATCGAGATGCGGTCGTAGGGCACCCACCTGTGGCGCAGCCCGGCGTCGGGGTTCTTTTCCTGCTGGCGGGCGAGACCGGCTTCCATGAACGAGGTCATGCCGGGGTTGTGGTCGATCCACCACAGCACATGGGCGAACAGCCACGCCTGGTACAGCAGCACGAGGACGATCGCGGCGGCGATGCCCTTGCCGATCCAGCCGAACAGTTTCCTCATGCTGCGCGCAGGCTCGCGATGACGGGCGCGGTGTCGGGGCGCATGCCGCGCCACAGCAGGAAGGCCTCGGCGGCCTGCTCGACCAGCATGCCGAGGCCGTCGGCGGTGGCGGCGCCGTGGCGGCGCGCGAAGTCGAGGAAGGGCGTGTCGCGGCCGTACATCATGTCGTAGGCGAGGGTGTCGGCGGTGAACAGCGCGGGCGAGAGCGGCGGCAGTTCGCCGGCGAGGCTCGCCGCGGTGGCGTTGACGACGAGGTCGAAGGGCGTGTCGAGGCCGTCGAAGCCGCTGGCGACGACGCCGCGCCCGAACAGCGCGGCGAGTTCCTCGGCGCGGCTGACGGTGCGGTTGGCGACGACGAGCGCCGCGGGATTCTGGTCGAGCAGCGGTTCGATGGCGCCGCGCGCGGCGCCGCCGGCGCCGAGCAGCAGGATGCGCTTGCCGGCGAGCGTGCGCTTGAGGTTGCGCGTGAGGTCGGCGACGAGGCCGGCGCCGTCGGTGTTGTCGCCGAGGGTGCCACCGGCTTCGAACTTCAGCGTGTTGACCGCCCCCGCGCGCTGGGCGCGCGGCGTCAGGCGGTCGGCGAGCTGGTAGGCCTGTTCCTTGAACGGCACGGTGACGTTGGCGCCGCGTCCGCCCGCGGCGGCGAAGGCGGCGACGCTGGCGGCAAAGCCGTCGAGCGGCGCGAGGATGGCCTCGTACGTCATGTCCTGCCCGGTCTGGCGGGCGAAGGCGGCATGGATCAGCGGCGACTTGGAGTGGGCGATCGGGTGCCCGAATACGGCGTAGCGGTCGGTCATGGCGGCCGTATTCTAGCCGCTGCCGGCGCCGGATGGCGCGTTGGCGTGCGTGCGGGTCAGATTTGCGACCAGGGCAGCTCGCGCCGCTTCCAGCCGTTGAGTTCGCTGCGGTGGCCGGTGGTCTTGTTGAGGTCGCCCTCGAAACCTTCGAGGACGTTGTAGCAGTGGTTGCGGCCGGATTCGGCGCAGAGCTGGGCGGCGCGGTGCGAGCGGTGTCCGCTGCGGCAGATGAAGAAGAGCAGCGACTCGGGGTCGGTCGCCTGCGCGAGTTGCGCGAGGAAATGCGGGTTCAGCACCCAGCCGGGCCAGGATTGCCATTCGACATGGAGCGCGCCGGGGATGGTGCCGGTGAGTTCGAGCTCGGCGCGCGAGCGCACGTCGACGAGGCGGGCGCCGGGGGCGAGTTGCAGCAGTTCGTGGGCTTCATGGGGCAGCAGCGCGCCGGCATAGGGCCAGGAATTCGCCTGGCTGCGGCTGTGGGCGGTGTCGAGCAGCTCGGTGATGCGTCCCATGATGCGGTTCCGGTGGTTTCGTTTCAGTATATCCAAGGGCCTGTTCGATGCAACGCGCACCAAAACGGTGCGTGGTCTGAATTGGGGGCGCTGTTTTGGTGCGGATCGACACGCGCGGATCGGCCTATCTTCCCGCCCGGGCCTTGTGGCACAATGCCCGATGCCGCTTTTCACACATGGCACGGTTGCTGCTAAGTTTGCATTCGTCTTGGGCGCTACCTATCGTTTCGTCATCCCATTTATTCAGTATCAAGGAGATTCAGCATGGCCGTGGCCGATGTCATCAAGAGAATCAAGGACGAGGAAATCAAGTTCGTCGATCTGCGCTTTACCGATACGCGTGGCAAGGAGCAGCACGTCTCCATTCCCTCGCGCATCGTCACCGAAGACTGGTTCGAGGACGGCCACCCCTTCGACGGCTCCTCGATCGCCGGCTGGAAGGGCATCCAGGCCTCCGACATGCTGCTGAAGGCCGACCCGAATTCGGCCTACATGGACCCGTTCTTCGACGAGCCCACCCTGATCCTGACCTGCGACGTCATCGAGCCGTCCGACGGCAAGGGCTACGAGCGTGATCCGCGTTCGGTCGCCAAGCGCGCCGAGGCCTACCTGAAGTCGACCGGCATCGCCGACACCGCCTACTTCGGCCCCGAGCCCGAGTTCTTCATCTTCGACTCGATCACCTGGCACGACAACATGTCGGGCTGCGGCGTGAAGATCAACTCGGAAGAGGCCGCCTGGTCGTCCGCCGAGAAGTTCGAGAACGGCAACACGGGCCATCGTCCCGGCGTCAAGGGCGGCTACTTCCCTGTGCCCCCGGTCGACAGCCTGCAGGACATCCGCGCCGCCATGGTGATGGCGCTGGAAGAAGCCGGCGTGCCGGTCGAAGTGTTCCACCACGAAGTGGCGACCGCCGGCCAGTGCGAGATCGGCACCGTGTTCAACACGCTGACCAAGCGCGCCGACTGGACCCAGATCCTCAAGTACATCGTGCACAACGTCGCCCACGCCTACGGCAAGACCGCGACCTTCATGCCCAAGCCGATCGTCGGCGACAACGGCTCCGGCATGCACGTGCACATGTCGCTGTGGAAGGACGGCAAGAACATGTTCGCCGGCAACGGTTACGCCGGCCTGTCCGAGACCGCGCTGTACTACATCGGCGGCGTGATCAAGCACGCCAAGGCGCTGAACGCGATCACCAACCCGTCGACCAACTCGTACAAGCGTCTGGTCCCCGGCTTCGAAGCCCCGGTGATGCTGGCCTACTCGGCGCGCAACCGCTCCGCCTCGATCCGCATTCCGATCGCCGCCAGCGAGAAGGCCCGCCGCATCGAGGTGCGTTTCCCGGATCCCACCGCCAACCCCTACCTGGCGTTCGCCGCGCTGATGATGGCCGGCCTCGACGGCATCCAGAACAAGATCCACCCCGGCGATCCGGGCGACAAGGATCTCTACGACCTGCCGCCGGAAGAGGACGCGAAGATCCCGAAGGTGTGCCACAGCCTGGAAATGGCGCTGGAAGAGCTCGACAAGGACCGCGAGTTCCTGACCCGTGGCGGCGTGTTCACCAACGACATGATCGACGCCTACATCACGCTGAAGATGGAGGAGGTCACCAAGTTCCGCATGACCACGCATCCGGTCGAATTCGCGATGTACTACTCGCTGTAAGCGGGGCGCACGCAGCACAAGGGGCAGCTTCGGCTGCCCCTTTTTATTTGGGGCGTTTGTCTGGACCTCCCGTGCCGGATGCGCTGCCTATCAAGATCGCCCGCGCCTGTCCGTTAGCTATCGGGTACGCTAAACTCTTCCGACTCATGCCCACCGCACGCCTGTTCCTGCTGTTCGGATTGCTGCTGTCTGCTTCCGCGCAGGCGGAAATCTACAAGTACGTCGACGAGAACGGCCAGGTCACCTTCACCGATGTCTACCGCAAGGGCGCCAGGCGCGTCGACTTGCCGGGTGCGCCCGGTCCGGTGCCGGGCAAGGGCAATGCCGCCAAGCGCGCCTCGTACGCGCCGAGTCCGGCCGGCTTTCCTCGCATCGACCCGGCCACCCAGAAACGGCGTGACGATGTGCGGCGCCAGGTGCTGCAGGACGAGATCGCAAGCGAGCAGCGCGACGCCGACGAGGCGCGCCGCCAGCTCAAGCTCGGCGAACGGCTGCAGCCGGGCGAACGCGCGACCGATGCCTCCTACGCCAACCGCGTGAACAAATTGCGCGCCACGCTGCAGCAGCACGAGCAGAACATCGCCGATATCCGGCGCGAACTCGCCAACCTGAAGTAGGCCGCCGCAGGGCGGCCAGAGGGGTGCGCCAGGTCGGCCGTGCTCTGGCACAATCAGTGCTTGAGATAAGCGCATGAGCATGCCATCGTTCTCGCCAATCGAGTTTTCCGGGCTGGACTGCCTGTCCACCGGCGCCCTGGTGCTGGACGCGGAAGATCGGATCGGCTACGTCAATCCGGCCGCGGAGACGCTCCTCGGCGTGTCCGGCGTGCTGCTGGTGGGCGCCGCGGCGGCGAGCGTTTTCGAGCGCAGCCTCGAGCTGCTGGCGGCCATCCAGACCGCGCGCAGCCAGCAGGAAACCGTGATCGAATACGAGCTCGACGTGGTGGTGAGCGGGCATCCGCCGATCCGCGTAGGCTGCAGCGTGTCGCCGCTCGAGCGGCCCGCGCACGCGGTGCTGATCGAAATGCGCGCCGTCGATCCGCACCTGCGCATCGCGCGCCTGGAGCAGACCCGGCTGCAGCAGGAAGCGAACCGCGAGCTGCTGCGCAATCTCGCCCATGAAATCAAGAATCCGCTCGGCGGCATCCGCGGCGCAGCGCAGCTGCTGGAACACGAGCTGCCGCGCGAGAGCCTGCGCGAATACACCCAGGTCATCATCAAGGAATCGGATCGCCTGCAGTCGCTGATGGAGCGGCTGTTGACGCCGCACCGTGCGCCCCGATTTGGTGCAGTGAACATCCACGAGGTGCTGGAGCGCGTGCGCAGCCTGATCCTCGCCGAGACGCCGAGCGTGACGCTGCGGCGCGATTACGACCTCAGCCTGCCGGAAATCCGCGCCGACGCCGAACAGCTGATCCAGGCCACGCTCAACATCGCGCGCAACGCCGTGCAGGCAATGCACGGAAACGGGCATGGGCACGGAAACGGGCATGGCCAGGGCGAGATCGTCTTCAAGACGCGCGTGGCGCGCCAGATCACGCTCGAAAGCCGCAAGTATCAGCTCGGCATGCGCGTCGAGATCATCGACAACGGCCCCGGCATCCCGGACGCGATCCGCGAGCAGATCTTCTTTCCGCTGGTGTCCGGCCGCGAGGGCGGCAGCGGCCTCGGGCTCGCCGTGGCACAGACGCTGGTCGCGCAGAACCACGGTACCATCGAGTGCGAGAGCCGGCCGGGCCACACCGTGTTTTCCATTTTCCTTCCCTTGCCAGGCTGATCCCCATGTCCAAACCAAGCTGCGTCTGGATCATCGACGACGATCGCTCCATCCGCTGGGTGCTGGAAAAGGCGCTGCTGCGCGAGGACATTCCGTGCATGACTTTCAGCGCGGCGAGCGATGCCCTGCGCGAACTGGAGCGCAGCACGCCGGCCGCGGTGCTGTCGGACATCCGCATGCCCGGCGTGTCCGGGCTCGAACTGCTGCAGGCGCTGAAGGAGCGCCTGCCCAAGGTGCCGGTCATCATCATGACGGCGTACTCCGACCTCGATAGCGCCGTCGCGGCCTTCCAGAGCGGGGCGTTCGAGTACCTGCCCAAGCCGTTCGACGTCGACCAGGCGCTGGAGCTGGTGCGCCGTGCCCTTGCCGAAAACGCAAGCCGCGAGGTGCCGGCCGGCAGCGAGGCGCCGGCGCCGGAAATCCTCGGCCAGGCGCCGGCGATGCAGGAAGTTTTTCGCGCGATCGGGCGGCTTTCGCAGTCGCATGCCACCGTGCTCATCACCGGCGAATCCGGCAGCGGCAAGGAACTGGTGGCGCGCGCGCTGCATCGCCACAGCCCGCGCGCCGCCGGCCCGTTCATCGCGCTGAACACCGCGGCGATACCGAAGGACCTGCTGGAGTCCGAGCTGTTCGGCCACGAGCGTGGCGCGTTTACCGGCGCGGCGGCGCAGCGGCGCGGACGCTTCGAGCAGGCGGACGGCGGCACGCTGTTCCTCGACGAGATCGGCGACATGCCTGCCGAGCTGCAAACCCGGTTGCTGCGCGTGCTGTCCGACGGGCAGTTCTACCGTGTGGGCGGACATACGCCGATCAAGGTGAACGTGCGGGTGATCGCCGCGACGCATCAGGATCTCGAAACGCGCGTGCGGGAAGGCCTGTTTCGCGAGGACCTGTTCCACCGCCTCAACGTCATCCGCCTGCGTCTGCCGCCTTTGCGCGAGCGGCGCGAGGACATTCCGCTGCTGGTGCGGCATTTCATGCAGAAGAGTGCGCGCGAACTGGGCATGGAAGCAAAGGGCGTGTCGGAAGCCGCGATGAAGGCGCTGGTCAATCTGCCGTGGAGCGGCAACGTGCGCCAGCTCGAGAACGTCAGCCACTACCTGACCGTGATGGCGCCAGGACAGGTGGTCGAGGTCGGCGATCTGCCGGCCGACCTGATGCAGGGCGCTGCGGGGAGGGCGGGAGGCGACTGGCTGCAGCGGCTTGCAGCCGAGGCGGGCGCGCGCCTGGCGCGCGGGGAGGCGGCGATCCTCGACGAACTCACCCAGGCCTACGAAAAGACATTGATCGAAGTGGCGCTGCGCCACACCGGCGGGCGCCGCATCGAGGCCGCGCATCTTCTGGGCTGGGGGCGCAATACGCTGACGCGCAAGATCCACGAGCTCGGGATGGATGCGGCGCCGGACGGCGACGAAACGAAATAGCAGGCTGCTTCAGCGACGCCCCAACAAGAAAGCCGACCCGTGGTCGGCTTTCCTTGTCAGCGCGCAGCCTGCTTCAGGCCGTCTGGGCCTCTTCCAGCAGCTTCTGGATTTCGCCCTTCTGGTACATCTCGATCATGATGTCGGAGCCGCCGATCAGCTCGCCCTTCACGTACAACTGCGGGAAGGTCGGCCAGTTGGCGTAGTACTTCAGGTTTTCGAAGATTTCCGGATCCATCAGCACGTTCACCGCCAGGAAATCCTTGACGCCGCAGGCCTGCAGCACCTGGGCGGCGCGCGCCGAGAAGCCGCACTGCGGAAACTGGGGCGTGCCTTTCATGTACAGCACGATGGCGTTGTTGGTGACTTGGTCGCGGATGCGGTCGAGAGGGGTCATGGTCGGCTCCTGGGTAATACCTGACTGGAATAGTCGGGAATTATACGCACGAAGAATCGGTCGTCAAGCGGGCTTCAACGACCGTTGCCAGGGGCTGATGAATGCCTTGTGGAACAGGTGCGGGATCAACAGGTGAACGGGCATGCGCAGCCAGTGCGCGCGCACGAAGGCGGCAAGGCGGGCCGCAGGGGCGAGGGTGTCGGCGCAGCTCGCATGGTCGGGTCGCAGGGCGCGAGTGAAGATCGGGTCCATCAGGGCGAGCGTGAGGCGGCCCGGCGCCCACGGCGCCAGGCTCGCCGCGATGCCGTCGGGCACCGGTGTATCGAGAAAATGCCGCAGGTAGCGCAGGGCGTAGAACAGCGAGCGGCTCAGCTGCAGTTCCTCGGCGCGCGCGACGAGACGCGGCCAGAATTCCGGTGCGGCCGCCGCTTCGCGCAGCAGCAGGTCGAGGTCGGTGAGGTCGCGCAAGCCGTGCGGCAATTCGCCGTCGTGGAACAGGTGCGCGGCGGAATGCAGGATGCGGTCTTCCGGCGCCAGCACCAGGATGCCCGGCAAATCCTCCACCGCGACGGCGCGGCTGCGCAGCCGGGCGGAGTCGGGGTGGTAGCGTGCCGTGTCGGGCAGGATCGCGTGGTGCACATCGATCACGGTGTCGCGCTGGGCGTGCTGCAGGGGCGGAATTTCATGCATCCAGCGCCGGTAGTAGCGCTGGTCGTATTCGGAGAGGCCGGTGGCGTGCCAGCCGGCCAGGCGCAGCGCGCCTTCCACCCGCGGCAGGGATTCACGCGGCACCAGGATGTCGATGTCGCTGAACAGCCGGCCTTCCGCGGCAGGAAGGCCGGCGGCCACGTAGGCCGCACCCTTGAGGACGATCAGCGGACCGTCGACGCTGGCGAGCGCCTTGCGGATCTGCCGCAACTCCCAGCGCACCGCGGTACGCTGCTTGTTCGCGAGCGTCTCGGCAGCGTCGAAATGCCACCGGACCGCCGCTGGAATGGCCGCCGCCTGACCCTGCTGGCGCAGCCGGTGTCCCAGCCGGGCGAGCAGTCCGGCGGCACGCGCCTGCCGCACCAGCAGATCCCAGTCGCCCAGCGAGAAGCGGCTCACCAGTTCCGGCGAGCGAAGCGTGCGGGCGAGCAGGATCGGCGAAAGCGGCTGCATGTATCAGGACGGGCGACGCGCGGCGAGGCGGTCGAAGGTCGCAATGGCGTCGTCGAGGTCGCTGTAATGAAAATCATAGCAGTGGACCTCGTCGATCAGGGCGGCGCCGACGCGGAAGCCGTCGGCGCCGAGGTGGCTGTAGTTGAAGGCATTCTGTGCCAGGAACATGAAGGTCTGCGCCTGCGAGCGGGGCGCCAGGGTGGTCGGCGCGCCGGCATCCCACCTGGGGAAGATCACCCAGCCGGGGCGCGCGGGCTCGTGCTGGCGCAGCACGCTTTCGCGCGGGGGGCGCATGTGGGCGACCGTCCCCTTGACGGTGTCATGCGACGGGCGGTTGATGTAGGCGTCCGGGTCGAAGGCGCGGATCACGTCGATCGAGCGGTTCTTCAGGCTGACGGGGCGCGGCAGCGGCTGGATCAGGCCGGTTCTGCGGTCGATCAGGGTCAATTCGTCCGACAGCAGGCGCCAGCCCGACAGCACCAGGCCGGCGGTGAGCGTGCTCTTGCCTGAGCCGGGCGGGGCGGGGAGGATGGCTGCCAGCCCGTTCTTTTCGACGACCGCTGCGTGGATGACGAGGTAATGGTGCGCCTGGGTCGAGACGCACCAGTTCAATCCCCATTCGAGCATCGGAAATGCCTGGTCGCGCGGCAGCGGCTTGAACGGGTGCACGCCGTCGAAGGAGAAGCGAACCTGCGGGCGCAGCCAGCGGCGCAGGCTGGCGGGCGGGTTGACCGACACGTGGAAATCGGCGAACGCCTCGTTCACGCCGCGTATCTCGAACTGCCCGTAGAGTTCGGCCAGGCCTTCCGCTACCGCGGGTACGCGCGACTGCACCCGCAGCGAGAACGGGCCGGTGCGGAGCCACACGCCGGCACCGGCGAGCTGCCGACGCAGGTCGGCACGAGGAAGCTGCAGCAACTTCATGCCGCTGCGAGGAGGCCGATTCTGCACAGGCTGTCGAAGGCTTCGACAGCCCGCTCCTCGAGTTGTGGCGTTTCCTCGACCTCGAAATGCGCCGCCAGGGCGGCGCCAAGGTCGGTTGCGCGGCAACTGGCCCGCTCGCCGCAGATGCGGTAGAGCGCGAGCGTGAGCGGATTCAGGTAGTGCGTATCGCCCGACTCCGTGTCGTAGACGACAGCCTCGTCTCCCCAGACTTTCAGCAGGCGGGAGGGCGAGAGCGGCGGCAGGGTCATCGGCTCAGTTCAGCGGGCAGTGGCGCTCGTTGAGCATCGCGAGAGAATTCTTCAGGCCCGCCGGGTCGGTCAGGTAGTGTGCCTTGAAGAACGCGATCAGTTCGCCGGACGTGTAGCCAAAATTCATGTTGGGGTAGGCCGAGTTCAGCAGCGCGGCGACCGCATGGAAGCCGAGGTTGGTCGAGATCGGGTCGCCACCGAGCTTGGGAAAGCAACTGCCGTTGGTGCAGCCGGGGGGCGGGCCGCTCGGATTGGCGTCCTTGTTGCCGTTCGGGCCGCACGAATAGGAATTGCCGTTCAGGTACAGCACGTCCAGCAGCGTGTAGGGCGTGCCCTTGCAGTCGACGTACTGGGTGACCCCGAAAACCGAATTGAAGGTGTCGGTGAGCTTGAAGCCGGTCGGGCCCCACGAATCGAAGTGGTTGCAGACCTTCCAGTAGCCGGGCGTGCAGCCTTCGCAGGTGACCTTGGGGGCGGACAGGTTGCCGGACGCCATGCCGGAAATGCTGCACTGGTTTGCCCAGACGGGGCGGCTCGCCAGGGTGAAGATGGCCGACGCACCGAGCGCGGCGCCCGTCAGCTTGCGGCGCGACTGGTCGATCGCGTCCGGTTCGGGAGCGGTCGGGGTCTCCGGAGTATCGGGGGTACGGTCAGACATGGCGTGCCTCGGTCATTATTGGGATTCGTCCGGAAAAGCAGCAAGAATCGCACCAATATACACCGTGCCCGCGCCGAACGCCCGTCTGACGCAGGATGGCGCCACCGCCGGGGGGCGAAGGGAAGAAGATGTGTAAATTATTCCGACACGCCGCCGCCGCTCACGCGCTCGATTCCGGCGAGATCCCGCCAGCTTTGCGGACGGTCGAAGCCGGCTGCACTCAATAGACGGCGGACGGCGGCAGCGTGATCGTGCCCATGTTCGAGCAGCAGGGCGCCGTGCGGACGAAGGTGCCTCCGCGCGCCGACGATCAGGCGGCGCAGGTCCGCCAGGCCCGCGTGATCGGCCGTCAGCGCGGAGCGCGGCTCGAAGCGGACGTCGCCCCGGACAAGATGGGGGTCGTTCGGGGCAATGTAGGGCGGGTTGCTGACGATCAGGTCGAAGCGCCGGTCGCCGAGCGTCTCGTACCAGTCGCTGTTGATGAATTCGACGGGGGCGTCGAGCTTCTCCGCATTTCGTCGCGCGATGGTCAGCGCGGCGGGCGAGCGATCGACCGCGGCGATCCGGGCGAGCGGGCGCTCGAGCGCGAGCGTGATCGCGATGCAGCCGCTGCCGGTGCCGAGATCGAGCACGTCGACCGGCCTTTCCGGTGGCATGCGCGCGAGCGCGAGCTCGACGATCAGCTCGGTGTCGGGGCGGGGGATCAGCACGTCCGGCGTGACCAGGAACGGTCGCCCGAAGAATTCGCGGGTGCCGGTCAGGTAGGCGACGGGTTCGCCGGCCAGCCGGCGCGCGAGCAGGCCGGCGAACTGCGCAGCCGGGCCGTCTTCGACGATGTCGGTATCGTGGGCGACGAGCCAGGCCGGCGCCACGTCCCAGGCGAACGCGGCAAGCACGCGCGCCTCGAGCCGCGCTTCGCGCCTGTCCAGTCCAAGCGTCGTGCCGATGCGGGCCGTGGCGTCTTCGAGCAGGCGGGCGACGGTGGCACTCCCGTCCCTCACGGTTCAGCTTTCTCCGGCGAGCGTTGCAAGCTGCTCGGCCTGGTGCTCGGCGGCGAGCGCGTCGAGCAGTTCGGCGAGGTCGCCGTCCATCATGGCGTCGATCTTGTACAGCGTCAGGTTGATGCGATGGTCGGTGACGCGCCCCTGGGGAAAATTGTAGGTGCGGATGCGGTCGGAGCGGTCGCCGCTGCCGATCAGGCTCTTGCGCGTGCTCGCTTCCGCTGCCTGCTGCTGCTGCAGCTGGCGGTTCTTGAGGCGCGCCGCCAGCACGCTCATCGCCTGCGCGCGGTTGCGGTGCTGCGAGCGGTCGTCCTGGCACTCGACTACGAGGCCCGTCGGCAGGTGGGTGATGCGCACCGCGGAGTCGGTCTTGTTGATGTGCTGGCCGCCGGCGCCGGAGGCACGGAAGGTGTCGATCCGGAGGTCGGCCGGGTTGATGTCGACTTCACCGACTTCGTCGGCTTCCGGCATCACCGCGACGGTGCAGGCCGAGGTATGGATGCGGCCTTGCGACTCCGTCTCCGGGACGCGCTGCACACGGTGGCCGCCGGACTCGAACTTGAGGCGCGAGTAGGCGCCGTGACCGACGATGCGGACGATGATCTCCTTGTAGCCGCCGACCTCGCCCGGGTTTTCCGAGACGATCTCGACCTTCCAGTCCTGGCGCTCGGCGTAGCGCGTGTACATCCTGAGGAGGTTGCCGGCGAACAGCGCCGACTCGTCGCCGCCCGTTCCGGCGCGGATCTCGAGAAAGATGTTGCGCTCGTCGTTGGGGTCGCGGGGCAGCAGCGCCGTTTGCAGTTCGGTTTCCAGCCGGGCGATCTTCGCCTCGCCGTCGGCGAGCTCGGCTTCGGCGAGCTCGCGCATGTCGGGGTCGGCGAGCAGGTCGCGGGCGGTCTTCTGATCGGCCTCGACCTGCTTGTACTGGCGATACAGCGTGACCACCGGATCGAGGTCGGCGCGCTCGCGCGACAGCTTGCGGTAGCTGTCCATGTCCCCGGCGATCTCGGGCTGCGCCAGGAGCGCGTCGAGTTCCTCCAGCCGCTCGTCGGCGCGAGCGAGCTTGCCGGCGAGCGACGCCTTCATTCCTGATGCAGCCCGTACAGCTGGCTGATGAGGCGGACGATCTGCTCGCGGTCCTCGCGCGTGGCGCTGTTTAGCGCGTGCGTCGGCGCGTGAAGCAGCTTGTTGGACAGCGCGTGGCTCATCGCATCGAGCACGGCGCGCGGATCGTCGCCGCGCGCGAGCGCCTTCTCGGCCTTTTCGATCTCGTGGCGGCGGTGACGCTCGGCTGCGTCGCGCAGGCCACGGATGATCGGCACCAGTTCACGGCCTTCCATCCAGTGCACGAAGGTTTCGACGCTGGTCTCGATGATCGCCTCGGCCTGCGCGACCTGGGCGACGCGGTTGTCGAGGCCTTCGCGCACGACCTGGCCGAGGTCGTCGACGCTGTAGAGGAAGATGTCGTCCATATCGGCGACCTCGGCCTCGACGTCGCGCGGAACGGCGAGGTCGACGATGAAGATCGGCCGATGGCGGCGTTGCTTGATGGCGCGTTCGAGCATGCCCTTGCCGAGGATAGGCAGCGGACTCGCGGTCGACGTGATGATGATGTCGTAGGAGGCGACCTCGTCCGGCAACGCGGTGAGGGGAATGACGCCGGCGCCGAAGCGCTCGGCCAGCGGACGGGCGCGCTCGGCCGTGCGGTTGGCGACGGTCATGCGCCGCGGGTGCTGCGCCGCGAAGTGCGTCATGCACAGCTCGATCATCTCGCCGGCGCCGATGAACAGGCAGGCCTGCTCCTTGATGCCGGGGAAGATGCGCGCGGCGAGCCGCACCGCGGCGGCGGCCATCGACACCGAGTTGGCGCCGATCTCGGTGCTGGTGCGGACTTCCTTGGCGACCGAGAAGGTGCGCTGGAACAGCTTGTGCAGCAGGAGGCCGAGCGTGCCGGCTTCCTCCGCCGCCTGCACCGCCTGCTTCATCTGGCCGAGGATCTGGGTTTCGCCGAGCACCATCGAGTCGAGGCCGGCGGCAACGCGGAAGGCGTGCTGCGCTGCCTTCTCGCGCGGCAGCGTGTAGAGGTAGGGGGCGAGGTCGCGCCGCTCGATGTGGTGGAAGTCGGCCAGCCATTGCGCGACGGCGTCGGGCGAAGGCGTGTTGACGTAGAGTTCGGTGCGGTTGCAGGTCGACAGGATCGCGACCTCGGAGGCGCGCTGGCTGCCGGTGAGGTCGTGCAGCGCCTCGACCAGTTTGTCGGGGCCGAACGCCACCCGCTCGCGGATCGCAAGCGGTGCAGTGTGATGATTGACCCCGAGGGTAAGAAGCTGCATGACGGCAGGTGGCCGAAAAACGAAGACCGCTATTTTACTTTACCCGCCGCCTAAGCTGCGCGTGCGGGAAAGCGGAGGCGGTCGTAGTAGCGCCCGCGATAGAGCAGGCGGCGGTGGCCGGGGGAATCGGTGAATCCGCTGCGGGTGTGCAGGACGTTGTTGCAGACGAGGCCCATGCCGGGCGCGAGCCGCGCGGTCAGGAGGTATTCGGAGCTCGCCAGGATGTCGGCGAGCGTCTTGACTGCCGCCTGGGTGACGGCGTCGGCTTTCCAGACGATCGAGCGCGTGCGCGCGGTGTAGCGCATGACGAGGAAGCCCTCGGCCGGGTCGACCGCGAATACCGGGCCGGACTGTTCGGGGCGCGCGACGTTGTCCTCGTCCATGCGTGCCGGAATCGTCATCGCATCAGGCTCCATCAATGCCGCGACATAGTCGGGGTTGACGTCGCGCAGCTGGATGTAGGCGATCTCGTGATCCAGCAGGTCGTTCTCGCCGCCGGATTCGGCGTCCTGCGCACAGTGCAGCGTCATGCCGAGGATGCGGCGGTCGAGCGCGTTGTAGTAGCCGTCGGTATGCCAGTTGATCGGCTTGTGGGTGTAGGGGATGAAATCGCCGCGCACGCCGCTGCCGGCATCGTCGGCCGGGGTGATCGACGACAGGCCGTCCTCGTCGGCGAGGTAATTGCCTTCGAGGCGTACGAGGCCGAGCTGGCGCCCGAGCTCCTTGGGGATCGACTTGTCCGCGGCCGGCAGGTGCGGTGCGCTGTAGATCGCCATGTTGGCGCGGGCGCAGCGGTCTTCGAGCGCGGCGAACTCGGCCGCGGTCAGCTGGCGCGGATCGGCGAGCGGCACGACGAGTTCATCGGCGCTGCGCGGATAGGCAGCTAGCCGGGCGTCGCGCCAGGCGCGGTAGCCCGATTCGTTGGCGAGATCGAAGGGGGACGCCGTCAAGGATTCATTCCGGAGGCAGCATGTCGGGGGAACCGAAGCCGCGCTGGACCGGCGCGTCGGAGAGCAGGCCCTTGAAGCTCTTCCGCACGGTGCCCATCATCTCGGGCATCTCGATCTCCATGATCTGGTCCATGATCCAGGTCTTGTCGCTGTCCCCCATCTCTTCGCGGATCTGCAGGCCGAGGAAACGCAGCGCCGGGAAGCTGGCCTTCTCGTCGTCGGGGAACTCGAACTCCGCGTAGTCGGCGAAGCGGCGGTTGAGGAAGTCGATGAACTCCGCCTTGAAGTTGCGGCTGGGGTCCGGGCCGACGACGCTGATGATGTTCTCTTCCATCACTTCGCCGAGGCGGTTCGCCATCGCCTGCAGCACCGCGCCGCGGCGCTCAGGCGTGAGCGAGGCGTAGGCCATGCGGTCGCAGTAGTGCACCAGGAACGCGACGAACTCGGCGATCAGCTTGAAGCCGCGCGCCGGCGTGATGATGTCGTAGTTCTCGCGGCCGAGGTTGTCGATCGCCTTGTCGGCGACGCGCCAGACGGTCGAAGCGACCGCGGTGGCGATCTCCTCGGCGCTGCGCTCGCCGTCCTTCTTGAACCAGACGGTGCGGACACGTACGGGTTTGACCATGCTTATTCTCCTGTAGCGACGGGGTGCGACGGATCGGTGATCCACTCGCTCCACGAACCGGGATAGAGGCGGGAACCGGGAAGACCGGCGATTTCCATCGCCAGCACGTTGTGGCAGGCGGTGACGCCCGAGCCGCACATGTGCAGGACCTGCCAGGGCGCGCGGCCCTGCAGCAGGGCCTGGTACTCCTCGCGCAGCGCCTCGGGCGGCTGGAAGGTGCCGTCGAGGTCGAGGTTGTCCTCGAACGGGCGGTTGATCGCGCCGGGCACGTGGCCCGCGACCGGGTCGAGCGGCTCGAATTCGCCGCTGAAACGGCGGTCGGGGCGGGCGTCGAGAATCAACTGCTCGCCGGTCTGCGAGGCGCGCAGGATTTCTTCCGCGGTGACGACCTGGCTGGGTTCCGGCAGGCAGGCGCAGGCGGCCTTGTGGACGGTCGGGGTTTCGGCCGTCACCGGACGCTTCTCGCGCGTCCACTTGGGATAGCCACCGTCGAGCAGCGCCACGCCGGGATGGCCGAGCCAGCGCATCAGCCACCAGAGGCGTACGGCCATCGAGCCGAAGCTGTCGTCGTAGACGACGACCTGCTTGTTGACGCCGACGCCCCACTGGCAGAGCTTCTCGTTCAGCACCTGCGGGTCGGGCAGCGGATGGCGACCGGTCTTGTCTCCGACCGGCGCCGACAGGTCGTTGTCCAGATGCACGTAGCGTGCACCCGGGACGTGAGCCTTCTCGTAGGCCTGACGACCCGCCCCGGTGTCGGTGAGGGTGAAGCGGCAATCGAGGACCACCCAGTTGGGGTCGTCGAGGTGCGCGGCCAGGTCTTCAGTGGTTACGAGGGTATTGGAGAACATAGGCTCGAAATTGCAGGGCAGGAATCACGAATCAGGGGGTCCGGAGACGGGCGGCACGGGGCCGCGCTTGAATCCCGGCCCCTGAATCCTGATCCCTGGATCAGTAACCGCCCTTGCCGTAGGGCTTGGTCAGGCCGGCGATGCGCGGGCCTTGGCGGGCCGGCTGGTTGGGGAAGAGGTCGTACAGCTTCTTCTTCCAGTCGGTGCCGGGATGGTCGTCCTCGAGCATCGACACCATGTTGCGGAAGTTCGGGGTCTGACCGTCTTCCTTGTACTTCTCGCGCAGCCAGTGGATGACCAGCCAGTGCTCGTCGGTCAGCGTGATCTTCTCGTTGGCGGCGATGACGGGCGGAACCTCGTCGCTGAAGTTGGCTTCCAGCAGGAAGTCCTCTTCACCGCTTTCCAGTTCTTGGCCGTTCACAACATAGGACATGACATACTCCTTTCGGGGTTGATTAAATGCGCCGGCATGCCGGCGGCAGGTTTAAAAAATGTCCGGTACGACCGGCGCGATGGATTTGTGCGGAATGAATATCCCGCAACCGAGCATACGGTTTCGCCCGATGCCTTCGTCCTGCAATTGCAGCGACTTGTGCCGAGGCACGTCGTGCAGCATCAGGCTATAGCCGTAAAGGGGGCCGGATGCGCTTTGCAGGCTTTGCCGCTTGCCGCAGATGAAGCCGCAGCGCAACTGGAAGCGTCCATCCAGTTCGCGCATCACATCCTGTACGAATTGTTCTTCAGTGGCGCTGCCAGTGTCAACGAAGTGGGCGTAGATATTGGCGAACGGACTGAATTCCCGGGTCTTGAAGCCGCCGAGCGTCAGCGTGTGCCCGCCGAGCTGGAGCGTCTTGCCGACGACCTGCTGCATGTCCGCGACGCGAGTCTTCGGCGTCCGGATGAAAAGCTTGGTCCGCCGGTTGATGTTGAGCGCGGCGTCGCCCTGGTTCGTCTCGGCACCCTTGAGATGCTGAATGCCCGTGCCGGGATCCTCGCCCAGCCAGGGGAGCAGACCGAGCAGGGCGTCGGCCAGCAGCTGGGCGTTTTCCGCGGGGATCGTGGTGCCCACCAGATCGAACTGCAGGTCCACCATGCGCGGCGTGTATTCCTCGGGCTTGTGCTCGGGGAAGCTCCAGGTCATGGCTTGTCTCCGGCGTGCTCGCGGGCCCACGCCGCCATCAGCTCGGCCCATTGCTGCGCGCTGGCCGGGTCGACGTCGAAGATCGTGAAGCGCTTGTTCTCGCGGATGCGGATGCGCAGGAACGGAACGCCGCCTGCTTCGTGGGTCAGGTGCTGGAATTCGACTTCCTGACCGCCGAAGGGCAGGCGCATCTTGTCTAGGAGGGTAATCTCGGGCATGGAGTCTTGAACCTGATCGAAGCGGCGTCTTAAAGGTATATAAACATTCCCGGCCCGTGCGTGAGCCAGGTGGTGATCGAATTGGGGCGTCGCGCCGCATTTCAACCATGCTAAAAACATGGGCTTGCGTTCGCAACAATATTTTAATACGCTTATCTATTCCTGTCGCGGGCCCGTAATTTCTCACCCTTTGCCTGGTTGAGGCATTACCGCGTTGGGGAAAACGACCTACTCCATATGGGTAGGTTGGAACCTACCGGGATGGGCTAGCCGTTTTACCCATGAGAATGATGGCCCGGCCGTCATCAACCGAATACGATGGTCGAATACCGTTGAGCTATCGGCTGAGCGGGCATTTCGAAATGTTCTAGGAGAGAAAACTATGGCAAAGAAGATGATTGATACGCCCAATCTGGACGAGCTCGAGAGCGGTCCGTGGCCTAGCTTCGTGACGGGTCTGAAGCGCCTGGCCAAGGAGAACGACATGATGGTTGACCTGATGGGTCAGCTGGAAACGTCCTACAAGGACATGAAGGGTTACTGGAAGGGCGGTACGGTCGGCGTGTTCGGTTACGGTGGTGGCGTGATTCCCCGTTTCACCGAACTGAAGGACGAAAATCATCAGCCGCTGTTCCCCGAGGCTGCCGAATTCCACACCCTCCGCATCCAGCCGCCCGCCGGCATGCACTACACGTCCGACCTGCTGCGCAAGATGTGCGACGTCTGGACTGCCACCGGCGGTTCGGGCCTGATTGCGTTCCATGGCCAGTCCGGCGACATCATGTTCCAGGGCGTCAAGACCGAAAACGTCCAGAAGGCGTTCGACGAGCTGAACGAAATGGGCTTTGACCTGGGTGGTGCAGGCCCCGCGCTGCGTACGTCGATGTCCTGCGTCGGCGCTGCGCGCTGCGAGCATTCCTGCTTCGACGAAGCCAAGGCGCTGCGCACCGTCATCAACAACAACATCGACGACATGCACCGTCCGTCGCTGCCCTACAAGTTCAAGTTCAAGTTCTCCGGCTGCCCGAACGACTGCGTCAACGCCATCCAGCGCTCCGACATGGCTACCATCGGCACCTGGCGCGACAACATCCGTGTCGATGAGGCGCAGGTCCAGGCCTACTACAAGGACCACGGCATGAAGGGTCTGGTCAACGACGTGATCAGCAAGTGCCCGACCAAGGCGATCACCCTGGTTGCCAGCGCCGAATTCAAGGGTGGTGATAAGATTTCTGCCGCCAACCTGGGCGACGGCAACACGATGTGCATCGACAACAAGAACTGCGTCCGTTGCATGCATTGCCTGAACGTCATCCCCGGCGGCCTGCGTGTTGGCCTCGACAAGGGTGTGACCATCCTGGTCGGCGGCAAGGGCGTGCTGAAGATCGGCGCCACCATGGGTACGGTCGTGATCCCGTTCATGAAGCTCGAGTCGGACGAGGATTTCGAACGGCTGAACGAGCTGTCGCGCAACATCATCGACTTCTTCGCCGAGAACGCGCTGGAGCACGAGCGCACCGGCGAGATGATCGACCGCATCGGTCTGGCCAACTTCCTCGAAGGCATGGATCTCCCGGTCGATCCCAACATGATCAATGCGCCGCGTTCCAACCCCTACTTCCGTTCCGACGACTGGGACGAGCAGGTCGAGAAGTGGAACGAGTACAAGCAGTCGTCCGCCGCTTAAGTTTCGTTTACCGCGGGCCTCGGCGAGAGCTGGGGTCCGTGCATTAAATCCGTTGGAGATAAAACATGGCAGAACTACGTCCGCCTATCGAGTCCGGCGCACCGGATCCGATGCCCTACATGCACCCCGTGATGGTGAAGAACTACGGCAAGTGGGCTTTCCACAGCCACCCGAAGCCGGGTGTCCTGTACCACCGCGCCGAGTCCGGCGACGAAATCTGGACCGTCAAGGCCGGCACGGCACGCCAGATGGACCATTACACCATCCGCGAGCTGGCTGACATCGCCGACCAATACGCTGACGGTTACGTGCGTTTCACTGCGCGTTCCAACATCGAATACATGGTGGCCGACGGTTCCAAGGTCGAGCCGCTGATCAAGGCGCTGAGCGAGAAGGGCTACCCCATCGGTGGCACCGCGAACTCGGTGTCCATGATTGCGCACACCCAGGGCTTCCTGCATTGCGACATCCCTGGTACCGATGCCTCCGGCGTGGTGAAGGCGCTGATGGACGAGCTGTACGACGACTTTGTCAAGTGCGAGATGCCTAACCGCGTCAAGCTGTCGACCTCGTGCTGCGAGATCAACTGCGGCGGCCAGGCGGACATCGCCATCATCGTCCAGCACACCAAGCCGCCCAAGATCAACCACGATCTGGTGGCCAACGTGTGTGAGCGTCCTTCCGTCGTGGCGCGCTGCCCGGTGGCTGCGATCCGTCCCGCCCTGGTGAACGGCAAGCCCTCGCTGGAAGTGGACGAGAAGAAATGTATCTGCTGCGGCGCCTGCTATCCTCCCTGCCCGCCGATGCAGATCAACGATCCCGAGCACTCCAAGATCGCGATCTGGGTGGGCGGCAAGAACTCGAACGCCCGTTCCAAGCCGACCTTCCACAAGCTGGTTGCGAACGGACTGCCGAACAGGGCGCCGCGCTGGCCGGAAGTTGCCGAAGTGGTCAAGAAGATCCTCGCGACCTACAAGGAAGACGGCAAGCCTTGGGAGCGCATGATCGACTGGATCGACCGTATCGGTTGGCCCGCGTTCTTCGAGAAGACCGGTCTGCCCTTCACCAAGTATCACATCGATAACTGGCGTGGTGGCCGTTACAACCTGAACGCCTCCGCGCACATCCGCTTCTGAGCGGTTCGGGGAGTAGTCAGCGCCGCCGCGGCCGACCAGGCTGCGGCGGTCGCTTGATAACAATGACTGGATTTTTCGGAGTTTGAGTAGCCATGCAATTCGGCATTCTGATTAACGAGGGGCCTTACAACCATCAGGCCAGTGACTCCGCTTATCTCTTCGCCCGCACGGCGATCGAGAAGGGTCACAAGATTCCCCGTGTCTTTTTCTACCATGACGGCGTGAACAACTCGACGCGCATGGCCGAGCCGCCGCAGGATGACCGCAACGTCACCGCGCGCTGGTCCAAGCTGGCCGAAGATCACGGCATCGATCTCGTCGTGTGCGTGGCCGCCGCGCTCCGTCGCGGCATCAAGGACGAACTGCTGGCCCCGGGATTCCGCATTTCCGGTCTGGGTCAGTTGGTGGAAATGGGTATTCAGTACGATCGTCTCGTGACGTTCGGTGATTGAGGAATAACGAGATGAGCGATATGGATATGGAAGACGACGGCTCCGGCATCGTCAAGAAATTCATGTTCCTGAACCGCAAGGCGCCGCACGGTACCGTGTACGCGCTGGAAGGCCTGGAGGTGGTGTTGATTACCGCTGCTTTCGATCAGGACGTGAGCCTGGTGTTCACCGACGACGGCGTGTACCAGCTGATGAAGGGCATCGACACCAAGGGTGTCGAGGTCAAGGACTTTTCCAAGACCTACCGTGCGCTGGAAGGCTACGACATCGAGAAACTCTATGTCGACCGTTCCTCGATGGACGCGCGCGGCCTGACCGAGGATGACCTGATTGTCGACGTGACCGTTCTATCGGACGACGAGATGAAGAATCTCATGGCCGAGCAAGACGTCGTGATCAGCTTCTAAGGGGATACACATGCTGCATATCGTGAACAAATCGGCCTCTGAGCGCAGCTCGCTGGACAGCTGCCTGAAGTTGGCCACCAAAGGTTCCGCCGTTTTGCTGATCGAGGACGCGGTCTACGCTGCGACCAAGGGCAATCCGGTGGCGGCGAAAATCCAGGCAGCACAAGCTGACCTCAAGATTTACGCACTCGGTCCCGATCTGGCGGCGCGTGGCATGGCCGGGCGCGTGCTGGACGGTGTCAATGTCGTGGATTACGGCGGTTTTGTGGATCTGGTCGCAGAACACAGCAACTGTCAGTCTTGGCTGTAACTTTTAACAAAGGAGTATTGCTATGCCTATGGTGAACATCGCCGGTAAGGAAGTCGAAGTCGACGAGGAAGGCTATCTGGTCGATCTGTCGCAGTGGAACGAAGACATTGCCAAGTACATGGCCGTCGAAGAAAAGGTTGACCTGACCGAAGCGCACTGGGAAGTCGTCAACTTCCTGCGCGAGTACTACGCCGAATACCAGATCGCCCCCGCTGTCCGCGTTCTGACCAAGGCGATCGGCAAGAAGCTCGGCCCCGAGAAGGGCAACAACAAGTACCTGTACGAGTTGTTCCCCTACGGCCCCGCCAAGCAGGCCTGTAAGATCGCCGGCCTGCCCAAGCCGACTGGCTGTATCTAAGCTGCAAGACCGGCGGCTCGCCCCGCATCGCGGCGCGAGTCCGTCCCGGTCGTGTTTCCCGATCGAATGCGTCCAGATTTCGGACCGCGTTCGATTCGTAAACACAACGTGCTGCGGAAAACGATTCGTCCACGCGCTCGCGTGAAACGGGTCCGGACCCAATGGGAGATGGAATTTGTCTACTGTGACGATGATTTACGCCGGGCTGTTCTACATCGCCACCGTGCTGCTGGTGGTGGGCTTGATCTACAAGATTTTTGATTACAGCCGGACGCCCGCTCCGCTGCTCATCCCGACGACTCCCGCCCCGACCACGAAGCCGGGCGTCGTCTACCGCATGGCCAAGGAGGTCGTGGTCTTCGAGTCGCTCTTCAAGTCGAACAAGTGGATCTGGGTCTTCGGCTGGCTGTTCCACTTCGGCCTGTTCCTAGTCCTCGCACGTCATCTCCGCTATTTCACCCAACCCGTCTGGTTCTGGGTCGATATCGTCCAGCCGTTCGGCAAGTACGCGAGCATCATGATGGTGATCGGCCTCGCGGGCCTTCTGGCGCGGCGCTTCCTTGTCGACCGCGTGCGCTACATCTCGACGCCCTCCGACTACCTCATCCTGGTCCTGCTTCTCGCCATCGGCGCGTCGGGCATGGTGATGACCTTCGTCGCCCATACCGACATCATCTCGCTGAAAGAATTTTTCATGGGCCTGATGTATTTCGACATCCAGCCGCTCCCCCAGGATCCTCCCCTGCTGGTGCACCTGGCGCTGGTCGCGACGCTGATGGTCATTTTCCCGATCAGCAAGCTGTTGCATGCTCCGGGCGTGTTCTTCAGCCCGACCCGCAACCAGGTCGACAACCCGCGTGAGCATCGCCACGTCGCGGCCTGGGCGGCGCGCCTGGAACGGAACAACTGATCCGTCGGTAGCGACGACGGACACATACGTACGGACAGAGGACTTTCAAGTGGCTGCTGCAGATTTTGATATTCCAGAACTGAAGGACGACATCGAGGTTCCCAAGCTGCGGGAAGGCGTGATGGCGCACGTCAAGACGTTCCCCGCGCCGAAGGCGGTGCAGGACTTCATGGGTTATCCGCACGAGCTCGTCGAAGACTGGAAGGAGCGTGCCATCGAGAAGATGGGCGACCTGCTGGGCAAGTACCGCTCGCTCAAGGTCTTTCTCGACGCCTGCGTGCATTGCGGCGCCTGTACCGACAAGTGCCACTACTACCTCGGCACGTCCGACCCCAAGAACATGCCGGTCGCGCGGCAGGACCTGATGCGCCAGGTTTACCGTCGCTACTTCACCCCCGCCGGCAAGCTGTTCCCCAAACTCGTCGGCGCAAAGGACCTGACCAAGGACATCCTCGACGAGTGGTACAGCTATTACCACCAGTGTTCCGAATGCCGTCGCTGCTCGGTCTTCTGCCCATACGGCATCGACACCGCCGAGATCACGATGGCCGGTCGCGAGATCCTCAACCACGTCGGCATCGGGCAGAAGTACTCCAACGAGATTCTCGGCAAGGTGCAAAAGATCGGCAACAACCTCGGCCTGCCGGGACCGGCGCTGGAAGACACGCTCGCCGGCCTCGAGGAGGACATCGAAGCCGACACCGGCGTGCCGGTCAAGCTGCCGATGGACGTGAAAGGTGCCGAAGTGCTGCTGATCACGCCCTCCGCCGACTTCTTCTCGGAGCCGCACGTCGAGTCGCTGATCGGCTATGCCAAGGTCTTCCATGCCGCGGGCATCAGCTGGACGCTGTCGTCCTACGCGTCGGAAGCCGGCAACTTTGGCCTCTTCAACGGCAATTACGAGACGATGCGCAATGTCGCCATGCGCATCCGCGACGCGGCTCTGGAACTGGGCGCCAAGCGCATCGTGGTGGGCGAGTGCGGCCATGCCTGGCGCGTCGCCTACAGCTTCTGGAACACGCTGACCGGTATCGGCTACGGCGGCGATGACCCGTTCTCGATCGAACTGCAGAAACAGCTCGACCCGAGCTACCCGCAGCCCCAGCACATTTGCGAACTGACCAACGACCTGATCAAGCAGGGCAAGATCCAGGTCGACCCGTCGGTCAACGACGAGTTCGTCGTGACCTACCACGACTCGTGCAACGTCGCCCGCGCTTCGCGCATGGGCACGGAGCCGGGCGGCCAGTTCGAAATTCCGCGCGAGTTGATCAAGGCGGTCGTGAACAACTACCACGACATGGCGGACGGCACGATCCGTGAGGCCACGTTCTGCTGCGGCGGTGGCGGCGGCCTGCTGACGGACGATCTCATGGAGGTGCGGGTCAAGGGTGCGCTGCCCCGCGCGACCGCACTCAACAACGTGGTCAAGGAACACCAGGTCAACTTCCTGGCCCTGATCTGCGCCATCTGCAAGGCGCAATTCACCAAGGTCTTGCCCAAGTACGGCTTCGACATGAGCATGGTGGGCGGTGTGCATCAGCTGGTCGGCCGGGCGGTCAAGCTCGACTGATCCAAATATTCAACAAACATTCATTTTGTGTAGGCGTTAGGAGAACCAACATGGCTGTCACGACGAACAAAGCAGCAAAGACCGAAGGCATGACATGGCGTCGCTTCAAGGATGGCGAGTCCGACAAGAACTATCGTTCTTCGCAGGATCGCATCTTCCAGTCGAGCTGGACCCACAAGTGTCCCGAGTACATGCTCTCCACGCCTCCCTGCCAGGGCTCGTGCCCGGCGGGTGAAGACATTCGCGGCTATCTGAACATCGCGCGCGGCATCGAGAAGCCGCCTGCAGGCGTGACCTGGCAGGAGTACGCCTTCCGCCGCCTCACCGAAGCCAACCCCTTCCCGGGCGTGATGGGCCGTGTCTGCCCGGCGCCGTGCGAATCCGGCTGTAACCGCAACATGGTCGAAGACCACGTCGGCATCAACTCCGTCGAGCACTTCATCGGCGACTGGGGCATTGCCAACAACATGGCGTTCACCTCCGCCGCGACCGAAACCGGCAAGAAGGTCGCCGTCATCGGCGCCGGCCCGGCGGGCCTGGCCGCCGCCTACCAGCTGCGCCTGCGCGGCCACGCCGTCACCATCTTCGACGAGCACGAGGAGCTTGGCGGCATGATGCGCTACGGCATCCCGGGTTTCCGCACCCCGCGCGAAATGCTCGACGCCGAAATCAACCGCATCATCGCCATGGGCGTCGAGACCCGTCTCAAGACCCGCGTCGGCAGCGACATCAGCTTCGACGAACTGGACAAGAACTACGATGCCATCTTCATGGCCATGGGTGCCCAGGCTGGCCGTCCGCTCCCGGTTCCCGGCGCCGAGGCGCCCAACTGCGTGACCGCCGTCGCCTTCCTGCGTGCCTTCAACGAGGGCCGCCTGCAGCACGTCGGCAACCGCGTCGTCGTCATCGGCGGCGGCGATACCTCGATCGACGTCGCGACCGTTGCTCGCCGTCTCGGCAATGTGACCAAGTCCGGCAGCCATGACGATCGTCCGGAAGCCGTGATCTCCGGGCACATGGCGTCCGACGTTGCCGCCATTTCCGCCCGCGAAGGCGCCGACGTGGTGCTGGTTTCCCGCGCCACCGTCGACAAGATGGCCGCCAACAAGCATGAAGTCGAGCATGCGCAGCAGGAAGGCATCGAGATCATCGGCGGCGTGACCCCGGTGGCGGTGGTCGTTGACGCCAACGGCCGTGCCACCGCCCTGCGCGTGGCGGACTTCGTGATGGAAGGCAAGGAAACCAAGATTGTCGAAGGCACCGAGCGTGACCTGCCGGCCGACCTGATCGTTTCCGCGATCGGCCAGGGCGTCGATTTCACGGGCCTCGAACAGTTCAACAACAACAACGGCCTGATCAAGGCCGACAAGAACTACCGTTTCCCCGGCAACGACAAGGTCTTCGTCGGCGGCGACGTGATCCGTCCGCACCTGCTGACTACCGCGATCGGCCACGCCTCGATCGCCGTCGACGGCATCGACGCCTTCCTCGCCGGCAAGGAGCTCGACAAGCGTCCGAAGGTCGACGTGCACCACTTCGACGAGATCCGCAAGTGGCTCGAATCCGGCCACGAGTACAACGAAGTGCATGGCCAGGACTGGGGTACTTCTGCGCGCAAGGACATCCTGCACAACTTCGAAGATCGGTCGCAGCGTCACATCATCCCGCACAACGAGCTGTTCCTCGGCCATTTCCCCAACGTTGCGCGCCACATCCGTGACGTGACCGTGCTCGACAAGGAACAGGCCCTGGGCAACTTCGAAGAACGCCTGCACGCGCTGTCCGAGAAGCAGGTCGTGGAAGAGGCCAAGCGCTGCATGTCCTGCGGCCAGTGCTTCGAGTGCGACAACTGCGTCGTCTACTGCCCGCAGACCGCGGTGTTCAAGGTGAAGAAGAAGGACAACCCGACCGTGGGTCGTTACGTCGACACCGACTACGGCAAGTGCATCGGCTGCCACATCTGTGCGGACGTCTGCCCGACCGGCTACATCGTCATGGGCATGGGTGACTAAGCGTGGCCCGCAAGTTCAAACGCCTTCTGGCTCTGGGGGCGGTCGTCCTGACGACCGCGGCCCTGGCCTGGGCCGGGTCGGAAGACCAGCCCAAGGCCGGGGGGGCCCCGAAGCCGGTGATCACGAAGGCCGCCAAGGGCGAGCACTGCGTCGAACCCAACGAGTTCATGCGCCGCAACCACATGAAGGTGCTGCTGCACCATCGTGACGAGACGGTGCTCGAAGGGATTCGTACCAAGAAGTACAGCCTGAAGGAATGCATCAACTGCCACGCCAGCGAAAAGACTGGCAGCGTTGCGGCCTCGAAGGACGACTTCTGCGTCAGCTGCCACACCTATGCCGCGGTGAAGATCGACTGTTTCGACTGCCACTCCACCAAGCCGCAGGGCTCGATGGCCATGCATCCGCTCAACGCGGAGTCGGCCCATTACGCCCATCAGCTGGCGGCACAGGCCGATCGCAAGATCAGCCCCGAAGACATGGCCGGGGTTGCCAAATGACCGAGATGAAATCGATGACTGACAATTCGCCCGCGTCGCCCGAGCGGCGCCGGTTTCTCGGGGCCGCTACGGTCGCCGCAGGCGTCACGCTCGCTCCAGGCGTGATGCTGGTCGAAGTGGCGCACGGCCGCCCCGAAGACCAGGCGGCCAGCGGCGCGGTGCGCTGGGGCATGCTGGTCGACGCCACCAAGTGCGCGAGCGGCTGCGACGAGTGCGTCAGCGCGTGCAGCACCGAGAACGGCTGGACGCCGGTTGCCGAGAGCAAGCACCCCAAGCAGGCGCCGCAGTGGATCCGCAAGCTGGAACTCCAGGATCCGCTGACGCAGCAGGAGACCAACCTGCCGATGCTGTGCCAGCACTGCGCCGAGCCGCCGTGCGTCGACGTCTGCCCGACGGGCGCGTCGTTCAAGCGTGCCGACGGCATTGTCCTGGTGAACCGCCACACCTGCATCGGTTGCCGTTACTGCATGATGGCCTGCCCGTACAAGGCTCGCTCGCTGGTTCACGAGCCGCTGAACGACACGCAGAAGCCGGATGTTCCCCGCGGCGTTGGATGTGTCGAGGCCTGTACGTTCTGCGTGCAGAAGGTCGACCGCGGCGACGGCACCACCGCCTGCGTCGAGGCCTGTACCAAGGCCGGTCATAACGCCCTGGTGTTCGGCGACATGAACGACCCCGAAAGCGAGATTTCGAAGCGGCTGCGCGAACTGCCGACCAAGCAGGTCCGCGCCGACCTCAATCTCAATGTCGGCGTCCGCTACCACGGAATCTAAAACAACATGGCAAGCATTACTTTCCGCGAAGTTGAAGGCAGCAGCCTGAAGTACTGGATGCTGTTCGGCGGCATCGGCCTTTTCGTGCTGTTCGGCTTTCTGTCCTACCTGTACATGCACCATCACGGCCACGTCGTGACGGGCATGGACAACCAGGTCGTCTGGGGCCTGCCGCACGTGTTTGCGGTGTTCCTGATCGTGGCGGCCTCGGGCGCGCTGAACGTCGCGTCGATCGCGTCGGTGTTCAACAAACCCATGTACAAGCCGCTGGCGCCGCTTTCGGCGATTCTCGCGCTGGCCCTGCTGGCGGGTGGCCTGCTGGTGCTCGTCCTCGATCTCGGCCGCTCGGACCGCCTGATCGTCGCGATGACCCACTTCAACTTCACGTCGATGTTCACGTGGAACGTGTTCCTCTATTCGGGTTTCTTCGTGCTGGTCGGGATCTACCTCTGGACCATGCTCGACAGCAGCGTGAAGGCGTATACGAAGGTCGCCGGCACCGCCGCCTTCCTGTGGCGGCTGATTCTCACGACCGGTACCGGTTCGCTGTTCGGTTTCCTGATCGCGCGTGCCCTGTACGGCAGTGCGATGCTGGCGCCGATGTTCATCATCATGTCGTTTGCCTACGGCCTCGCGATCTATCTGCTCGTGCTGGCCGCGTCGTACGCATGGACCGGTCGCCCGCTCGGCGACGTCGTGATGAACCGCCTGCGCTACCTGCTGGCCGTATTCGTCGCCGCCGTGCTCTACTTCGTGGTGGTCTACCACCTGACCAACCTCTACTTCGCGAAAATGCACGGGGCGGAAGCCTTCATCCTGCGCGATGGGGGGGACATCACCACCCTGTTCTGGGTGGGCCAGATCGTCGTCGGCTGCGTGCTTCCGCTCGTGATCCTGCTGACCGGCCTTGGCAAGCAGCGCAGCTGGGTCCTCGTGGCCTGCGTGCTCGTGATCCTCGGCGGCATCGCGCAGGAGTACGTGACCATCATCGGCGCCCAGGCCTATCCCCTGGAAATGTTCCCGGGCATGACGATGAAGAGCACGTTCTATGACGGCGTCGTGCATGACTACTCGCCCAGTACGCCTGAATGGTTCCTCGGGCTCGGCGGGGTGGCGATCGCGCTGCTCATCACGACCTTCGCGGTCAAGGTGCTCCGTCTGCTGCCGGTCAGCCTGGACGACGCCACCGTCGCCAAGCTGGAACACTGACGTGCGGCGACCTGCCGGACGAAGGCCGGCAGGCGGGCGTCAGGCATGAATCGGCCAACATGATGACGAACGATTCGAACGCGCGCGGGGCTTCCAGGCCCCGCGTCTTCATTTCTGCGGCGCACAAATCGTCCGGGAAGACGACCCTGACCCTGGGGTTATGCGCGGCGCTGCACGCGCGCGGCCAGGCGGTGCAGCCCTTCAAGAAGGGACCCGATTACATCGATCCGCTCTGGCTCGGCATGGCTGCCGGGCGGCCCTGCTACAACCTCGATTTCCACATGATGCAGCACGCCGAGATCACGGGGCTGTTCGGGCGCGCGGGCGCCGGCGCCCGCGTCAGCCTGATCGAGGGCAACAAGGGACTCTACGACGGCCTCGATCTCGACGGCAGCAACTCCAACGCCGCCCTCGCCAAGTTGCTGGGTGCACCGGTCGTGCTGGTCATCGACGCGCGCGGCATGACCCGCGGCGTCGCGCCCCTGATCCTCGGCTACCAGGCCTTCGACCGCGACATCCGGATCGCCGGCGTGATCCTGAACAACCTCGGCGGAAGCCGCCACGAATCGAAGCTGCGCGCGGTGATCGAGCATTACACCGATGTCGAGGTCCTCGGCGCCGTCCAGCACGATGCCGGCATGCAGATCACCGAGCGGCATCTCGGCCTGGTGCCGGCCAACGAGCAGGACGCCGCGCGCGTGCGCATTCAGCGGGTTGGCGAGCGCGTCGCGGCGCAGGTGGATCTCGACCGGGTCGTTGCGATCGCGGACAGTGCTCCGGACTTTCCTATGCCGCAGGCGCCCCTGCAGGCGACGTCCGCCGAGCGACTGCGCATCGGCATCGCCCAGGATCCGGCCTTCGGCTTCTACTACAGCGAAGATCTCGACACCCTGCGCGGGGCCGGCGTCGAGCTGGTCGCGATCGACACCTTGCGCGACCGCGTGCTGCCGGACGTCGACGGGCTGCTCATCGGCGGCGGCTTCCCCGAGATGTTCATGAACGAACTCGAGGCAAATGCGACGCTGCGCGGGCAGATCCGCGATGCGATCGATGCCGGCCTGCCGACCTACGCCGAGTGCGGCGGGCTGATGTACCTGTCGCGCGAGCTCAGCTGGCAGGGCAGGACCTGCCGGATGGTCGGTGCAGTGCCGGGAAATACCGTGATGCACGACCGGCCGGTCGGCCGCGGCTATGCGAGGCTGCAGCCGACGGGCGCGGACCACTGGCAGGAGACGGCTGAGATTCCGGCGCATGAATTTCACTATTCGAGCTTGGAAAACCTCCCCGCCGACGCCATATTCGCCTACGAGGTCACGCGGGGTCACGGCATCGACGGCCGGCACGACGGATACCAGCATCGCAACCTGCTCGCCGGCTACGTCCACCGCCGCGGGTCCGGCCCCCGCGGCTGGATCGGACCGTTTTTGAATCAGGTGCGCACGCACAAGGCGCGTGCCGCCGCTTAATTTTCGAGGGAAGGCCCATGATCAAGATCACCGACGCTGCCGCCGCGCAGATTCGTGTCGCCAACAACAACCCCGACGTATTCGAGATGATCCTGCGGGTCGCCGCCTACCAGGAAGAAGACGGCAGCGTGAATTACGGCATGGGCTTCGACACCGAACGCGAGGCCGACGAGCATCTGATCGTCAACGGCATTCAGCTGCTGATCGCGCCGCAAAGCACGCCCTACCTGCAGGGCGTGACGCTCGATTTCGTCGAGATGAGCCCGGGCGACATGCGCTTCATCTTCATCCCCCCGTATTCGGCCGAGGAGGCCGACCAAGCCGCGCCTGCCGAGTGACCCGATGAACTACCTGCCGATTTTCCTCGATCTGCGCGACCGTCACTGCCTGGTGGTGGGCGGCTCCGAAACCGCGGCGCGCAAGACGGAGCTGTTGTTGCGCGCCGGCGCGCGCGTCGATGTCGCCGCCCCTGACTTGCATGAAGGCTTCGCGCGGCTTCCGCACGCCGAACGCGTGGCCCGCGTGGCCGACGCCTTCCGCCCCGAACTGCTCGAAGGCAAGGACGCCGTAATCGTCGTCGAGGAGGACGCCACCGCGGCGAAACTGGTTGCCGACGCCGCGCGCACACGGCACATCCCGGTGAACGTGGCCGACAAGCCCGCGCTGTGCAGCTTCATCCTGCCGTCGATCATCGACCGCTCGCCGATCATGGTGGCGGTGTCCAGCGGCGGCGAATCGCCGGTACTCGCGCGCATGCTGCGGGCACGCCTGGAGACGCTGATTCCTGCCGCCTACGGGCGGCTGTCGGCGCTGGCGTCGCGCTACAAGGACCGCGTGCGGGACGCGATCAAGCCGGAGCAGCGGCGCGCGTTCTGGGAAAAGGTCTTCCTCTCGCCGGTGGCCGAAATGGTGTTCTCCGGCCGCGACGCCGAGGCCGAGACCCAGCTCGACGCGATGATCCGGGAGGGAGCGCAGCACGACATCAGCCGCGGCGAGGTCTACCTCGTCGGCGCAGGGCCGGGCAATCCGGACCTGCTCACCTTCCGCGCGCTGCGCCTGATGCAGCAGGCCGACGTCATCGTCTATGACCGTCTCGTCTCGCCACCGATTCTCGACATGTGCCGGCGCGACGCGGAGCGCATCTATGTCGGCAAGGAGCGCGACGACCACGCGGTGCCGCAGGAGGAAATCAACCTCATGCTGGTGCGGCTGGCCAAGGAGGGCAAGCGCACGCTGCGGCTGAAGGGCGGTGATCCGTTCATCTTCGGCCGCGGCGGCGAGGAGATCGAAACCCTGGTCGAGCACGGCGTGCCGTTCCAGGTCGTGCCAGGCATCACGGCCGCCGCCGGCGTGGCGTCGTATGCGGGCATTCCGCTCACCCACCGCGACTATGCGCAGTCGGTCGCCTTCGTCACCGGCCACCTGAAGGAAAACACCTTCAATCTCAACTGGGAAGGCATCGCCCGTCAGGATCAGACGATCGTCATCTACATGGGCCTGAAGGGATTGCCGCTGTTGTGCGAGGCGCTGATCAAGCACGGGCTCACGCCCGACACCCCGGCGGCGATCGTCCAGCACGGCACGCTGCCGACCCAGCGTGTGATCACCGGCGACCTGCGGAGCCTGCCGACGCTGGCGGAAGAGGCCCGGCTGAAGCCGCCGACGCTCATCATCGTCGGCAATGTCGTCAGGCTGCGCGAGAAGCTGGGGTGGTACCAGCCCCAGCTGCACGGCGAGCAGGGCCATCGGACGCCGCTCGAGGCACCCGACCAGCTGGGTTGAAGCGCGGCGCCGCCTCATGCATCGTCGACGCGTCATGAAGCTGCCTGCCCGTTTCGCGCACCCGCTGTTTTCCCTGCTGCTGTCCGGGCTGATGTCGCTGCTGGTATCCGGCGTGGCCACCTGGCAGACGATCGGCCTGATCGCCGGCTTCGCCGGCAAGTGGCTGTCGGCCTGGCTCGGCTCCTGGGCCGTGGCGTTTCCCTCGGTCATGGTGATGGCGCCGCTGGTCCGCCGGGTGGTCGCGAGCTGCGTGCATCCCCGCACCTGACATCCGCTTCGCCGCCCTGAGCGCATGTCGCCGGGCTGGCCCATTTCCCTCGTGCGGCTAGAATAAAGGACAGAATTGTCCGAAGGCCGCATCATGACGCGCACGCACACCATCGACGGCAACGAAGCCGTTGCCCGCATGGCCTACCTCGCGAGCGAGGTGATTGCGATCTACCCCATCACCCCCGCCTCCAGCATGGGCGAATGGGCCGACGAATGGGCCTCCCAGGGGCGCACCAACCTGTGGGGGGCGGTTCCGAAAATCATCGAGATGCAGTCTGAGGGCGGCGCGGCGGGCGCGCTGCATGGCGCGCTGACCTCGGGTGCACTGGCGACGAGCTTCACCGCCAGCCAGGGCCTGCTCCTGATGATCCCCAACCTCTACAAGATCGCCGGCGAGCTGACCCCCTTCGTGCTTCACGTCGCGGCGCGCGCAATCGCCACGCACGCGCTGTCGATCTTCGGCGACCAGTCCGACGTGATGGCGGTGCGGGCGACCGGCTGCGCGCTGCTTGCCTCCGGCTCGCCGCAGGAGGCGCAGGACCTTGCGGTGATTGCGCACGCCGCGACGCTCGCCGGCCGCCTGCCGGTGGTCCACTTCTTCGACGGCTTCCGTACCTCGCATGAGGTCGTCAAGATCGAAGCGGTCGACGAGGCGACGGTCCGCGCGATGCTCGACGCCGACCTCATCGCGGCGCATCGCGCGCGCGCCTTGTCGCCCGAGCACCCGGTGCTGCGCGGCACCTCGCAGAACCCGGACGTGTTCTTCCAGTCGCGCGAGCGCGCCAATCCCTACTACGACGCGTTTCCCGGGGTGCTGCAGGCGGCGATGGACCGTTTCGGCGAACGCACCGGCCGGTCCTACCGGCTGTTCGAATACGTCGGCGACGCCGACGCCGAACGCGTCATCGTGCTGATGGGCTCGGGCGCGGAAACCGCGCACGAGACGGTCGAGCATCTGAACGCGCGCGGCGCCAGGGTGGGCGTGCTGAAGGTGCGCCTGTACCGGCCATTCGCCGCCGACGCGCTGCTCGCGGCCCTGCCCGCCACCGCCCGCGCGATCGCCGTGCTCGACCGCTGCAAGGAGCCGGGTGCCGACGGCGAGCCGCTCTACAAGGACGTCGTGACGGCCTTGGCGCAGGCGGCGGCCGATGGCGTGCGCGCCATGCCGCGCGTGATCGGCGGCCGCTATGGCCTGGCGAGCAAGGAGTTCACCCCGGGCATGGTCAAGGCGGTGTTCGACGAACTCGCCGCCGCGGCGCCCAGGCGCCAGTTCAGCATCGGCATCCACGACGACCTGACGCATCTGTCGCTGCCGTGGGACGCGGCATTTCGCACGGATGCCTCGCGCCGCCTGCAGCATGCGGTGTTCTGGGGACTGGGCTCGGACGGTACCGTGTCGGCCAACAAGAACTCGATCAAGATCCTCGGCGAGGCGACCGCCCTGCAGGCGCAGGGCTACTTCGTCTACGACTCCAAGAAATCCGGTGCGGTGACGGTGTCGCACCTGCGCTTCGGCCCCGCGCCGATCCGGTCGTCCTACCTCGTCGAGCCGGGGATGGCAGGCTTCGTCGCCTGCCACCAGCCGATGTTCGTCGACCGCTACGAGCTGCTCGAGCACGCCGCGCCGGGCGGGGTCTTCCTGCTCAACACGCCGGCATCACCCGATGCGGTATGGGAGACCCTGCCGGCGAGACTGCGCGCGCAGATCGTCGACAAGCGTCTGCAGCTGTGGGTGATCGACGCCTACGCCGTCGCCGCCGCGGCCGGCATGGGACGCCGCATCAACACGATCATGCAGACCTGCTTCTTCGCGATATCCGGCGTCCTGAAAAAGGACGCGGCCATCGTCGCGATCAAGCACGCGGTCGACAAGACCTACGGGCGCAAGAGCCGGCGGCTGGTCGAGCTGAACTACCAGGCGATCGACATGGCGCTGGCGGCGCTGCACCAGGCGGCTGTCCCAGCCGAAGCCGGCGCCGATGCGAGGGCGGCCGTGCACGAAGCCGTTGCCGAGCTGCCTGATTTCGTGCGCGACCTGACCCTGCCGCTCTATCACGGCCACGGCGATGCCCTGCCGGTCTCGATGATGCCGGCCGACGGCACTTATCCGCTCGGCACCGCGCAGTACGAGAAGCGCAACATCGCGCTGGAAATCCCGGTGTGGGATCCCGATCTGTGCACCCAGTGCGGCAAGTGCGTGTTCGTCTGCCCGCACAGCGCGATCCGCGCTCGCGCCTTCGCCGCCGAGGCGGCGGTCGCCGCACCGCCGACATTCAAGCACGTGGCGATCAAGAGCAAGGACCTGCCGGCCGGCACGCACATCAGCTACCAGGTGGCGCCGGAGGATTGCACCGGCTGCGGCGATTGCGTCGAGGCCTGTCCGATCCACGACAAATCCAACGTCTCGCGACGCGCCGTCAACATGGCGCCGATCGGCCCGCTGCGCGAGCAGGAGCGCGAGAACTTCGCCTTCTTCCTGCGCCTGCCCGAGTTCGACCGCAGCCTGCTGAAGCAGGGCACCATCCCGGGCTCGATGCTGCTCGATCCGCTGTTCGAGTTTTCCGGTGCCTGTGCCGGCTGCGGCGAGACGCCGTACATCCGGCTCGCCACCCAGTTGTTCGGCGACCGCATGCTGATCGCCAACGCGACCGGCTGCTCCTCGATATACGGCGGCAACCTGCCGAGCACGCCCTACACGGTCAACGCGGCGGGGCGTGGCCCGGCGTGGAGCAATTCGCTGTTCGAGGACAACGCCGAGTTCGGGCTCGGCATGCGCCTGGCTGCGGATCACCTGATGGACTACGCAAAGCAGCTGGTGCGCGAGCTCGCTTCGGACATCGGCGGCGACCTCGCCGAGGCGCTCGTCAGCGCCGACCAGCGCGACGAGGCGGGCATCGTCGCCCAGCGCGAACGCGTGGCGCTGTTGCGCGATCGGCTCGCGGCGTCGCGGCATGCGCGCGCGCAGGAACTCGTCGCGGTCGCCGAATGGCTGGTCCGGCGCTCGGTATGGATCATCGGCGGCGACGGCTGGGCCTACGACATCGGCTACGGCGGCCTCGATCATGTGCTGGCCTTGCCCTACGACGTGAACATCCTGGTGCTCGACACCGAGGTGTACTCGAACACCGGGGGGCAGACCTCCAAGGCCACGCCGATCGGCGCGGTCGCCAAGTTTTCCGCCGGCGGCAAGGCGACGGCGAAGAAGGATCTCGCCAGGCTCGCCAGCGACTATGGCCACGTCTACGTCGCGACGGTCGCATACGGCGCGAAGGACGTGCAGACCCTGCGCGTCTTCCACGAGGCCGAGGCCTATCCCGGGCCCTCGCTGATCGTCGCCTACAGTCCCTGCATCGCCCACGGCTACGACATGCTCTACAACCAGCGCCAGCAGGAGCTCGCGGTGAAGAGCGGGCACTGGCCGCTGTTCCGTTTCGACCCGCGCGTGGCGGAGACCGGCGGCAATCCGTTCCGGCTCGACTCGGCGCCCCCGTCGCAGCCGGTCAAGGCCTTCATGGAATCGGAAACCCGCTTCGCGATGCTCGCGCGCAGCCATCCGGAAGCCGCGAAGCGTTTCCTGGAGCAGGCGCAGCAGGAGGCCGAGCGGCGCTTCAAGACCTATCAGGCCCTGGCGCAGGCGCCTGCCGACGTATCCAAACCCGGAGCCTGACATGACCGATCTTTCGACCGACTATCTCGGGCTGCGGCTGAAGAACCCCCTGGTGCCCTCCGCCTCGCCGCTGTCGCGCAATCTGGATACGGCCTTGCGGCTGGAAGACGCCGGCGCCGCGGCGCTGGTGATGTATTCCCTGTTCGAGGAGGAACTGCACGCCGAAGACGCGATGCTCGACCGCTTCCTGCTGCACGGCGAACTCGGGCACGCCGAGGCGGAGAATTATCTGCCCGGCGCCGGCGCCTTCCATGGCGGCCTCGACCGCTATCTGTCGCAGCTGCACCAGCTCAAGCGGCGGCTCGAGATTCCGGTGGTGGCGAGCCTCAACGGCATCTCCCCGTCGGGCTGGGTCGAGCTTGGGCGCGCGCTCGAACAGGCCGGGGCCGATGCGCTGGAGCTCAATGTCTATCATGTCGCCGCCGACATGCACGCGGACGGCGCGGCGGTCGAGGCGCGCTACGTCGAGCTGCTCACCGAGCTGCGTCGCGTGGTGAGTCTGCCGATCGTCATGAAGCTGTCGCCGTTCTTCTCCTCGCTGCCGCATCTCGTGCAGCGGCTGGAAGCCGCCGGGGCGCAGGGCGTCGCGCTGTTCAACCGCTTCTACCAGCCGGACATCGACCTCGACGAACTGCGCATGACCGACCAGCTGCATCTGTCGACGGCCGAGGAGGCCCTGCTGCGCATCCGCTGGATCGCGATCCTGCACGGCCGGACGCGGCTGACGCTTGCCGCGACGGGCGGCGTCCACAGCGAGAGCGAGGCGCTGAAGCTATTGCTCGCCGGCGCCGACGTGGTGCATCTCGCCTCCTGCCTGCTGCAGCACGGCCCGGACAAGCTCACCGAGATCCTCGCAGCGATGCTGAACTGGATGGAGGAGAAGGAGTACGCGTCCATCGCGCAGCTGAAGGGCAGCATGAGCCAGCGCAATCTTCCCGATCCCTCCGTGGTCGCACGCGCCAGCTACCTGCGCGTGCTCGACAGCTACACGCCGCGCCCCGGCGTGTGGTGCTGAGTACCGGTCAGCGTCGGAACACGTCCGGATGGCGTCGGGTACGCCGGTGCGCGCCGGGCGCACGACGTACCTTCGCGGCTTCGCCCTCGTCGCCGCTCCAGAAGCGTTCCATCGCGATGTAGGTGTAGGACGCGGACCAGCCGATCAGCAGCAGGCCATTGAGCGCTTCGGCGCCGGCGAGCATGCGCAGGTCACCGCTCGGAATCACGTCGCCGTAGCCGAGCGAGGTATACGTCTCGGCCGAGAAATACATCGCCGCGCTCATGCTGAGATGGCGGATCTCGCCCAGCTTCCCCAGCCCCAGATAGCGGACGAGCACATAGGTCGTCAGCGCGTACAGGATGATTTCCGCCGTGTGCGCGAAGAACGCGCCGAAGATGACGGCGATGAGCTTGCTGCGCGGCGGGATCGTTAGCACGGGGAGGCTGAGCGTCAGCGCACGCAGCACTTCATAGTGAATCAGGGTCGTCGCGACGAGCAGCGCGACGCAGAAGGTGGCAACGATGATCATCTGGGCATCCGGCACGCCGGGCCACGGCGGCCCGACGCGCATATGACCGTCGCGGGGGCGGGAAATTCAGTCGCACCACGTCTTCCTGCGCGGCGGTTCCCCGCTCGGGCCTGCCCCTCATGGCGGGCAGCCGACGTGTTGTGCCTCGCGCAATTCTAGGTGCGCGTCCCGCGAATGAAGTCGACCGAGATGAGGGGAGGGGAGGGCTTGGCGGCTTCCGGCGCGGCGGGCCTGCCGTCGAGAAAAGGCAAAACGAAGGTTTCAAATCGGGCGGCTGCCTCGAAGGCGGGGTCGAAGTTGAAGGATTTTCCGTTCAGGCCGAGGCAGACCTTGCTCGTCCAGCGCCTGGCGACGGGGTCGAAGTGGCACCCGGCGTAGTGCGTCCCCTCGACCTGGGTGCCGAGCACCGCCATGTGGGACCGCACCGGGTTGACGGGATCGACCCACGACAGCGTCCCCCAGACCGGGAAGGCGTTGCCGGGCGCATCGTTGGCCAGTTCGCTGCGCAAATGATGGATGTAATGCCGATACTCGTCGGCCAGGCTCGAGGCGGGCAGGAAAGCCTGCATTTCAGGGTGCTTGATGCTCAGGCCCGGCACCGCCTGGGCGATTTCCCGGATGCGGTGCAGGGCGTCGATGAAGCCCCAGGCCGACCCCAGCGCCGCGATCAGCTTCGACTCGTGGCTCGGGATCTCGCAGCAGCTCTCCCACAGGCCCGCGTAATGGTGCCGGAGCATCTGGAATGAGTAGTACAGGCCGTCCAGGCAGCGCACTTTTCTGGTGTCGAGGGCGGAGGGCATGGCGTTCCTCACCTGAAATCGGGGCATTGATCTGTCGTTATATACAGAAATGGGGCGCGGCGCAGCTCCGCGGGGCGAATAGCCCGGGAAAAGCGGCGCTTTTCCGCGTTTTGCCATGGCGACGGGCACCACATAATGCAAGCAACCCGAAAATCCACCAACCGACCAGGATCAGCCCAATTGAGCGCCCATTCCAGCTCCGACCATGCCGCGCCGCAAGCGATCGACCTGCTGCTGCAGCAGGCCATCGCGCACCATCGCTCGGGCCGGCTGCTGGAGGCGGGGCAGCTCTACCAGGCCATCCTGCAACGCGAGCCGGTGCATCCCGAGGCGAACCACAATCTCGCGATGATTGCGGTCGAGGCGGGGCAGCCGGTCGCCGGCCTGCCGTATTTCGCGGCCGCACTCGATGCCGACCCGACACGCGCCGCGTACTGGCTCCACTATATCGACGCCCTGTTCCAGGCCGGGCAGGCGGAGGATGCGCGCGCGGTGCTCGAACTGGCGCGGCAGCAGGGGCTGGGGGGCGACGAGACCGATGCGCTGGCGACGCGCATCGGGCTGGCGCCGACCGCGCAGGCGGAGCCGGACGGGCCGCACGACGAGGGCGGGTGGGCGCGCGCGGCATCTCACTCAGGCGAGGGCGTCCCCGGCCGCCAGGACATGGATGCGCTCGTGACGCTGTTCGCTGCAGGCCGTTACGGCGAGGTCGTCGCCGGCGCGCAGCGGCTGGCCGAGCGATTCCCGCAGCATGTCTTCGGCTGGAAGATCCTCGGGGTCGCGCTCAAGCTGCTGGGCCGCGGCCAGGAGGCGCTCGAGCCGATGCGGCGGGCGGCGCGGCTCTCGCCGGCAGACGTCGAATCGCACTACAACCTGGGCGTCACCCTGCAGGAGCTGGGACGCCTCGACGAAGCGGAGGCGAGCTACCGGCAGGCGCTGCAGATCGATCCGCTCTATGCCGATGCACATCTCAACCTGGGCGTCGCGCTCCAGCGCCTCGGCCGCCTGGACGAGGCCGAGGCGAGCCTGCGGCAGGCATTGCAGGTCAGACCGGACTACGCCGAGGCGCACGGCAATCTCGGCAGCATCCTGCGGGAACAGGGGCGGCTCGACGAGGCCGAGGCGAGCCTGCGGCAGGCGCTTCGAGCGAGACCGGACGACGCCGTGTATCAGGGAAACCTCGGCAAATGTCTCCAGCAGATGGGGCATCTGGAGGAAGCCGCTGCGAGTTACCGACAGGCATTGCAGATCAATCCAGACGACGCCGATATTCATAATGATCTGGCGGTACTGAATCAACGGCAAGGCCGTCTGGAGGAGGCGGACGCGCATTTCCAGATCGCGCTGCACATACGCCCGGACGATGCCCGGACGCTGGCCAACCGGGGCAATCTACTTCGCCACATGGGGCGGTTGCCGGAAGCAGAAGCCAATTTCCGACGTGCGTTGGAGCGAAATCCCGAGGACGTCGACACGCATGTCAAACTTGGAAATGTGCTGCGGAAACTGGGGCACGCCAGTGCGGCTGAGACCAGTTTCAGGCGTGCGCTGGATATTCTCCCGGATCATGCCGATGCCCATACGGGATTGGCGCTTGCGCTTCAGACGCTTGGGCGGCTCGGTGAAGCCGAGGCGTGCTATCGGGCGATTTCGCAACGCTGGCCGGACAATGCGGGCGTGCTCAGCAACCTTGCTCAGGTTCTGCTGGACCAGGGACGGCTGAATGAGGCGGACGAGTGCTTCCGGCAGGCGCTGCAAACGAGCCCGGACCACGGGGCGCTGTACAGCAACTTCCTCTACTATCTGACGCTCAGCGCCTCGGCCGATCCGCAGGCGGTGTCCGCCGAGCATCGCGGCTTCGGCGAGCGGTTCGAGACCGGGCTGAGGCCGCACTGGCCGGCACATGCGAACACGCGCGATCCGGAGCGCGGCCTGCGGGTGGGCTTCGTTTCGCCCGATTTCCATAACCATGCGGTCGCATCGTTCATCGAGCCGGTGCTGATCCATTTGTCCGGCTATCCGCACCTGACGCTGCACGCCTTCTACAACAGCTTCATCCATGACGACGTCACCCGTCGCCTGCGGGGGCATTTCGCGCACTGGCATCCGGTTGCCGACCTGTCGGATGCGGAACTGGCGGACGCGATCCAGGCGGACGGCATCGACATCCTGATCGACCTCACCGGCCACACCGCCAGCAATCGCCTGCTCGCATTCGCGCGCAAGCCGGCGCCGGTGCAGGCAAGCTGGCTGGGCTACCCGGGGACGACGGGGCTGCGCGCGGTGGACTACTATCTGGCCGATCGCTTCCTGCTGCCGCCGGGGCGGTTCGACGACCAGTTCACCGAGAAGATCGTCCGCCTGCCGGCCAATGCGCCGTTCCTCCCGCACGCGGCGGCGCCTGCGGTGAGCGACCTGCCCGCGCTGCAGAACGGCCATCTCACCTTCGGCAGCTTCAACCGGCCGAACAAGCTGAGCCGTGCGGTGATCGCCGTGTGGTCGCGGCTGCTGCGCGCGCTGCCCGATTCCCGGCTGCTGCTCGGCGGCATGCCGGAGCGGGGGCACTCCGACACGCTGCTCGGCTGGTTTGCCGAGGAAGGGATCGTGCCGGAGCGGCTCGACTTCCATCCGCGCAGCGGCATGGAGGACTATCTGAAGCTTTACCAAGGGGTCGACATCTGCCTCGACACGTTTCCCTACAACGGCGGCACGACCACGCACCATTCGCTCTGGATGGGCGTGCCGACCCTCGTCATCGAGGGTGACAGCATGCCCGGCAGGGTCGGGACGGCGATCCTGTCGCGTGTCGGGCTGCAGGATTTCGTGGTCGAGGACGCCGACGCGTTCGTGGCGCGCGGCGTCCACTGGGCGAACCACCTGCCGCGGCTGGCCGAGTTGCGCGCCGGCATGCGCGAGCATCTCGCGCAGTCGCCGCTGCGCAGGCCGGAACTGCTTGCCGCCGGACTCGACCTTGCCTTGCGGGAAATGTGGCGGCGCTGGTGCGCGGGATTGCCTGCCGACACCTTCGAAGTGTCGCTGGATAAGCTGGATGCGACGATGGGGGAAACGAAGCCATGACGACACCTGAGAAAACGTCGACGGTTTACGTCACGCGGCCACTGCTGCCACCGCTGGAGGACTTCATTCCCTATCTGCAGCAGATCTGGGACAACAAGTGGCTGACCAACAACGGCCCCTTTCACCAGGAGTTCGAACAGGCGCTGTGCGACTACCTCGGCGTCAGGCACATCTCGCTGTTCGCCAACGGCACGCTCGCGCTGGTGACGGCGCTGCAGTCGCTGCGCATCACCGGCGAGGTCATCACCACGCCGTATTCCTTCGTGGCGACCGCGCATTCGCTGCTGTGGAACGGCATCAGGCCGGTGTTCGTCGACGTCGATCCGGTCACGCTCAACCTCGACCCCGAACGGATCGAGGCGGCGATCACGCCGCAGACCACCGCCATCATGCCGGTCCACTGCTACGGCCGCCCCTGCGACGTGGCGCGCATCCAGGAGATCGCCGACAACTACGGCCTCAAGGTCATCTACGATGCCGCCCACGCCTTCGGCGTGCAGTCGCAGGGCGAAAGCGTCCTCAACCACGGCGATCTGTCCGTGCTCAGCTTCCATGCGACCAAGGTCTTCAACACCTTCGAAGGCGGCGCGATCGTCTGCCAGGACGCCAAGACCAAGCGCCACATCGACCATCTGAAGAACTTCGGCTTCGTCAACGAGGTGACCGTCGTGGCCTCCGGCATCAACGGCAAGATGAGCGAGATCAACGCGGCCTTCGGCCTGCTGCAGCTCAAGGGGATCGACGCGGCGCTGCGCCAGCGGCGCGCCATCGACGCCCGCTACCGCGCCGGCCTGGCGGGCGTCGCCGGCATCGACTGCCTCAGCGACAAAGCCGATGGCGCGCGGAACTACGCGTATTTCCCGATCATGGTGGGCCCCGACTATCCGCTCGCGCGCGACGCGCTCTACCAGAAGCTGCGCGACAACGGCGTGCATGCGCGGCGCTACTTCTATCCCCTGATCAGCGACTTCCCGATGTACCGCGGGATGCCTTCCGCCGCGCACGCCAACCTGCCGGTGGCGCGCCGGGCGGCCGACCGGGTGATCTGCCTGCCGATCTATCCGGGGCTCGCCGACGAAGAGATCGACCACGTCATCGGGCTGGTCGCGGGACCGGGCGCATGACCCGGCTGGCGATCATGCAGCCCTATTTCTTCCCCTATATCGGATACTGGCAACTGATCCGTGCAGTGGACCGGTTCGTGATCTACGACGACGTCAACTACATCAAGGGAGGATGGGTGAACCGCAACCGGGTGCTCGTCAACGGCGAGGTCGTCTATCTCACCGTGCCTTTGGATCACGCGTCGCCCTTCCGCCGCATCTGCGACACGCGCCTCGCGCCGGCGCGGCCGTGGCGCGAGAAACTCGTCAGGACGATCGAACTGGCCTACCGCAGGGCACCCTGCTTCGACGAGGTGTATCCGTTCGTCGCGGACCTCGTGCGCCATGAAACCGACAGCCTGTCCGAGTACCTGGTCCATCAATTGCGGACGATCGCGGCCTTCCTGGGGATCCGGACCGAGTTCGTGCCGTCCAGCCGCGCCTACGGCAATGCCGCGCTCGCGGCCCAGGCGCGCGTCGTCGACATCTGCCGGCGGGAAGGCGCGGATACCTACGTCAACGCCTCCGGCGGGCAGGCGCTTTACGACGCCGGGACCTTCCGCGGCGCCGGCATCGATCTGCGCTTCATTGCCATGCGACCGATTCCCTACGCGCAACGAAGCGCGGCCTTCGTTCCCTCCCTGTCGATCATCGATGCGCTCATGGCGCTCGGGGCGGCGGGCATCCGGCCGCATCTCGAGGCATACGACCTGAGGGAGGCCGCATGAGCGCGGGCGTGCCGGGCGACGACGCGGAACGCACCGATCCCTTCCGCCGCAACCTGCGCCTGGAAGCGCTCCTGCAGTCGCTGAACGGCCTGCTGGCGTGTTCCGAGCAGGCCGCGCTCGACGGCGCGGCACGGCGGACCGCCCCTGTTCATCCGCTGGTGTTCGTGATGGGGCCGCTGCGAAGCGGCACGACGCTGTTCATGCAATGGCTGGCGCAGACGGGCCTCGTCGCCTATCCGACCAACCTGCTTTCGCGTTTCTACGGCGCCCCGGTCGTCGGCGCCCACATCCAGCTGCTGCTGACCGACCCGCGCTACAACTTCCGCGACGAGATCCTGGATTTCGGCGCGCCCATCGCGTTCGAGTCGGAGAACGGCAAGACCCGCGGCGCGCTGGCGCCCAACGAGTTCTGGTATTTCTGGCGCCGCTTCCTGCCATTCGGCGAACTCGACTGGCTGCCCGACGACGAATTGTCGCGCGCCGTCGACCGCGCCACGCTGGTGTCGGAGCTGACCGCGCTGACGCAGGTGTTCGACAAGCCGTTCGCGCTCAAGGCGATGATCCTCAACTACAACATTCCCTTCCTCGATGCACTGTTCGAGCAGGCGGTGTTCGTCCAGATACGGCGCGATCCCGTCGCCAACGTCGCCTCCATCCTGGAGGCGCGCGAGCGGCAGCTGGGCAGCCGCGCCGCGTGGTACTCGTTCAGGATTCCCGAGTATCCGCAGCTCAGCGAACTGGAGCCGATCGCCCAGGCCGCGGGGCAGCTGCATTGCATCAACCGCGCGGTCGACCGCGGCATGGCCGGGGTTGCCGAATCGCGCAAGCTCGTCGTGCAGTACGAGGATTTCTGCGGGCAGCCCGAGGCGGTGTTCCGCCGGCTCGCCGAGAAGCTCGGACGGCCCGCGGCGCACTACGACGGCCCCGCGCATTTCGACATCCGGCGCGGCGAGATCGGCGAGCGTGCCGCGATCGAAGCCGCGCTGACCGCCTGGTCCGGCAGCGAGGCCACCGCACGGTGAACCCCCAACGGTCGCTGCTGGTGTTCCCGATCGACCTGCCGCAGTCGCAGGCGTTCGTCCGCACCGCCCGCCAGCTGGGCTTCCGCGTGGTGGCGGCGTCGTCCGAGCCGCTCGATCCGGCGCAGTTTCCCGACTGCGCGACGGCGTACCTGCCCTACGTCACCGACGCGGCCTTCGACGTCGCGCTGGCCGACCTGCTCGCACGGCAGCGGATCGACGCCGTCTTCGCGTCGCACCCGGCGATCTGGTGGCATCTGCGCGCGCTCGCCGAGCGCGGCGACTTCCCGCACGCGTTCCGTCTTTGCAACGAGTCGCCGTACGAGATGGACTGGCAGCCCTACGGCGAGGCCTACCGCTGGGCCGAGGCGTGCCATGCCGCCGAACCGCTGGCGCCGGGTGAGGCCGCCCCCGCCTTGCCCGTGTCGAACTATGCCGGGCTTTACCGAAGCTACAACCTGATCCCGGGCCAGAGCGACAACACCAAGCTCCTCGCCCTGGCGCAGATCGCGCGCCAGCTTGCTCGCGGCGACGTCGTCGAGATCGGCGCGCTGTACGGAAAGTCGGCCTTCGCGCTCGCCTGGCTCGCCAGATTCCACCGCGTGGGCAGCGTGCTCTGCGTCGATCCGTGGGAAATCGCCTCGATCCGCAACCAGGGCGAGTCCGCGCGGCTCATCAACCGCGCCGTCGGCAACCGCGACTGGCAGCAGGCATTTCTCGGGTTCTGCGCCTCGCTCGCCGGCTTCGACAATGTGAACTACCTGCGCGCACCATCCGATCATGCCGTCGGCCTCTACCGCGAGGCCGCCGCCGCGGGTGGCGTGAGCTCGAAGGAGTTCGGCCGCACGACGGTCGACGGCCGGATCGCCTTGCTGCACATCGACGGCAACCACCGCTACGAGGCGGTCAAGCGCGATCTCGAAACGTGGCTGCCGCTGGTCGGCGAGGGCGGCTGGGTGCTGCTCGACGACTACGTGTGGGCCTTCGGCGACGGCCCCAGGCGAGCCGGCGACGAGTTGCTCGCAAGCCGTGCGGTCAGCGCCGCCTTCGTGGCGGCGGATACCCTGTTCGTGAGGCTTGAGGAAACTTAGTGTATTGCCAAGTCAGGCCGCGTTTTCCTGGAGCCAGCCAATGACATTGGCGGCGTTTTCGGTCGGTGGGAAGACCGGATAGAAGACTTTGCGTATTGCGCCGTCTTCAATGATGAGCGTGAGCCTTTTGATGAGGCGAAGTCCGTTGTATTCGAACGTAGGCAGCCGCAATGCGGTCGCCAACTCGAAATGGCTGTCGCTCAACAACTCGAAAGGCAAATGGAGGCGCTGGACGGCTTCTCTCTGGTCTTCCGAGGTCTGCGAACTCACACCATAAGTCCTCGCGCCCAAATCGAGCAAGTCGGCATGGTGGTCACGAAATGAACAGGATTGAGGCGTGCAACCCCGTGCGCCAGGAATCTCGTTCCAGCCGACCATCGGAGGCGCGTCCGGTCTCCCCGTCATGGGATAGAAGTAAACAACGGATATTCCTCTTTCGAGCCCAGGATTGACCTTGGTGCCTGAAGTGCCTGCCAGGGCGATGACAGGCATGTTCATCCCTTCTAGGTGGGCGCACGCGCCGTCATCTTCAGGGACAGGCAAATCGTCGGGTAGAACGAGCAGATTCCTTGAATTCATTTGGTTTCCATTTTGTTCGCATGTTGCCCTGCATGATGCAGCCATCTGAACACGGTATGTGAAGAACCGGCCAAGGCGTATGACACGGCCCGGTCCCGCTCAAGCGATTGGACAGATGGAACGGTGGTCTTGCCAGGCGATGACGACGACGGCGACGGCAAATACCCGTGCCCCCTGCTTCTGGAAGGGTATTCGAACCTGGCCCCTTCAATTGTCACGGTGGCGCGAGGCAATGCCGTATCCGCGGGTATGGCATTCGACGGAGTGCACATCGGAAGCCCCATATTGGTTCAATCGGCTTGGATTCGCGTACGCCCCCAGGCACGAATTCCATGACCTATAAAGGGTAAATTCCGCGGATGCAGAACCGTATGACGGTAGGGCCGGTCATCCGGCAACCGGCGGGCAAGGGGGCGCGAAGAAGAATGCTTAGAACCTTCAAGAATTACTACGAGTCGCTTTTTCACGCTTCGCCCAATGCTTATATCCTGCTTACGCCCGACCTGATTCTGGTCGACATCAACGCCGCGCATCTGCGCCTGACGGGTTTCGAGCGTCAAGAGGTCCTCGGCAGGCACCTGTTCGATGTCTTTCCGGTTCCGGGAGAGGCGCAGTTGCAGCAATTGCGTGCGTCCTTTGCCCGCGTGGTGGCCAACGAAGTCGAAGACACGATCCATCACCTGCATTATCCGATCGTGCATCGGACCGGGACTGGCGAGGTTTGGGAGGACAGGTACTGGACGGTGGTGAATACGCCGCTATTCGATGAGGATGGCGAGGTTTCGCTGATTCTCAACTATGTCACCGACATAAGCCATTTCTTCCAACAGGATGGCGCGGAGCGCAACCGATTCAGCAATTTGCAGGATATTCGCCGCGCGAACCTCGCGCTGGAACTGAGCGCGATGGACAGCGAGCGCAAAAGGCTGCGCGCCTTGATGGAGCAGGCCCCGGGTTTCGTGGCCGTCGGGAGAGGGAACCGGCACACCTTCGAGCTTGCCAACAAAGCCTATTACCAACTGGTCGGCCACCGTGAACTGCTTGGCAAACCCGTGCGCGAAGCCTTGCCGGAGCTCGAAGGCCAGGGGTTCTACGAGCTTCTTGATCAGGTGTACCAGTCAGGCAAGCCCTTCATCGGGCGCGCCATGCCGATCCTGTTTCAGCAGGAGCCCGGCTCGCCGCTGGTCGAGCGCTATATCGACTTCGTCTATCAGCCGATATTCGAGCAGGATGGTACGGTTTCCGGCATTTTCGTACAGGGACACGATGTCACCGAAGCGCATGAGCTGTCGCAGAAGCTGAGTCACCAGGCTGCGCACGATTCCCTGACCGGGCTGTTCAACCGTCGTGAGTTCGGGTTGCAGGTGGAACGGGCAATCAAGAACCTGTCGGGCAAGCATGACGGGCACTCGTTGATGTATCTGGACCTTGATCAATTCAAGCTGGTCAACGATACGTGCGGACATCGGGCCGGCGACGAGTTCCTGCGTCTGATCAGCATGGTTTTGAATTCGAAGATAAAGTCGACCGATATTCTGGCGCGTCTGGGAGGAGACGAATTCGGCCTTCTGCTTGAGAACTGCCCGATCGAGACGGCATGCCATATTGCCGAGGAATTGCGACAAGCGATCAAGGATGTGGAATTCATCTGGCAGAACCGCGTCTTCGGCGGCAGCGTCAGCATCGGCTTGCTTTCCTTCAGCGACCCCGCAACGAGCCCCGCCGACGCGCTGAGCGCGGCCGACTCGGCGTGTTTCCTGGCGAAGGAAAAAGGCCGCAATCGCGTACAGGTTTACCGGCAAGAGGACAACGAACTCGTCGCCCGCTGGCGCGAGATGGACTGGGTAGGACGCCTAAGGACCGCACTGAAGGAAGAACGGATCGAACTGTATGCGCAAAGGATCGAAGCCTTGTCCAGCGATGCGGAGAAGGTGGCGCACCATGAAATCCTGATCAGGCTCAGGGACGATGAAGGGGAAATGGTGCCCCCCATGGCCTTCATTCCCGCTGCCGAACGCTACGGCCTGATGCCCAGCATCGATCGCTACGTCATCGAAAAGGCGTTTGCCTATCTTGCGGACGAGAACAAGCCGGGCGGACGCCCCCTGCTCCTGTCGATCAATCTCTCCGGCAACACGCTCAACGATGAACACATCGCGTCCTTCATCAGCAAGACGGCGCAGGCGTCGGGCGTGAACCCTGCGCAAATCTGCTTCGAAATCACGGAGACGGCTGCCGTCGCCAACCTGACGCATACCGCCAGCCTGATCGGGGAAATCAAGCAGCACGGCTTCCGCTTCGCACTGGACGACTTTGGAAGCGGAATGTCGTCCTTCGGTTATCTCAAATACCTGCCGGTGGATTTCCTCAAGATCGACGGCGTTTTCATCAAGCACATACTTGAAGACAAGGTGGACGCGGCCATGGTGGAGGCGATCGCCAGAGTAGCCAGTGTCATGGGCATACAGACGGTCGCAGAGTATGTGGAGAACGACACGGTCAGGAAGCTGCTGGAAGAAATCGGCGTGGACTATGGCCAAGGCTATGGCATCCACGAACCAGAGCCAATTCGTTCGATGAGCAGGCGGTGAAATAGCGGCGGCGGTGCGTTTGATGCAGGGGGACGCGAATTCGCTACCGTCCCTCGCGCCCGCCCGGCGCGACCTTGTGCTCCACCGCGAACACCGCCGCCTCGACGCGCGACGACAGGTTGAGCTTGGCGAGGATGTGACGGACGTGCAGCTTGACGGTGTCGTGGCTGATGTCGAGGGTGCGCGCGATGGCCTTGTTGGATTCGCCGCGCGACAGGTGGGAGAGGATTTCGCGCTCGCGCGGCGTCAGCGCGTCGAGCAGGGAACTCGCATCCTGGCCCTTCTGGTCGTAGAGCTTGACGAGCTTGGCGGTCATCGCCGGGGCGACGACGGTTTCGCCGCGCTGCGCGCGCAGGATCGCGTCGACCACCTCGTCGGGTTCCATGCTTTTCAGCAGATAGCCGTTGGCGCCGGCGCGCAGCGCGCGCGCGAGGTCGTCCTCCGCCTCCGACAGCGTGAGGATGAGGATGGGCAGGTCGAAATCATCGGCGCGCAGCTGCTGCATCAGCGTGATTCCGTCGGTGCCCGGCATGTTGAGGTCGAGGATCAGCACGTCGGGGCGATGCGCGCGCAGCAGCATGGCGACGTCGTCCGGGTTCCCGGTGAAGGCGGTGACCTCGATGTGGCCGCTCTGCTCCAGCAGCTCCGCCAGGCCCTTGCGGAACAGCGTGTGGTCATCGACGAGGATGATGCGGGTGAGGCTCATGCGGGGTGTTCGCTGTGTTGGTGGGACGCGGCGCGCTGCGGGAAGACCAGGCGGATGACCGTGCCGCCGGCCGGGCGCGATTCCACGCTGAGCCGGCCGTTCAACTTCGCGGCGCGCTCGCGCATGATGGTCAGGCCGAAGCTCTTGCCCATGGTCGACGACTCGTCGTGCTTCTTCTGCACGCCGACGCCGTCGTCGGCGACGTTGACGATGTACTGCCCGTTCTCGAGGTCGAAGGTGATGACGACGTGGCGCGCGCGGGCGTGCTTGGCGATGTTGTACAGCGATTCCTGGATGATGTGGAAGACCTGGATTTCCTCGTCGGGCGAGAGGTTGACGTCCTGCACCAGGTTGAGGAAGTCGACGTCGGCGTTGGCCTTCTTGCGGAAGCTCTTGGCGAGCTCCTGGATCGCCGGCACCAGCCCGCGCGGGTTGATGCGGTCGCGGTACTGGGTGATGAGGTCGCGCAGGTCGGCATAGGCGAGATCGACCGCCTCCTCGACGTCGCCGAGGTAGCGGTTGGCCTTGGGGTAGTCCTCGTGGCGCATCGCGTCGTTCAGCACGGTGAGCCGCATCTTGGCGTAGGCGAGCGTCTGCGCGAGCGAGTCGTGGATCTGGTTGGCGAGCATCTGGCGCTCGTTCATCAGCGAGATGCGCATGTTCTCGCGGGTGAGCCGCGCGTTCTCCAGGGCGATGCCGAGGTGCTCGCTGATCGAGCGGAACAGCAGGCGCACGTCCTCGGGGACGCTCTTGCCTTCTTCCATGAACAGGTTGTAGACGCCCATCACCTGGTTCTTGTGCATCAGCGGCACGGCGACGACGCTGTTGCAGGTGCTCGTGAAATAGGGATCGTTGGCCTGGCGCTTGCAGAAGGCGACGTTGTTCCAGCTGCTCACGGTGACTTCGCGCGCGGCCTTGCCGCATACGCCGCAGTCGACGCTGACGATGTGCTCGTGTTCGACCAGTTCGGGCGGCAGGCCCACCGAGCCGATCAGGCGCAGATGGGTGCGGTCGTCGGTGATGACGCGCACCGCGCCGGCCTGGGCGCCGGCCAGGCGGATCATGGTCGAGAGAAAGCGCCCCAGCAGCTGTTCGACGTTGGCATCGGTCGACAGGCTGGTGGTGATCTCCGACAGCACGCGGAGCGCCGGCACGCTGACGTTTCCGGGGTCGCTCGGCGTGTGCTGGAGCAGGGGGTGGACGTTGTCGTTCATGGTGCGATCAGGGAAGAGCACTTACCAGCATATTCCGATTTGCGGATGTTCCCAAGCCGCTTATCAGGGGGCCGGCGGCGCGGTGTTCACCGGGGGCCCGGCAGGCGCCTGGGCAGGGGCGGGGGGGACCGGTATCACGACGCCCGGTTCGAGCTTCTCCGGGAAGCCGCCCGGGCTCGGCTGCTCCTTGAGGGCCGGGTCGGCGCGGCTGGTGGTGTCGTCGGGTGTCTCCTTCACCGGTGCGGGCGGCGGTGCGACAGCCGGTTTCGCGGCGGCTGCCGGCGCGGGCTGGTGGATCGGCGCACCCTGCAGATGCAGGTGGGGCTGCAGCTGCGGCAGCAGGATTTTCAGCATCTGCGCGGTGAGCGAACTGGTGAAGCCGAACTGCCCGGCCTCTTCGCCCTCGACCACGGCGGTCATCGTGCCGAAGTAGCGGTCGCCGAGGTAGAACACGAACGTGGCGGAGCGGCTGACCACGCGCGATTCGATCAGCTGACCGCCCTTGCCGTAGGTTTCGAAGCGGTGGTCGCCGGTGCCGGTCTTGCCGCCCATGACGATGGGCTGCCCGGCGGCGTCCTTGAGCGCGCCGGCGAGGCGTCCGGCGGTACCGCCCTCGACGACCCGTGCCAGCGCGCGGCGCACCGTCTGCGCCACTTCGATCGGCAGCAGGCGCTGGCCCTGCGTCGGCTTAAGCGACAGGCGCGTGTCGTAAGGCGTGTCGGCCGCGAAGTGCAGTCCGGTCAGGCTGGCCGTCGGCGCCCGCACGCCGTCGTTGACGAGGATGCCCATCAGCTCGGCCAGCGCCGCGGGACGGTCGCCCGATGCGCCGATCGCGGTTGCATACGAAGGCGTGATGTTGTCGAACGGATAGCCGAGCCGCTTCCAGTCGCGGAGCAGGCCGTCGAAGGCCTCGACCTCGAGGAGCGACTGGATGCGGATGTCCTGCGCGTTCTTGCGGCTCGTCTTGAACAGCCAGTTGTAGACCTCGCGGCGCACGTCCGCTCCCTGGGTGTCGAGCGTCTTGAGGTCGGTCAGCGGTGCGTTGCGCAGCGTCTTCACCACCCACAGTTCGAGCGGATGGATCTGCGTCACGTAGCCGCGGTCGGTGAGATTGTAGGCGTCGGGGCCGTGCGTCTTGTAGAGCGCTTCCAGCGTCTTCGGGCTGAGCGTGGCGCTCTCCGGCACGTGGGCGTGCAGCGCCTGCACATAGGCCTCGAAGCCGGCCTGCGGCTCGAGGTAGCGGTATACGGACGTGAAGCGGCGTGGATTGGCGTGCACCCGGGCGTACAGGTCCTCTGCCATCTGGTTCGCCGTCTGGCCCTTGTGGCGCTGGTAGAAGCGGCTGGTGAAGACGCGTCCTTCCTGATCGACGAAGCGCATCAGATAGGTCTGGCGCAGCGGGTTGCTCGCATCGTCGAGGATGCGGGCGGCGGCGCCCGGCGAAGCGGTGGCGTAGTGGCGGACGATGTCGCGCATGATGCGGATGTAGACGAGGTTCACCGAGTTCTTGGTGGCCTCCCACACGTCCATCACGCGCGTGTTGTCCTTGGCGTCGAAGTTGACGAAGTCGTGCAGGCCGCCGCCGGTGAAGAACATTTCGCGCGCGGCCGAATACTGGCGTCCCATCGCCGCGTCGAGCAGCGCGCTGCGCGTGATGTCGGGGTGCGCCAGCAGCGTCGCCGCGACCCACTGCGCCAGCACATCGCGCTGCGGCTGCGCCTTCTGCCGCAGCGCGGCGGGATCGAGCGTGCGGTCCTCGTCGTACAGGCGCGAGATGATCTGCAGGTAGGTGACCAGCGTGCGCAGCTTCGCGGTGGAACCGAGGTCGAGGCGCGCCTGGCTGTTGATGTCGAAGGGCTGGTTGAGATTGTCCGCCTGCACGCGCAGCGCGTTGCCCTGCGGCGTCTTTTCGTACAGCGTGAAGCTGTAGATGACGTGGCTGAGCGTGTTCTGCGGCTGCAGCAGGCGGAAGCCGAACAGCCCCGACGCGGCCACGGCATCCGGCGAGGCGAGGCTCTGCAGGTAACGGCTGACGATTTTCTGCGCCGGCTGGTTGATCGTGGTGCGCGCCTGCAGATCCAGCCGGTCGAGGTCGTACAGGCGGTGCTCGCCGAGCAGCTGAGCCAGCCGGATGCGCTGGGCGTTGGTTGCCTTCTGGTCGACGAAGCGCGGCGCGGGCGGATCGATGCGGTGGTGCGGGCCGCGCAGCTCGACGCGCTTGGCGAGCTCGGCCAGGGGGCGCGATATCACGCCGGCGCTGGCGAGGAGGTCGAGGTGGTCGTCGGTCAGCGCGTCCAGTGCCTTGCGGTTGGCCGACAGGTAGTAGGACGGCCGGCGCTCGGCGACGACCAGCGAGAGCGCGTGCTTCAGCGCGCTGGCGTAGGCGGCGTCATGCGCGTGCGGCTCCTTCGCCAGCGTCTTGTTGATCTCGGCGAAGTCGAGGCCGTACCAGGCCCACAGGCCGTCGCCGATCCCGTTGACCTCGCCGAAGCGCGGTGCCGCGGCAAGCGGCACGGTATTCAGATAGGCCATCACGGTGTTGCGGCGCATCGGCAGGGTGTTGGGGCCGTCGAGGTAGGCCCGCAGGCTCGCGGTGGCCATCTGGCGGAGCTTTTCGCTCATGCTGGTGGTGAGCCCTTCGGTCGAGTGGCGGTACTTCTCGATCTGCGTCGGCAGCGTGCTGCCGCCCGGCACGTTGCGGCTGGTGTCGACGAGGCTGATGCCTTTTTCCATCAGCGCCTGCGCCAGGCGGTCCCACTCGACCGCCGGGTTGCGGGTGGGAAACTGTTCGGCCAGCAGCTCGCGGTTCTCGATGTAGAGGAGTGCGTTCACGAGCACCGGCGGAATGTCCTGGAACCGCTGGTAGACGCGCATCGGATGGGCGCTCCGGTAGAGCGTCTTGCCGTCGCTGTCGAGGAGCGTGAGGCCGGCCTGGTCCTTCTCGCGATAGGGGAGGAACAGGCCGAGGTCGTGCGCGCGGGCCATCTGGATGCTGATCCGGGCCTGCTCGTCGATCTGCCAGCCGGCCTGGTCGAGCCGCGTCAGGAAATCGGGCAGCGCGTGGTAGCCGAGGCGCACGTCGTAGGGCCCCGGGCCGGGAAAGCGGATGCGCGTCGAGGGGCCGGGCCGGACCTGCCAGGTCATCTTCTGCGCGGTCTTGACGAGGTACTTCGCTTCGAGCGCCGACGACACCAGTTCGTAGGCGACGACGCCGACGAGGGCCACCAGCAGCAGAAGCAGGCCGAGGCCGATGAGGATGCGGCGCGGAAGCTTGCGCATGTCAGGCCCAGTCTTTGGCGACGAGGAAATCGGTGTACAGCGCCGCCTCCGGGGTCCCGGGTTCCGGATGCCAGTCGTAGCGCCATTTCACGATCGGCGGCAGCGACATCAGGATCGATTCGGTGCGTCCGCCCGACTGCAGGCCGAACAGCGTACCGCGGTCGTAGACCAGGTTGAATTCGACGTAGCGGCCGCGCCGGTAGGCCTGGAAATCGCGCTCGCGCTCGCCGTAGGGGATGTCGCGGCGGCGTTCGAGGATGGGCAGGTAGGCGGAGAGGAAAGCGTCACCGACCGCGCGCGTCATGGCGAAGGCAGGCTCGAAGCCGCCTTCGGCGAAGTCGTCGTAGAAGATGCCGCCGATGCCGCGCGGCTCGTTGCGGTGCTTGAGGAAGAAGTAGCGGTCGCACCAGTCCTTGAAGCGCGGATGCAGATCGGCCCCGAACGGCTCGAGCGCGGCCTTGCAGGTGGCGTGGAAATGGCGCGCATCGTCCTCGAAGCCATAGTAGGGCGTGAGATCCATGCCGCCGCCGAACCAGAACACCGGCGCCTCGCCATCCTTCAGGGCGACGAAGCAGCGCACGTTCATGTGCACCGTCGGCACATAGGGGTTGCGCGGATGCAGCACCAGCGAGACGCCCATCGCTTCCCAGCGCCGGCCGGCGAGTTCGGGCCGGTGCGCGCTTGCCGAAGGCGGCAGCCGGCTGCCCGTGACGTGCGAGAAGTTCACCCCGCCGCGCTCGAGGACGCGCCCTTCCTCGATCAGGCGCGAGATGCCGCCGCCGCCATTGAAGGCAGCCCCAGCCTTGTCCCCCTCTCCCGTGTGGGGAGAGGGCGGGGAGAGGGCGCTCGGCCCAGCCTTGTCCCCCTCTCCACCTTGGGGAGAGGGCGGGGAGACGGTGGCCGCCCCGGCTTTGTCTCCCGCTTCCGCTCCGGGGGCGGGGGAGCGCTCCCACGCGTCGGTGCGGAAGGGCAGCCCGTCGGCGGCTTCCAGTGCGGCGACGATGCGTGCCTGCAGATCGAGCAGGTAGGTCTTGACGGCGGCGGTGTCGAACGTGGCAGCGGTGGTGGCGGACATCAGGGGCGAAGGACGGTTCCGGTTGCGAGGTCGATCAGGGTGGAAGGGCGTTTGCGCGTACCGATGCGGCCGGGAACGACCCGTACGCGCGCGCCGAATATTTTGCGGCATTCGGCGGCGGTTTTGGCGGGTTTCCTGCCGGTTTTGTTGGCGCTGGTGGAAACCAGCGCCATGCCGAGCTCGCGGCACAGGCGTGCGGCGCCGGGGTGGGCGGTGACGCGCACCGCGATGGTCGGACGGCCCCCGGTCAGGAGCGCGGGGCAGGCGCGGGACGCCGGCACGACCCAGGTGACCGGGCCGGGCCAACTGCGCTGCATGTGCGCGCGGTCGGCGGCGGCAAGCCTGCCGACGTAGGGGGCGAGCCGGCGGTAGCGGTCGGCGATCAGCAGCATGCCCTTGGCGGCGCTGCGCCCCTTGAGGGCGATGAGGCGCCGGAGGGCCTGCAGGTTGCGCGGGTCGCAGCCGAGCCCGTAGCAGGACTCGGTCGGGTAGGCGATCAGCCCGCCGCGGGCAAGGTGCGCGCGTAGCGCGACGGCATCCCCCCTCACCGTTTCCCGCTCACCGCTCACCACTCACTTCTTGTTCCGATCCAGCGCCCGCCAGCCGATGTCGCGGCGGTACTGCATGCCGTCGAAGCGGATCGCGGCGACGGCTTCGTAGGCGCGCTTCTGCGCCATGCGCACGCTGTCGCCGAGCGCCGTTACCGCGAGCACGCGGCCGCCGCTGACGACGGTCCGGCCGTCCTGCGTCGCGGTGCCGGCATGGAAGACGTGGAGGTCCTCGGCCGCGGCCGGCAATGCCCCGATGACGGCCCCTTTCCTGGGTGCATCGGGATAGCCTTCGGCGGCGAGCACCACGGCCAGCGCGGTGCGGCGGTCCCATTCCGCCTCGACCTGGTCGAGCTTGCCAGCGACGGCGGCGTCGACCAGGGCCACGAGATCGGATTTCAGCCGCATCATGATCGGCTGCGTCTCGGGGTCGCCCATGCGGCAGTTGAATTCCAGCACCTTGGGCGCGCCGTCCGCAGACACCATGATGCCGGCGTAGAGGAAGCCGGTGTAGCGGATGCCGTCGGCGGCCATGCCTTCGACCGTGGGATGGATCACCTCGCGCATGATGCGCGCGTGCAGCTCCGGGGTGACGACCGGCGCCGGCGAATAGGCGCCCATGCCACCGGTGTTGGGGCCCTGGTCGTTGTCCAGCAGGCGCTTGTGGTCCTGGCTCGAGGCGAGCGGCAGCACGTGCTCGCCGTCGACCATGACGATGAAGCTCGCTTCCTCGCCCAGGAGGCATTCCTCGATCACGACGCGGTGGCCGGCCTCGCCCATGCTGTTGCCGGCAAGCATGGCATCGACCGCGGCGTGGGCCTCGGTCGCGGTCGATGCGACCACGACGCCCTTGCCGGCGGCCAGCCCGTCCGCCTTGACGACGATGGGCGCGCCCTTGTCATCGATATACGCGTGCGCCGCCGCGGGGTCGGTGAAGGTGCCGAAGGCCGCCGTGGGGATGCCGTGCCGCGCCATGAACTGCTTGGCGAAATCCTTGGAGCTTTCGAGCTGCGCGGCGGCCTGCGTCGGCCCGAAGATCTTCAGGCCGGCGGCGCGGAAGGCGTCGACGACGCCCGCGGCGAGCGGGGCTTCCGGGCCGACCACGGTCAGTGCGATGTCCTCGCGGCGGGCGAATTCGACCAGCGACGCAATCTCCGAAAGCGGCAGGTTGACGAGACCGCTTTCAACGGCGGTGCCGCCATTGCCGGGCGCGACGTAGACGTGGGACACCTTGGGCGACTGCGCGAGTTTCCATGCCAGTGCGTGTTCGCGTCCGCCGGATCCGATGACGAGGAGTTTCATAGGGGTGGTGAGCGGTAAGGAGTAAGCGGTGAGCGGAAGGGGTGACGTGAGTTCGGGGGTTCCCGCTCACTGCTCACCGCTTGCCGCTCACCCACAATCAATGCCGGAAATGCCGCGTGCCGGTGAACACCATCGCGAGGCCATGCTCGTTGGCGGCGGCGATCACCTCGTCGTCGCGCATCGAGCCGCCCGGCTGGATCACCGCCTGGATGCCGGCGGCGGCGGCCTGGTCGATGCCGTCGCGGAAGGGGAAGAAGGCGTCCGAGGCCATCACCGAACCGGGGACGACGAGGCCGGCGTGCTCGGCCTTGATGGCGGCGATGCGCGCAGAGTTGACGCGGCTCATCTGCCCCGCGCCGACGCCGACGGTCATGCGGTCGCGGGCGTAGACGATGGCGTTGGACTTGACGAACTTGGCGACGCGCCAGGCGAACAGCAGGTCGTCCATCTCCTTATCAGTGGGCGCGCGCTGCGTCACCACCTTCAGCTCGGCGTTGAGCAGCACGTCGGCGTCCTGCACCAGCAGGCCGCCCGCCACGCGCTTCATGTCGAGCTGGGCGGCGGCGCCGCTCCAGTGGCCGCATTCGAGCAGGCGCACGTTCTTCTTCGCGGCGACGGCCGCGGAAGCTTCCGGGCTGACTTCCGGCGCGATGATGACCTCGACGAACTGGCGCTCGACGATGGCCGCAGCGGTCGCACCGTCGAGCCGGCCGTTGAAGGCGATGATGCCGCCGAAGGCCGATTCGGGATCGGTCTTGTAGGCGCGGTCGTAGGCTTCCATGAGGCTCGCGCCGTAGGCGACGCCGCAGGGGTTGGCGTGCTTGACGATCACGCAGGCGGGTGCGGCGTCGAACTGCTTGACGCATTCGAGCGCGGCGTCGGTGTCGGCGATGTTGTTGTAGCTGAGTTCCTTGCCCTGGATCTGGCGCGCTGTCGCAATCGTGCCTGCGGGCGCGTTCGCTTCCACGTAGAAGGCGCCGGCCTGGTGCGGGTTCTCGCCGTAGCGGCAGGTCTGCGCGCGGCTGAAGTTCAGGTTGAGGCGTTCGCCGAATGGCTCCTTCTCGCCGGCGTCGTTCAGCGCGGTGAGGTAGTTGGAGATCGCACTGTCGTATTCGGCGGTGTGGCTGAAGGCCTTCTTCGCGAGGCCGAAGCGGGTCGCGTCGGTCAGCGCGCCGCCGTGGGCCTGCATCTCGGCGGTAAGCCGAGGGTAGTCGGCCGGGTCGGTGACGATGGCGACGAAGCGGTAGTTCTTGGCCGAGGAGCGCACCATCGCCGGGCCGCCGATATCGATGTTCTCGATGGCGTCGTCGAGCGTGTGCGGCCTGGCGACGGTTTCGCGGAAGGGGTAGAGGTTCACGCACACCAGGTCGATGTTGGGAATGCCGTGCTGCTGCATCGTCGCCACGTGCTCCGACAGGTCGCGCCGGCCGAGGATGCCGCCGTGCACTTTCGGATGCAGCGTCTTGACCCGGCCGTCGAGCATCTCCGGGAAGCCGGTGTATTCGCTGACGTCGATCACCGCGAGGCCGGCGTCGCGCAGGGCCTTGGCGGTGCCCCCGGTGGAGAGCAGTTCGACGCCGGCGCCGGCAAGCGCACGGGCGAAATCGACGAGGCCGGTCTTGTCGGAGACGGAGAGCAGGGCGCGCTGGATCTTCATGGGGCAGTCGTAGGGAAGGGTCAGTCGGAGAGGCCGTATTCGCGCATCTTCTTGCGCAGCGTATTGCGGTTGATGCCGAGCATGTCGGCCGCGCGGGTCTGGTTGCCCTCGGCGCGGTCGAGAATGTAGGCAAGCAGCGGCTTTTCGACCGCGCTCAGCACCATGCCGTAGATCTCGCTCGGCGCTTCGCCGTCGAGGTCCTTGAAATAGCGGTTGAGCGACCGCCGCATGCACGCGGCGATTTCGTTTTCTTCTATCATTTTTGAGTTCCCCTTTATGCCGCGAGGCGGGACACGGGCGCCATATCTCGCGTGTTCTTGTCTTCGTCGCCGGCGTCGTACCGCAGCCGGCTGTCGGCGCGTGCCGCCTGGGCAAAATACTCGTCCACCACGGCCAGCTGCTCCGCCACGGTGTCGAATTGATTCATGGTGTGGCGGAAAGCGCTGCTGCCGACCAGTCCCTTCGTGTACCAGGAAATGTGCTTGCGCGCGACGCGCACGCCGGTGACGTCGCCGTAGAACGCGTACAGGTCGTGGATGTGCCCGAGCAGCACGGCGTGGATCTCGGCAACCTCAGGCTGGGGGAGATGCGCGCCGGTATTCAGAAAGTGTTCGATCTCGCGGAAGATCCAGGGGCGGCCCTGGGCGGCGCGCCCGATCATGACGGCGTCGGCGCCCGTGTAGTCGAGCACGTACTTCGCCTTTTCGGGAGTCGTGATGTCGCCGTTGGCGATTACCGGGATCTTCGCCTCGGCCTTGACGGCCTTGATGGTGTCGTACTCGGCCTCGCCGGTATAGCCGCAGGCGCGGGTGCGGCCGTGCATCGCCAGCGCCTGCACGCCGGCGTTCTCGGCGATCTTCAGGATGCTGAGCGCGTTGCGATGCTCGCGGTCCCAGCCGGTGCGGATCTTCAGCGTGACGGGCACGTCGGGGACGGCCTTGACCACGGCGTCGAGGATGCGGCCGACCAGCGCCTCGTCCTGCAGCAGCGCCGAGCCCGCCATCACGTTGCAGACCTTCTTGGCCGGGCAGCCCATGTTGATGTCGATGATCTGCGCGCCGCGGTCGACGTTGTGGCGCGCGGCGTCTGCCATCATCTTCGGATCGGCACCGGCGATCTGCACGCTGATCGGGTCGACCTCGCCCTCGTGGTTGGCGCGCCGCGCCGTCTTCGCCGAGCCGTACAGCAGCGAATTCGACGTCACCATCTCCGATACCGCCATGCCAGCGCCCAGCTTCTTGCAAAGCTGGCGGAACGGCCGGTCGGTCACCCCGGCCATGGGGGCGACGACGAGGCGGTTCTTGAGGGTGTGGGGACCGATGCGCATAAGGGGGGGCATTTTACCCTTGCCGCGGGTCCCCACCAAGCCGGCTAGAAATTACTTGAGGCACTGGTGGCATGCTCGCGTAGCGTCTACCATTTTATTGGGCAGCGCCTCATTCATAAGCAAAAGGAGGAAACATGAGTTTCATGTCGGAGTTCAAGGAGTTCGCAGTCAAGGGCAACGCGATGGATCTGGCCGTCGGCGTCATCATCGGTGCCGCGTTCGGCAAGATCGTCGATTCGATCGTCAACGACCTCATCATGCCGATCGTCGGGGCGATATTCGGCGGCTTCGATTTTTCCAACAAGTTCATCGCGCTCAAGGCCGTTCCGGAAGGCGTGGCGATGACGCTGGCCGAAGTCAAGAAAGCGGGCGTGCCGGTGTTCGCCTACGGCAGCTTCCTCACCATCCTGCTGAATTTCATCATTCTCGCGTTTATCGTCTTCGTTCTGGTGAAGCAGCTCAACCGACTGAAGAAGGCGCCGCCGCCCGCTGCGCCGGCCGCCCCGCCCGAAGACATCGTGCTGCTGCGCGAAATCCGCGACAGCCTGAAGAAATAGGGCGCCGCGTCCGGCGCCGACAGGGCAGTCCGGGCGGCGGGTTGCCCTTCTTGTTACGGGTGCGCCGCGGTCAGTGGGCCGCTTCCCAGTTGCGGCCCGCCCCGAGGCCGACACGCAGCGGCACCTTGAGTTCGGCGACGTTGCACATGTGGGCCGGCAGTTCTGCGCGCACGCGGTCGAGCTCGTGCTCCGGCACTTCCAGCACCAGTTCGTCGTGCACCTGCAGCAGCAGTCGGCTGCCCAGCTTTTCCTCGTCGAGCCAGCGCTGCACGGCGATCATCGCCAGCTTGATCAGATCCGCGGCCGTGCCCTGCATGGGTGCGTTGATCGCCGCCCGCTCGGCTCCCTGGCGGCGCGCCGGGTTTTTCGCGTTGATCTCCGGCAGATACAGGCGGCGGCCGAACACGGTCTCGACGTAGCCCTGGCGGCGCGCCGCGTCGCGGGTGCGCTGCATGTAGTCGGCGACACCGGGGTAGCGCGCGAAGTAGCGGTCGATGTAGGCCTGCGCGGCGGCGCGCTCGAGGTTGAGCTGGCTCGCCAGGCCGAACGCCGACATGCCGTAGATCAGCCCGAAGTTGATCACCTTGGCCATGCGCCGCTGGTCGGCGCTGACTGCGTCGAGGCCGACGCCGAACACCTCGGCGGCGGTGGCCGTGTGGATGTCGCGGTCCTCGGCGAAGGCCTTCAGGAGGCCGGCGTCGCCGGACAGGTGCGCCATGATCCGCAACTCGATCTGCGAATAGTCGGCGGAGAGCAGCACGTGCCCGGGCGGCGCGATGAAGGCCTCGCGGATGCGGCGCCCCTCGGCGGTGCGCGCCGGAATGTTCTGCAGGTTGGGGTCCGCGCTCGCCAGCCGGCCGGTCACCGCGGTCGCCTGCGAATAGCTGGTGTGGACGCGGCCGGTGCGCGCGTCGACCATCTGCGGCAGCTTGTCGGTGTAGGTCGACTTCAGCTTGGCGAGACCCCGGTAGTCGAGGATCGCCCGCGCGATCGGATGGTCGAGCGCGAGCTGTTCCAGCGTTTCCTCGTCGGTGGACGGCGCGCCGCTGGGCGTCTTCTTGACGACCGGCAGTCCCTTTTGCGTAAAGAGAATGTCGCCGATCTGCTTGGGCGAACTCATGTTGAACGGCTGTCCCGCCTCCTGGTAGGCGCGCTGTTCCAGCTCCAGCATCTTGCGGCCAAGCTCGCCGCTCTGCGTGGCGAGCAGCGTGCGGTCGAGCAGCACACCGGCGCGCTCCATGCGGAACAGGATGTCCGCGACCGGCAGTTCGATCTCGCGGTAGACGAAGGTCAGCTTGTCCGAGGCGTCTATGCGCGGCGCCATTGCATCGCGCACCCTGAGCGTGACGTCGGCATCTTCCGCCGCGTACTCGCTGGCGCGCTCGATCGCCACCTGCTCGAAGCCGATGCGGGATGCACCCTTGCCGGTGACGTCGTCGTAGCTGATCGTCGCGAGGCCGAGGTGGCGGGATGCGAGGTTGCCCAGTTCGTGTGGCTGGTGTGCCTCGAGCACGTAGGACTGCAGCAGGGTGTCGTCGACGACGCCGCCGAGTCGGATGCCGTAGTTGGCGAAGACATGCCGGTCGTACTTCAGGTGCTGGCCGACGATCCGGGCCGCGCCCGCCTCCAGCAGCGGCTTCAGCTTCGCCAGCGCGGCATCGCGGTCGAGCTGCTGCGGGGCGCCGGCGTAATGGTGGGCCAGCGGCAGGTAGGCGGCCTCGCCGTGGGACGTGGCGAAGGAGATGCCGACCAGTTCGGCCTGCATCGCGTTGAGGCTGGTGGTCTCGGTGTCGAGCGCGAATGCCGGCGCCGCCTGAAGTTTGGCGATCCAGGCGTCGAGCTGCGATTCGCTGAGGATCGTCTCGTAGCGATGGCGATGCGCGCCGCTCGCATCCTCTTCCGGGGCGTCCGGCGCCGGGCTGCCGGCGGCATCGAGCTCGCGCAGCCAGGTGCGGAATTCGTAGCGCTCGAACAGGCTGCGCAGCGCATCGGTGTCGCGCGGCTTCAGCACGAGGTCGTCGAAATCGAAGGGCAGGTCGACGTCGGTCTTGATGGTGACCAGCACGCGTGCCTGAGGCAGCCAGTCCCGCGCGGCGCGCAGGTTGTCGCCGACCACGCCCTTTATCTCGCTGGCACGTGCCATCAGGGTGTCGAGCGAACCATATTCGGCAAGCCATTTGGCGGCGGTCTTCGGGCCGCACTTGGCGACGCCGGGGACGTTGTCGACGGCATCGCCGACCAGCGTGAGGTAGTCGACGATGCGCTCGGGTGGCACCCCGAACTTGGCGGCGACGCCGGCCGCGTCGAGGATCTCCTGGCTCATCGTGTTGACCAGCGTGACGTGGCCGTCCACCAGCTGCGCCATGTCCTTGTCGCCGGTCGACACGATGCTGCGCACATTGCGCCGGGTCGCATGGCGCACCAGCGTACCGATGACGTCGTCCGCCTCGACGCCGTCGACGATGACGAGCGGCCAGCCTTCGGCACGGATCGCCGCATGCAGGGGCTCGATCTGGCGGGCGAGATCGTCCGGCATCGGCGGCCGGTGTTCCTTGTACGCAGGATAGAGTTCGTCGCGGAAGGTCTTGCCCTTCGCGTCGAACACGCAGGCGATATAATCCGCCGCGTAGTCCTTGCGCAGCCGGTGCAGCATCGAGAGTACGCCCTTGATCGCACTGGTCGGCTCGCCCGCCGAGTTGCGCAGGTCGGGGAGCGCGTGAAAGGCGCGATACAGATAGGACGAGCCGTCCACCAGCAGCAGCACCCTGCCGGGCTGGCTTACATTAGATTCGTTCACGAGGCGCTCGAAAATGCACTTGGATAAATTGCCCGCCATCGCCGATCCGGGACGTACCGCCGAGATCAATTACTCGGCGCGCGAGTCGTGGCGGATGCTGGGGATTATGGCAGAGTTCGTCGAGGCGACGGAGCGCCTCGCGTCGATCCGTCCGGCGGTCTCGATCTTCGGCAGTGCGCGCACGCCCCCCGACCATGCCTACTACATGCTCACCGAGGACATCGCGCGCAAGCTCTCCGACGCGGGTTTCTCGGTCATCTCTGGCGGCGGCCCCGGCATCATGGAAGCCGCCAACAAGGGCGCGTATTTCGGCAAGTCGCCCAGCATCGGCCTCAACATCCAGTTGCCGCACGAGCAAAGTGCCAATACCTACCAGGACATCAGCCAGACCTTCCAGCACTTCTTCGCGCGCAAGGTCATGTTCGTCAAGTTCGCCGCCGCCTACGTCGTCATGCCGGGCGGCTTCGGCACGCTCGACGAGCTGACCGAGGCGCTTACGCTAGTGCAGACGGGCAAGATCGCGCGCATTCCGATCATCCTCGTCGGGTCGAAATTCTGGGCGGGGCTGGCGGACTGGGTCCGGGGGCGGCTCGTCGAGGAGGGCATGATCGCGCCCGAGGATGTCGAGCTGATGCACATCATCGACGACCCCACCGAGGTCGTCGATGCGATCTTCAGCCATTACGAGAAACGAGGATTCGTTCCCTCGCCGGCCGAGCGCGAAATCCAGTTCAGCCTGTAAGCGGCCGGCGCCTTCCTCGTTTAAGCTAGCACCATTCGCATTCTGGAGCCCGTCATGCGCTATCCCGCCCTGTTGTTGACCCTGCTGCTCTGCGGTGCGGCCGTCGCCGCCGGCCCCTCGGAGCGTCCGGCCGGACTGGCCCCCGTCCCGGACGGCCCGCCGGGGCCGGGTGACGCGCCGGCCGTGACCATCAAGCCGAGCGGGCAGGGGCGCGTCGTCGAATATCGCGCCAACGGCAAGCTCTACATGCTCAAGGTCATTCCCAAGGTCGGCAAGCCCTACTACCTCATAGACCAGAAGGGCGACGGCCAGTTCGCCCGCCAGGACAGCCTCGACTCGGGCATGCGGCCGCCGATGTGGGTGATCAAGGAATGGTAAGCCGGCTACCCTGAATGCTGGCGTGCGCGTCGGTTAGAATCGCCCGCATGAACACGCCTTCCAACCAAGACATTCCCCGCAAGGTCGCGGCAAGCCAGGGCTTCCGCTGGGTCGCGACCGGTTTTCGCCTCTACCGCAAGAATCCGCTGCTGCTGTCCGCCGCCTTCGGCCTGCTGTTCGGCGTCGTGATGGCACTCGGCCTGGTCCCGATGGTCGGCGATTCGCTGTCCGAGCTGGCCTCGCCGCTGATGGTGGCGGGCTTCATGGCGGCCTACCGGGCGCTCGACGAGGGGCGCGAGCTCGAACTGCCGGATTTCCTGGCGGGGGTACGCGGGCCGATCATTCCGCTGATGACGCTCGGTGCGGTGCAGCTGCTGGGCATGCTGGTCATCAGCCGGATCATGCTCGCGATGGGATTCGACCCCCAGGCGGTCATGGCCGCCGCCCGGGGCGGCGAGGCAAGCCAGGCGGAAATGCAGGCCATGATGAACCAGGCCACGCCGGCACTACTCACCGGCCTGGCCCTGCTCACGCCGCTCCTGATGGCGACCTGGTTTGCGCCGGCGCTCGTCCTGTTCGGCGGCGCGCGGCCCGCCACGGCGCTGGGCGTGAGCCTGAAGGCGGTCGCCAGGAACTGGGCGCCGATGCTGACCAACAGCATCGCGCTCGGCCTGCTCCTGCTCGTCGCCGCACTGGTGCCGCTGCTGCTGGGTCTGCTGGTGGCGATGCCGGTCCTGTTCGGCTCGCTGTACGCGTCATACCAGGCGATCTTCGCGGTGTGGTCGGACGAGGTGCCGGCGCCGGATCAGGCCGGCGACAGCTTGGCGTAGGCGAGCGCCAGCCACTTGGTGCCGGCGTCGCGGAATTTCACCTGCACCCGCGCGTCGGCGCCGCGCCCTTCGAAATCGATGATGATGCCGGTGCCGAACTTGGCGTGGGCGACGCTCTGCCCGACGCGGTAGCCGGTGTCGTTCGCAGGTGTTGCGCGCGGCGCCGGTTCGCTGACCGAACGGTAGCTCGGCTCGGCGCGGCGGTTGAGGTGCAGCAGCACCTGCTCCGGCAGTTCCGCGAGGAAGCGCGACGGGATGCCGTAGCGCACCTGGCCATGCAGCATGCGCGACTGCGCGTGGGTCAGGTACAGGCGGCGCCGCGCGCGCGTGATCGCCACGTACATCAGGCGGCGTTCTTCCTCCAGTCCGTTCTCCTCGTGCGCGCTCTGCTCGTGCGGAAACAGGCTTTCCTCCAGCCCGGTGATGAACACGGTGTGGAATTCGAGGCCTTTGGCGGCGTGCACGGTCATCAGCTGCAGCGCGTCCTGGCCGGCACCGGCCTGGTGCTCGCCGGCTTCCAGCGCGGCATGCGCCAGGAAGGCATCCAGCGTGTTGTCTTCCGATTCCTCCGAGAACAGCGTCGCCGCGTTGACGAGTTCGTTGAGGTTCTCCAGGCGGTCGGCGCCGTCCTTGTCCGCGCGGTAATAGTCGGCCAGGCCGGAGGCCTCGATCGCGTGGTCGATCGTCTCGGCGAGCGTGAGGCCGGTGGTCGCCTGCTTGATGTCCTCGATCAGCTTGGCGAAGCCGGCGACCTTGCCACTGCCCGTGCAGGCCGCCTGCCACAGGCTCGATCCGGAACGCGCGGCCGTGTCGGCGAGCTGCTCGAGGGTGCGCGCGCCGATGCCGCGTGCAGGGAAGTTCACCACGCGCAGGAAGGCGCCGTCGTCCTCCGGGTGCGTCATCAGGCGCAGGTAGGCGAGCGCGTGCTTGATCTCCTGGCGCTCGAAGAAGCGCAGGCCACCGTAGACGCGGTAGGCGACGCCGGCCGAGAACAGGGCGTGCTCCAGGACCCGGGATTGCGCGTTGGAGCGGTACAGTAGCGCCATGTCGGAGAACGACACGCCCTCGCGATTCAGCGCCTTGGCCTCGTCGACGACGAAGCTCGCCTCGTCCTGGTCCGAATAGGCTTCGAACACGCGGATCGGTTCGCCTTCGCCTTCCGCGGTCCACAGGTTCTTGCCGAGGCGGTGCGCGTTCTGGGAAATGAGCGTGTTGGCGGCGGTCAGGATATTGCCGTGGCTGCGGTAGTTCTGCTCCAGCTTGATCACGTTGCCATGGGCGAATTCGCGCTCGAACTCGGCCATGTTGGCTGTGTTGGCGCCGCGGAAGGCGTAGATCGACTGGTCGTCGTCGCCGACCGCGAACAGCACCGTGTGCGGGCCGGCGAAGAGCTTGAGCCAGCGATACTGCAGCGTGTTGGTGTCCTGGAACTCGTCGATCAGGATGTGCTTGAAGCGGTCCTGGTAGTGCTGGCGCAGCGGCTCGTTGCGGTACAGGAGCTCGTAGGAGCGCAGCAGCAGCTCGGGAAAATCCGCCACGCCCTCGCGCTGGCACTGCGCGTCGTAGGCCTCGTAGAGTTCGGCCAGCCGCATCGAGTAGTCGTCGTAGGCGTCGGCGTCGCGCGCACGGCGTCCGGCCTCCTTGTTGCCGTTGATGAACCACTGCAGCTTCTTCGGCTCGTATTTCTCGGTGTCGACGTTCAGCGCCTTCATCAGGCGCTTGATCGCCGACAACTGGTCGGCCGAATCGAGGATCTGGAACGACTGCGGCAGGCCGGCCTCGCGCCAGTGCGTGCGCAGCAGCCGGTTGGCCAGCCCGTGGAAGGTGCCGACCCACATGCCGCGCGGGTTGGCCCCTGCCCTGAGCGATGTCGAAGGGGGCAGCATCGCCGAGATGCGCGTCAGCATCTCCTTGGCCGCCTTGTTGGTGAAGGTCACCGCGAGGATGCCGTGCGGCGACACCTGGCCGGTCTGGATCAGCCAGGCGATGCGGGTGGTCAGCACGCGCGTCTTGCCCGATCCTGCCCCCGCCAGGATCAGCGCGGACTCGTGCGGCAACGTCACCGCGGCGCGCTGTTCGGGGTTGAGGGTATCGAGCAGGGTGGACATGCGAGGGTAGAATCCGGCGATCAATGACGAATTATAAGGGGCTAGCGATGGTGAAAATCCTGTTCTTCGGCGACCTGGTCGAGACGCTGGGCATGGCGTCGGACGAGATCGCCCTGCCGGCCGACGTCACCGACGTCGAGCGCCTGCTGTTCGTGCTGGCGAAGCGCGGCGAGATGTGGAAGAAGATGCTGCTCGGCAATCCCAAGCTCAACGTCACGGTCAACAAGCAGTTCGCCGAGAAATCCTCGCCGGTGAAGGACGGCGACGAGATCGCGCTCGTCGGGTTTGCCGTCGTGTGACGCGAGATCGCCGGCCAAAGAAAAACGGAGCCATCGGGCTCCGTTTTTTCTTGGCGGCCGGGGCGGATTACTTGCCCTTCTTCGCGATCATGTCCTGGATGATCGGCGCCAGGATCAGTTCCATGGCGAAGCCCATCTTGCCGCCGGGCACCACGATGGTGTTGGGGCGCGACATGAAGGAGTTCGAGATCATGTTCAGGAGGTACGGGAAGTCGACGCCCTTCGGATCGCGGAAGCGGATCACGATGAAGCTCTCGTCCGGCGTGGGAATGTCACGCGAGATGAAGGGATTGGAGGTATCGACCGTCGACACGCGCTGGAAGTTGATGTCGGTGCGCGAGAACTGCGGGGTGACGTAGTTCACATAGTCCGGCATGCGGCGCAGGATGGTGTCGACGATGACGTCGGCCGAATAGCCGCGCTCGGCGCCGTCGCGGTGGATCTTCTGGATCCACTCGAGGTTGACGATGGGCACGACGCCGATGCCGAGGTCGACGTGCTTGGCGACGTCGACGGCGTCGGTCTTCACCAGGCCGTGCAGGCCTTCATAGAAGAGCACGTCGGAGCCGGCCGGCACGTCTTCCCAGGGGGTGAACTCGCCCGGGTTGAGGCTGGTGTTGAGGCGCTTGTTGTGGTGCTCGGCTTCCTCGTCGCTGTGGATGTAGTAGCGCTTCTTGCCGCCGCCGGTCTCGCCGTAGGTCTTGAACAGTTCGGCCAGCTTGTCGAAATGGTTGGCCTGCGGGCCGAAGTGGCTGAACGAGAAATTGCCTTCGGCTTCGGCCTTCTTCACCGCCTCCTTGAACTCGACGCGCGACAGGCTGTGGAAGCTGTCGCCCTCGATCACGGCGGCGTTGATCTTTTCGCGGAAGAAGATGTGCTCGAAGGCGCGCTTGACCGTGGTGGTGCCGGCGCCGGACGAGCCCGTGACCGCGATGACGGGGTGCTTCTTGGACATGCTGGGACTCCCTGAAGGATGACTGGAAACGAAAGCGAAACCGCCGCATTTTACCCGCAAGGGGGGGGGCGTGGTAGGGGAGCGCCGGATGCGGCGGGCGTCCGTCCCCTGCGCGCCGACTGGCGGGGCGTCCTTTACGGCGCGGCGGCCTTGGGGAGTGGACGCTTACATCGCGAACTCGAGCCTTTCCTCGACCTGCTTCAGCGCGGCGGCGGCGCAGGCGCGGTCCTTGTCGCCGCCGGGCGCGCCCGAGACGCCGACGGCGCCGATCAGGCTGCCGGCGGCGCGGATCGGCAGGCCGCCGTCCATCACGATGAGCCCGTCGATGTGGTTGAGTTCGGGGCGGATGTCGGCGCGCGCGGCACGGAATTCGCCCGAGTCGATGCCCGACATGACGCTCATGCCGGCCTTGCGCTCGGCGATCTCGAGCGTATGGCGGGTGGCCAGGGTGTCGCGCAGCGCGGCCTGCACGTTGCCGGCGCGATCGAGCACCACGGCGGAGACGTTGTAGCCGTCGTGGCGGCAGGCCTCGACCGCGGCCATCGCGATGTCGCGCGCGAGTTCGAGGCCGATCTGCCGGACCGGAATCAGGTCGGGCGGCGCGGCGTGGGCGGGCAGGCTGGCGGCAAAGAGGACGAGCGGCAGCAGACGTTTCATGATGTCTCCTTGTGGCGGGGGAAAACGGTCGGCCGCCTCACCCGCCCGGCCTCCCGGCAGGCGCCCGGGCGCGGGCGGTATAATCGGCCGCCTTGATTCTAAGCGGTTGCTGCAATGCAAGAAAAATACCTCCCCGCGGATATCGAACGCGCCGTCCAGCAGAAATGGTCGGCCGGTCAGGCCCATCGCGCGAGCGACGATTCGGAGCGCCCGAAGTACTACTGCCTGTCGATGTTCCCCTACCCGTCGGGCAAACTGCACATGGGCCACGTGCGCAACTACACCATCGGCGACGTGCTGGCGCGCTACCACGCCATGCGCGGCTTCAACGTGATGCAGCCGATGGGCTGGGACGCCTTCGGCCTGCCGGCGGAGAACGCCGCCATCGCCAACGGCGTGCCACCCGCGCAATGGACCTACGCCAACATCGACCACATGCGCACGCAGCTGCAGTCGCTCGGCTTCGCGATCGACTGGTCGCGCGAGCTCGCCACCTGCAAGCCAGACTACTACCGCTGGGAGCAGTGGCTGTTCACCCGCCTGTTCGAGAAGGGCGTGATCTACAAGAAGATGGCCACCGTCAACTGGGACCCGGTCGACCAGACGGTTCTGGCCAACGAGCAGGTCATCGACGGCCGTGGCTGGCGCTCCGGTGCGCTGGTCGAGAAGCGCGACATCCCGATGTACTTCTTCCGCATCACGCAGTACGCCGACGAATTGCTGTCCGGTCTCGACACCCTGCCGGGCTGGCCGGAGCGCGTGAAGACCATGCAGACCAACTGGATCGGCAAGAGCACCGGCGTGCGTCTGGCGTTCAAGGTTCCGGGCAGCGATGAGCTGCTGTGGGTGTTCACCACCCGCGCCGACACCCTGATGGGCGTGACCTTCGTCGCCGTGGCCGCCGAGCATCCGCTCGCTGCGCGCGCGGCGGAAGACAACCCGGAACTCGCCGCGTTCATCGCCGAATGCAAACAGGGCTCGGTCGCGGAGGCCGACATGGCGACGATGGAAAAGAAGGGCATGGGCACCGGCCTCCAGGTAATCCATCCGTTGACCGGCGAAGAAGTCCCGGTGTGGGTCGGCAACTACGTGCTGATGAGCTACGGTGAGGGTGCGGTGATGGCGGTGCCGGCGCACGACGAACGCGACTTCGGCTTCGCGCAGAAATACGGCCTGCCGATCAAGCAGGTGATCGGGGTTGAAGGCGAGACCTTCTCGCTCGACACCTGGGCTGAATGGTACGGCGACAAGACGCGCGGCCGCTGCGTGAATTCCGGCAAGTACGACGGCCTCGGCTACGAAGCCGCGGTCGACGCCATCGCCGCCGACCTCGCCGCCAAGGGGCTTGGGGAAAAGAAGACCCAGTTCCGTCTGCGCGACTGGGGCATCTCGCGGCAGCGCTACTGGGGCTGCCCGATTCCGATCATTCACTGCGACAGCTGCGGCGACGTGCCGGTGCCCGCCGATCAATTGCCGGTCGTGCTGCCTGAGGACGTCGTGCCCGACGGCTCCGGCAATCCGCTCAACAAGCGTGCCGACTTCGTGAATTGCACGTGCCCGAAGTGCGGCGCACCGGCGCGCCGCGAGACCGACACCATGGACACCTTCGTCGAGTCGTCCTGGTACTACGCGCGCTACGCCTGCCCGGATTTCGCCGGCGGCATGCTGGATCAGCGCGCCGACCGGTGGCTGCCGGTCGACCAGTACATCGGCGGCATCGAGCACGCGATCCTCCATCTCCTGTACGCGCGCTTCTTCCACAAGCTGATGCGCGACGAGGGGCTGGTCTCCAGCGACGAGCCTTTCGCCAATCTGCTGACCCAGGGCATGGTGATCGCCGACACCTATTACCGCGAGGCGGCCGACGGCAAGAAGACCTGGTTCAACCCGGCCGACGTCGAGCTGCGCGACGGTGCGGCGATGCTGAAATCCGACGGCCAGCCGGTGATCGTCGGCGGCACCGAGAAGATGTCCAAGTCCAAGAACAACGGCGTCGATCCGCAGGCCCTGATCGATGCGTACGGTGCCGACACCGCGCGCCTCTTCACCATGTTCGCTGCGCCGCCCGAGCAGAGCCTGGAATGGTCGGATGCCGGCGTCGAGGGCGCGCATCGCTTCCTCAAGCGGCTGTGGAAGACCGCGTACGAGCACGTGCAGGGCGGCCCGGTGGCGGCGTTCGAGGGCGGCGAGCTGGACGATGCGGCGAAGGGTTTGCGGCGCCAGCTGCACCAGACGATCCAGAAGGTCGGCGACGACATCGAGCGCCGCAAGCAGTTCAACACCGCGATCGCCGCAGTGATGGAACTGATGAACGCGCTCGGCAAGCTGGAGGGTGACGACGCCGTCGCGCGCAGCGTGCGCCAGGAGGTGCTGGAGGCCGTGGTGGCGCTGCTGGCGCCGATCGTGCCGCACATCTGCGAGACGCTGTACGGCGAACTCAGGCCGGGCGCGGCGCTGGCGTGGCCGTCGGTCGACGAGGCCGCGCTGGTGCAGGACGCGATCGAACTGATGCTGCAGGTCAACGGCAAGCTGCGCGGCCAGATCCGCGTGCCCGCCGCGGCCGACAAGACCGCGGTCGAGGCGGCCGCGTTGGCCAGCGAGGCCGCGCAGAAATATCTCGAAGGCAGGGCACCGAAAAAAGTCGTGGTGGTGCCGGGGCGTTTGGTTAATATCGTGTTATGAAACGACGACTCTTCCTGGCGGCCATTCCGGCGCTCCTCGCCGCCGGCTGCGGCTTCCAGCTGCGCCGATTCGACGGCGTCCCGTTCGGGAGCCTGTACATCGATGCGCCGGACGACAATGCGGTGGGGCAGCGGGTGCGCGCGATGCTGGCGACCAACCACAGGACGGCGATCGCGCCGCGACCCGATGAGGCCGAAGCCGTGCTCAAGCTGGGCCGAGAGGAGCGGAGCAAATCCATCCTCTCGCTCTCCGGCGCGGGCCGCGTCACCGAGTACCGGCTCGGCATCAAGCTGAGCTATTCGGTGCTTGGACAGGCGCGGCAGACCCTGGCGGAGCCCGCGCTGATCGAACTGTATCGCGACATGACCTACGACGATACGCGCATCCTCGCCAAGGCGGCGGAAGAGCAGCTGCTGTACCGCGACATGGAAGAGAACGCCGCGCTGCAGATCGTGCGCCGCCTGCAGGCGCTCAAGCGCCCGGGCAGCCCTTGAACGTTTCTGCCGATCGCCTGCCTGACCAGCTTGCACGCGGCCTCGCGCCGCTGTACCTGGTGGTCGGCGACGAGCCGCTCGCCGCGCAGGAGGCCGGCGATGCGATTCGCGCCGCCGCGCGCGCGGCGGGCCACACCGAGCGCACCGTCTTCACGGTCCAGGGCCGCTACAACTGGCAGGGCATCTTCGCCAGCGGCGACAATTTCTCGCTGTTCGCCGAGCGTCGCCTGACGGAGATCCGCATCCCCTCCGGCAAGCCCGGCATCGACGGCGCCAAGGCGCTGGAGACCTACGCCGCCAAGCTGCCTCCCGATACGCTGACGCTCGTCAGCCTGCCGGGACTCGACTGGAAGACCATGCAGAGCCGCTGGTTCGCCGCGCTGGCCGCGGCCGGCGTGGTGGTCGAGGCCAGGCCGGTCGACCGCGCGGCGCTGCCCGGCTGGATCGAACGCCGCCTGGCAAAGCAAGGCCTCGCCGCAGACCGCGCGGCGCTGGAGTTTCTCGCCGACCGGGTCGAAGGGAATCTGCTGGCGGCCCAGCAGGAAATCGACAAGCTCGCGCTGCTGCTGCCATCGGGCAGCGTCACGCTGGCCGATGTCGAGCACGCCGTGGTCGACGTCAGCCGGCTGGAGGCCGATGCGCTGGCCGACGCCCTCTACGCCGGCGATGGCGCGCGCTTCGCCCAGGTGGTGATCGATCTCAAGGATAGCGGCGAGGCGGTGCCGGCGATCCAGTGGCAGGTCAGCTCGGCGGTGGCGCTGCTGCTCAGGCTAAAATTGGCGCTGGCGCAGGGCGACAGTCTGCCCGGCCTGATGCGCACGCTGTGGGGGCGCGACAAGCAGCGCGGCCCGCAGATCGAGCGGGCGCTGAAACGCCTGAGCCTCGCGCAGGTCGAATCGGCATTGACCGACCTGGCCTTGATCGACCGCCAGGCGAAGGGGCTGGAGCGTACGGGCGACCCCTGGGACACGCTCCTGCGCGTGGGTATGACGCTGGCCGCGTCCGCTGCGGGGCGGCCGCCAGACAGGACAAGATGATGGACGTGAAACGGTACATGCAGACGCTGGGCAAGCAGGCGCGCGAGGCCTCGCGCGCGATCGCCCGCGCGGAAACCAACCAGAAGAACCGTGCGCTTCTCGCGATGGCGGCGGCGATCCGCCGCGACGCGGCGAAGCTGCTCGAAGCCAATGCGCGCGACATGGAGCATGCACGCAATGCCGGCTACGACAGCGCACTGCTGGATCGCCTGCAGCTCACGGAGAAGACCGTTGTGGGCATGGCCGAGGGCCTGGAGCAGATCGCCGCGCTGCCCGACCCGATCGGCGAGATGACCGACCTCAAGTTCCGCCCGTCCGGCATCCAGGTCGGCAAGATGCGCGTGCCGCTCGGGGTCATCGGCATCATCTACGAGGCGCGCCCCAACGTGACCGCGGACGCCGCCGGCCTGTGCCTGAAATCGGGCAACGCGGCGATCCTGCGCGGCGGCTCCGAGGCGCTGCATTCCAACCAGGCCGTCGCCGCCTGCGTGCGCGAGGGGCTGGAGGCTGCCGGACTTCCGGCTGCGGTGGTGCAGGTGGTCGAGACGACCGACCGCGCCGCGGTGGGCGAACTCATCACCATGAAGGACTACGTCGACGTCATCGTGCCGCGGGGCGGCAAGGGCCTGATCGAGCGCATCACCGGCGAGGCGCGGGTGCCGGTGATCAAGCACCTGCACGGCAACTGCCATGTCTACGTCGACGACCGCGCCGACCTCGCCAAGGCGGTGAAGATCGTCGAGAACGCCAAGACGCAGCGCTACGGCACCTGCAACACGACCGAGTCGCTGCTGGTCGCGCGCGCCGTCGCGGCGACGGTGCTGCCCGAGATCGGCAGGATGCTCGCGGGCAAGGGCGTCGAGATGCGCGGCTGCCCGGAGGCGCTGGCGATCCTCAAGGGAGCGGCCGTCGCCGAAAACAAGCTGAAGGCAGCGGTCGAGGCCGACTGGTACGAGGAGTACCTCGGTCCCATCATCGCGGTTAAGGTCGTCGACGGGCTCGACGCCGCGATCGAGCACATCAACACCCATGGTTCGCAGCACACCGACGCCATCGTCACCGAGGACTACGGCCGTGCGCGCCGCTTCCTGCGCGAGGTCGATTCGGCGAGCGTGATGGTCAATGCCTCGACCCGCTTCGCGGACGGCTTCGAATATGGCCTCGGCGCCGAGATCGGCATCTCAACCGACAAGATCCATGCGCGTGGCCCGGTCGGCCTGGAAGGCCTCACCAGCCAGAAGTGGGTGGTGCTCGGCGACGGGCATGTGCGGGGGTGAACCGGTGAGCAGGGAGCAGTGAACAGTGAGCGGAAAGACCGCCGCTGAGCCGCGCTCCCCTCACCGCTCACCGCTTGCCGCTGACCAGCCGGTCGGCGTCCTGGGGGGCACCTTCGACCCGATCCACTATGGTCACCTGCGGCTGGCCGAAGAAATGGCGGAGGCGCTCGGTCTCGCGCGCGTGCTGTTCATCCCGGCCGGGCAGCCGCCGCACCGCGGCGCGCCGCGCACGGCAGCCGGCCACCGCCTGGAGATGGTGCGCCGCGCGGTCGCCGGCAACCCGCGCTTCCTCGCCGATGATCGCGAAGTGACGCATTCGCGCCCGAGCTATACCGTCGATACCCTGAGCGACCTGCGCGTCGAACTGGGCGATGCCCAGCCGCTCTGGCTGCTGCTGGGCGCCGATGCGTTTCTCGACCTGCCGACCTGGCACGAATGGCGCCAGCTTTTCAGCCTGTCGAACATCGCCGTCGCGACCCGGCCGGGCGCGCGGGCGCTGCAACCCGACGCACTCGCCGAGCCGCTGAAGACCGAGGTGCTGCCGCGGCTGACGAAAACCGGGGACACCGTCGGCCCGGCCGGCGCGGTTCGGCTGCACCGGATGACGCCGCTCGACATTTCGGCCACCGCGATCCGCGCCACGCTCGGCGGGCGCAGCAGCGCGCGCTATCTGCTGCCCGACGCCGTGCTCGGCTATATTCACGAACACCAACTTTATGCATCGCCATGAACATTGAAGACAAGATCAAACTGATCGTCGCCGCGCTCGAGGACATCAAGGGCCGTGATATCACCGTGCTCGACACCAGCAAGCTCACCTCGCTGTTCGAGCGCATGGTGATCGCCAGCGGCGACTCCAACCGCCAGACCCGCGCACTGGCCGACAACGTGCGCGAGAAGGTCAAGGAGGCGGGCGAGTATGTCGGCAACACCGAGGGCGAGGACAGCGGCGACTGGGTGCTGCTCGATCTCGGCGACGTCGTGGTCCACGTGATGCTGCCGGCGGTGCGCGCGCATTACAATCTCGAAGAGCTGTGGGGCGCGGGCGCCGCGGCCCGCGCGCGCAAGGCCGCGCCCTGAGTGAAGCTGCACCTGATCGCCGTCGGCCACAAGATGCCCGGCTGGATCACGGCCGGTTACGACGACTACGCGCGCCGCATGCCGCCCGACCTGCCGCTGGTGCTGGCCGAGATCAGGCCGGGGCACCGTGTCGCGGGGGAGGACGGGGCGCGGGCGCGGCAGGTCGAGGCCGAGCGCATCCTGGCGGCGCTGCCGGCCGGGTGCGTGCCCGTGGTGCTCGACGAGCGCGGCACCCAGGTGACGACGCGCGAGCTGGCGGCGTGGCTGTCCGGCTGGATGGCCGAGGGGGTATCGCCGGCATTCGTCATCGGCGGTGCGGACGGCCTCGACGATGGCGTCAAGGCGCGTGCCGGCAGGTTGATGGGGCTGTCGAAGCTGACGCTGCCGCATGCGCTGGCACGTGTGATGCTGGCCGAGCAGTTGTATCGTGCCGTATGCATCATCAAGGGGCATCCCTACCATCGGGATTGAGGGGGAGACAAGAAAAATGCTGGTCGACAAACGAATCTACCTGGCCTCGCAGTCGCCGCGGCGTCGCGAACTGCTGAAGCAGATCGGCGTGGCATTCGACGTCCTGCCGCTGCGTGCCGTGCCGGGGCGCATGGATGTCGTCGAGCTCCCGCACGCCGGCGAGGCGGCGCCGGACTTCGCGCAGCGCATGGCGGTCGAGAAGGCCGCCTGCGGCTGGCGGGCGGTGGACGCGCGCCGCCTGCTGCGGTTTCCGGTGCTCGGCGCCGACACGGTGGTCGAGATCGATGGGGACATCCTTGGCAAGCCGGCGGACCGCAGCGAAGCCGAGGCCATGCTCGAGCGCCTGTCCGGACGCGAGCATCACGTGTTCACCGCGGTTGCCGTGCAGCACGAAGGGCGGATCGAGCAGCGATTGTCGGCGAGCCGCGTCCGCTTCGCCGTGCTCGATGCGGCCACCATCGGGCGCTACCTGGAAACGGGCGAGCAGCTCGGCAAGGCCGGTGCGTATGGCATCCAGGGGCGCGCCGGCGCTTTCGTGGAGCACATCGAAGGGAGCTACAGCGGCATCATGGGCTTGCCGTTATATGACACTGCCGTGTTGCTGAGAGCGTTCGGACTGGCCGTCTGATTTCCCCATGAGCGAAGAAATCCTCGTCAACGTCACCCCGCAGGAAACCCGCGTCGCCGTGCTGCATCTGGGCGCGGTGCAGGAGCTGCATATCGAGCGGGCCAAGTGCCGGGGGCTGGTCAGCAACATCTACATGGGGCGCGTGGTGCGCGTCCTGCCGGGAATGCAGTCGGCCTTCATCGACATCGGGCTGGAGCGTGCGGCTTTCCTGCACGTCGCCGACATCTGGGAGGAACGCCACAACGGCGACCCGGAGCGGCCGATCGAGCAGATCCTGCACGAGGGCCAGACGCTGATGGTGCAGGTGATCAAGGATCCGATCGGCACCAAGGGTGCGCGGCTGTCGACCCAGATCAGCTTTGCCGGGCGCTATCTGGTCTATCTGCCGCAGGAAACCCACATCGGCATCTCGCAGAAGATCGAGGGCGAGGAGGAGCGCGAGCACCTGCGCCAGAAGCTGCACCAGCTGATGCCCGCCGATGCCACCGGCGGCTTCATCGTGCGCACCATGGCGGAGACCGCCGAGGATGCGGAAATGCTGGCCGACATCGAGTACCTGCGGCGGCTGTGGAAGAGCATCCAGTCGCGCGGCAACTGCGTCGTCCCCTGTCTGATGTACCAGGACCTCGACCTGTCGCTGCGCGTGCTGCGCGACTTCGTCAACACCGAAACGAGCCGCATCCTCATCGATTCGCGCGAGACCTACCAGCGCATGGCCGAGTTCGCGCAGAACTACACGCATGCCGTGCTCGACAAGCTGCAGCATTACGGCGCCGACCGCCCGCTGTTCGACCTGCACGCGATCGAGGACGAGATCGCCAAGGCGCTGGGGCGGCGCGTCGACCTCAAGTCCGGCGGCTACCTCATCATCGACCAGACCGAGGCGCTCACCACCGTCGACGTCAACACCGGCGGCTTCGTCGGCGCGCGCAACTTCGACGACACCATCTTCAAGACCAACCTCGAGGCCGCGCAGGCCATCGCACGCCAGCTGCGCCTGCGCAACCTCGGCGGCATCATCATCATCGACTTCATCGACATGGACAATCCCGAGCACCAGGAAGCGGTGCTCATGGAGTTGAGGAAGGCGCTGGCGCGCGATCCGACCCGCACCACCGTCTCCGGCTTCTCGGCGCTGGGCCTGGTCGAGATGACGCGCAAGCGGACGCGGGAGTCGCTCGCGCACGTGCTGTGCGAGCCGTGCCCCACCTGCGCCGGGCGCGGCGAGATCAAGACCGCCCAGACCGTCTGCTACGACGTGCTGCGGGAAATCCTGCGCGAGGCACGCCAGTTCGATGCCCGCGAATACCGCATCGTCGCCGCGCAGAGCGTGATCGACCTGTTCCTCGACGAGGAGTCCGGCAGCCTCGCCCAGCTCATCGATTTCATCGGCAAACCGGTGTCGCTGCAGGTCGAGACGACTTACCCGCAGGAGCAGTACGACATCATTCTGCTGTGAGCGGGGAGCGGGGAGCGGGGAGCGGGGAGCGGGGAGCGGGGAGCGGGGAGCGGGGAGCGGGGAGCGGGGAGCGGGGAGCGGGGAGCGGGGAGGGGTCGGGGGAGAGGGCCCGATTGGCGCGATCGCGCCACGCCGGCGTGTTTGAATCTCTTCCGCGTCGCCTTCCTACGCGTCGACCCCGGATAAGATATGCGCCATGAAACCCCGCGCTCCCGCCTACTGGCGTACCGCCTGCACCGAACTCGCCGCCGCCGACCCGGTGATGGCAGCGCTGATCGCGCGCTACCCCGACTGCGTGCTCGGTGACCGCGGCGACCCGTTCCAGACGCTGGCGCGCGCCATCGTCGGCCAGCAGATCTCGGTCAAGGCAGCCGACAGCATCTGGGCGCGCTTCGCCGCCCTGGCCGGCACCGTGTCGCCCGAACGGGTCGCCGCGCTCGATCCGGCGAATCTTGCGGCAGGCGGCCTGTCGCGCCGCAAGGCCGAGTACCTGGTCGATCTCGCCGGGCATTTCGCCGATCGCCGCCTCGACCCGGAGCGCTGGAAGACGATGGACGACGAGGACGTCATCCGGGCGCTGGTCGACGTGCGCGGCGTCGGCCGCTGGACCGCGGAGATGTTCCTGATCTTCAACCTGCGCCGGCCGGACGTGTGGCCGGTCGACGACATCGGCCTGCAGAAGGCGGTCGCGCTGCACTACCTGAAGGGGGAGCGCCCGACGCCCACGTTGCTGCGGCAGCATGGGGCGCGCCATGCGCCCTGGCGCACCGTTGCGACCTGGTACCTGTGGCGCAGCCTCGATCCGGTCGTCGTGCAGTACTGAGAAAGTCGCCGCGCGCGGTTCACCGGACGCCGTCCGTCCGCCGGGGGACAAGGCCGTTGCGACGCAGCTTCACCATCGCCGACACGCAATGCGCGGTGAGGTCGATCTGGGTGTCGGCGGCGTAGACGCCGCTGCGGAAGGCGCCGGCGTAGGCGGCCATCCGGGGCGCGATGATCCGCGCGCCAGCAAACACCAGTTCGCCCTGGCCCGGCTGGATCTGGAGCGCCGTGTTCTTGTGCATCTCGATCATGACCCATTCCATGGCCTTTTGTGCGAGCGCGCCGTGATCCTCGCGCGCGCGCTGCAGCGCGCCCAGCGCGTCGGCGACGCCCTCGACGGACGCACAGGTGTTGTCGGCGCTCGGCCGACCGGCGACGCGGCTGAGGAACGTCCGCGTCTGCTGCTCGATGAATGCGAGCAGCCGGGGGTCGCGGGTGTCGGCGTAGCGCGCGGCCGCGGCCATCGTTCCCCAGTGGTAGAACTCGGCGCGGAACGCCGTCCCGTACTTGCGCATCAGCGCCATGTCGAGATCGGCCAGCAGCGCAGTCACGCCGTGGTCGTTCGGAAAGCTGTGGTGATACTGCGCAAGGGCCAGCCAGCCCTGTCCGTCCATGTAGGCGTTGGTATCGATCGATGTCGGAAACTGGCGGAAGCCGTCGCCGGGAATCCGGAGCGCAATCAGGCCTTGCAGCCAGGCTTGCCGCAGCGGCGCGAACTGGTTGTCCCGGCTGGCCTGCGTGTAGCGCAGTTCGGTCAGCAGCGCGAGGGCGGCGGCACCCGCGTATGCCTTGCCGTAGTCCGCGCCCGGCGCCGGAATCGCGCCCGGCCCCTTCGTTTCATACAGGAGGCCGAGGCGCGCCAGCGCCGCCCGCAGCTTGTAGCGTCCCACCGGCAGGGACAGGATGCGTGTGGCTTCCAGAAGCACCTGTCCGCGACTCTTGCCGATCGGCAGGGCGTGGCGGCCGAAAGCCCGCAAGAATCGCTGAATGGCGGGGCGGGCCCGGGGATCTTTGGTGAGCGCGAAGTAGTCCGCCAGTGCCGCTGCCGTAGCCGCCTGGCGGGTGAGGTTGGCGGCCGATAGCGTGTCCGGTTCGCGCGCCTCGTTTGCCAGAAAGTCGTAGCCGTAGGGCAGAAACCCGTCGGGTCTCTGGGTCGACAGCCACTGGCCGACGGCCGGAAGAATCAAATTTGCGTAGGAGGGTGTCTGAGCCCTGACCTGCGTTCCAGGAATGAGCAGGGCGAGCGCGATGGCGACCGTCTGCCATCGCGGCGAGGCCCGGTGCTCCTGAACCGCCGGCTTAGGGCGACGCTGCGCCAGAACGGGAGCCGCGGCCCCCGGCCTCAGCTCAACGCATGAGGCAAGGCGAGCGCCACATGCAAGCCACCCCGCCATGGCGAGGGCGGGGCGCCAGACATCGCGCTCGATTGCTCGAGGGGCGAACAGGCGGGTTTATTTCTTGCGGCGGCCGACCAGCAGGGCGGCCGCGCCGATGCCGATCAGCCCCAGGATGCCGGGTTCGGGAACGCTGACGGCATCGACGGCAATGGCAAAGGACGGGGTGGCGACCAGGGAAAGCAGGGTGACGCTGAGCAGGGTACGCATGACAACCTCCGCGGGGTGGGTTCTACGCAGGCCTCGGTCGATGCGAGTCGCCAAGGGCCTGGAAGGGCTCAAGCAATCCCTGTTCCATGATTGCAACCTTCTGATATGGATGAACAAATATTTCCGGCCGGGCGCTGTGTGTAAAGGAAACCGACGGTCTTGCGCCGCGACCGCCGGGCGCGTGCGTCAGCCATAGACCTTGAACGCGTAGACCGCGGTGAGGAGCCCGCCGAGGCCGATCACGACGCCTTCCAGCCAGCGCTTCGGAATCCGGCGTGCCAGGCGCCCGCCCAGAAGGCCGCCGATCACCGCACCGGCCAGCGTGGCCAGCGCCGGGCCCCAGGCGATGACGCCGCTGGCCACCAGCAGGAACAGCGACACCGTGGTGATGCCGGTGGCGAGGAGATTCTTCACGCCGTTCAGTTCATGGATGTCGTCGATGCCGGCCAGCGTCAGCGTGGCCAGCAGCATGATGCCGAGGCCGGCGTTGAAGTAGCCGCCGTAGACGCCGAGCACGAAGGTGAGCAGCACGGCGGGCATGCCTGCGCGCCCGTGCGATGCGGCGAAGCGCCGGCGGCTCCATGACAGCATCGCGTCCTTGAAGGCGAAGGCGAGCGTGGCGAACAGCAGCAGCCACGGAACGGCCTGCATGAAATAGCGGTCGCTGCTGTGGACCATCAGCCAGCCGCCGGTCGCGCCGCCCGCCACCGCCGCGGCCATCAGGCGCGGCAGGTTGGCGCGATGGCGCCCGAGCTCCTCGCCATAGCTGAACAGCGCCAGGGCGTGGCCGGGCCAGATGGCAAGGGAGTTGGAGGCGTTCGCGGCGACCGGCGGCACGCCGACCGCCAGCAGCGCGGGGAAGGTGAAAAAGGTGCCGCCGCCGGCGATGGCATTCGCGGCGCCGCCGAGCACGCCCGCGCCCGCGAGCAGCAGTATGTGTGGGAGATCCATCAGGCGGCAGGCCGCGCTGGCCGGGCGCTCAGCCCAGGTAGGCGGCGAGCACCCGTTCGTCCCGGTGCAGTTCGGCTGGCGTGCCTTCGATGGCGATGCGGCCGCGATCCATGACGTAGGCGTAATCCGCGACTTCGAGGGCGCTCTTGGCGAACTGCTCCACCAGTAGCAGGGTGATGCCCGCCTCCTTGAGGCGGCGGATGGTGTGGAAGACCTCCTGCACGATGATGGGCGCGAGGCCCATCGAGGGCTCGTCCAGCAGCATGACCTTGGGCTTCGACATCAGCGCGCGGCCGATGGCCAGCATCTGCTGTTCGCCGCCCGACAGGGTGCCGGCAGCCTGCAGGCGCCGCTCCTCGAGGCGGGGAAACAGTTCGTAGACGCCCTTGAGATCGCCGGCGGCGCGCCCGCGGAAGCCGAAGAAGCGCGGCAGGCGGCTGTAGGCGCCGAGCAGCAGGTTGTCCTCCACCGTCAGGGGGCCGAACACCTTGCGTCCTTCCGGCGAATGCGCGAGCCCGAGGCGCGCGATGCGCGAGGCGTCGTATTCCTGGACCGGCTTGCCGTCCAGCAAGACCTGGCCGCGGCTGGGCTTCAGCATGCCCGAAATGGCGCGCATCGTGGTGGTCTTGCCGGCGCCGTTCGCACCGATCAGGGCCACCACCGAGCCCGCCTTCACTTCCAGGGAGACGCCGACGAGCACTTCGCTCGTGCCGTATCCCGCGTGCAGATTGTCGACCGTCAGCACCGCTTCATCCTTCCCTTAACCGGCCTGGACGGGTGCCGCGGCGCCCGCCGAATCGTCGGCCATGCCCAGATACGCTTCGATCACCTTGGGGTCGCGCTTGACCTGATCCGCCGTGCCGGCGGCGATGATCCTGCCGCCGTCCAGCACCGTGACGACGCTGCACAGTTCGCTGATCACGTCCATGTGGTGCTCGATCAGGATGATGCTGACGCCGCGCTCGTGGATGCGCTTGATGATTTCGACCAGCCGGTTGACGTCCGGGTGCGCGAGGCCGGCGGCGGGCTCGTCGAGGATCAGCAGGTCGGGGCGGCGCGCAAGCGCGCGGGCGATTTCCAGGAAGCGCTGGTCGCCGTAGGTCAGGTCCTTGGCCCGGGTGCGCGCCTGGTCCTGCAGGCCGACGAGTTGGAGCAGGGCGAGCGCGACCGCCTGCGCGCGGCGTTCCTCGCCGTGCGCGAAACCCAGCAGCACCAGCGGCAGGGGCGCGCGGTATTGGCCCTTGAGCGCCACCATGACGTTGTCCAGCGTGGTCAGTTCGCTGAACAGCTGGAGGTTCTGGAAGGTGCGCGCCACGCCCGTGCGGGCCACCTTGAACAGGCTCCCCGCGGGGAGCGCCTTGTTGCGCAGCAGCAGCTTGCCGTCGGTCGGCACGTAGAGGCCGGAAATCACGTTGACGGCGGTGCTCTTGCCCGAGCCGTTGGGGCCGATCAGGCCATGGATCTCGCCTGCGCGGACCGTCAGCGACACGCCGTCGACGGCCTTGACGCCGCCGAAGTAGCGCTTGACGTCACGCAGTTCCAGCAGCGCGCTGCCGTCGGCGTTCTGCTTCGGCAGCACCTCGTCCAGCGGGGCCGGCGCGGGCAGCGGCGGCGGTGCGACGCGGAAGAGCTGCGCCAGGAAGTGCGCGGCGAAGCCCATCAGCCCTTCCGGCAGCCCGACCACCACCGCAAACAGCATCAGGGCGAAGATCGCCTTGCGCCAATCCTCGGTGTTCTCGACGATCAGGCTCCCCGCCGTCAGGATGGCCATCGCGACGATGGGCGCCAGCGCCTGGAAGGGCCGGGCGGTCTTCTTCAGCAGGCCGCGCGTTCCCGCGGCGACGGCGATGACGAGACCGACGGCGGAAATCGTCTCGAACAGTCCGCGACTGGACAGCAGGTTCGGCAGCAGGGCGATCAGCGCGGCGCCCACGAGTGCGCCCCACAGGCTCTTGCGCCCGCCGAGCACGACGCCGAGCAGCAGGATCACCATCAGGTCCCAGCCGAAGCTCTGCGGCTGGAGATACTGGAAGTTGAAGGCATACAGCCCGCCTGCCAGGCCGCCCAGCGCCGACGCCAGCGCGAAGCCCGCGACCTTGTGGCGATAGGTGCCGATGCCCATGGCGTCGGTGGCGATCGGGCTGTCGCGCAGCGCCTCGAACGCGCGCCCCCACTGCGAGGACAGCAGGTTGCGCATGCCGAGCCAGACCAGGGCCAGCAACACGAGGCACAGCCAGAAGAAGCCCGGCGCGTCGAGTTCGATGCCGAGCACCGGCGGGCGGCTGACCTGCAGTCCTTGCGCGCCGGCGGTCAGGCTTTCCCATTCGTTCAGCGTGGTCGCGCTGAGGGCGGAGAAGCTCAAGGTCGCCAGCGCGAACTGCGGACCTTCCAGCCGCAGCGCCGGGAACGCGAGCAGGGTGCCGAAGAACCAGCCGACCACGAGGGCGAGGCCCAGCGCCGGCAGCATGCCCAGTTCGAAATGGGCGACGCCGAGTGCCGCCGCGTAGGCGCCGAGGCCGAGGAACGCGGCCTGGGCCAGGTTCACCTGCCCGAGGTAGCCCACGGTGACGTCGAGGCCGATCAGCAGGATGCCGTAGATCGCCAGCAGCGTCAGCAGGCCCAGCACATAGCTGTTGTCCACCAGCAGCGGGATCGCGGCGAGCGCGGCCAGTACCGCCAGCTCGGCGCCGCGAATCAGTAGCATGCGTTTCCACATGTCGGTCACACCTTTCGGATGCTGGCCTTGCCGAACACCCCGTTGGGACGCACCGCCAAAGCGAGAATGAGCAGGATGAGGCCCGGCGCTTCGCGCCAGCCGCTGCCGAGATAGAAGCTGGTGAGGCTCTCCAGCGCGCCGAGGAACAGGCCGATCAGCACGATCCCGAACCCCGAGTCGAGGCCCGCGACGACGGCCACCGAGAAGGCCTTGAGAATCAGCGCCGACGCCATCGTCGGGCCCACCGTCGTGATCGGCGCGACCAGGATGCCGGCCAGCGCCGCGACCAGGCCCGACAGGCCGTAGGACAGCTGGATCGTGCGGGTGGCCGAGATGCCCATCAGCTGGGCGGCGTCGCGGTCCGCGGAGACCGCCTCGAAGGCCTTGCCCAGCAGGGTCTTGCGCTTGAACAGCTCCACCAGGCTCATCACCGTCAGCACGCCGATCGCGACCGACAGTTCGAGCGGGGTCACGTCGATGCCGAAGAAGTGCAGCGGATCGGAGGGGATCGGGGTGGGGAAGGGGCGGTCGTCCCGGCCCCAGATGTTTTCGGCCGCGGAGAAGCCCAGCAGCCCGAGAATGATGGTGAGCAGAATCCAGCCTTCGCTCTTCTGCTCCAGCGCGAGGCGCACGCCGGCACGCTCGACGAACAGCCCCAGCGCGACGCCGAACAGCATGCCGCCCGGCACGACCAGCCAGTAGGGCAGCCCGACATCGATCAGGGTCAGGCTGAAGAACGCCGACAGCATCACGAGTTCGCCCTGGCCGAAGTTGATGCTTTTGCTGGTGGCGAAGGTGAGCTGGAAGCCGTACGCGATGAGCGCGTAGACGAGGCCCATCAGCGCACCGCTGACGGCCATCTGGACAATCAATAGGGTGTACATGGCGCGTTTGCCCAGGCTGAAATGTAAAGGGGGAGGGCTCGCCCTCCCCACTGCCTAGTTACTTGCCTGCGTTCTTCATCAGACGCAGCCGGTCGGCCTGGTTGGCAAACACCACGCGGCCGTCCTGCACCATCCCCATCACGACCTGCGCACGGCGGAAGGCTTCATGCGTCTGCTCGTTGGCCGGATCCCACTTGGCGTAGGGGTGCTTCCAGGTCGCGATGACGCCTTTCACCGGCTCCTTGAGATCCTCGAGGGCCTCCTTGATCTTGTGGGTGTCGGTGCTCTTCGCCTGCTTGACCGCGGCGGCGAAGACGTACACGGCATCGTAGCCCTGGGCGGCCGACATCGGCGAGGGGATCCGGGTCACGCCGTAGGCCTTGTGGTAGCTGTCGATGAAGCTCCTGGCCTTGGGCGTGATGGGATCCTCGATGAAGGTCTGCGGCATCAGCGTGCCGTTGCCGTTCTTGCCGGCATTGTCGATGTAGTTCGACATCGAGAGCGTCCAGCCGCCGATCAGCGGCATCTTCATGCCGAGCTTGGCCATGCCGTTGGAGACGGCGGCCATTTCGGGGCCGATGCCCCAGATCAGGATGCCCTGCGCGCCCGCGACCTTGGACTTCAGCAGCTGGGCGGTCATGTCCTTGTCGCCGATGTTGAACTTCTCGGTCGCCACCACCTGCAGCTTGTTGCCCTGCAGCTTGATCTGGTTCAGCAGGTCGTCGCGGCCGGAGACGCCGTAGTTGGTCGAGTCGTGGATGATCGCCACCTTCTTGAGCTTGCGGTTGATGGCCTCCTCGACGACCATCGAGGCCTGGATACCGTCGTCGGCAGAGAAGCGGAAGATCGAGAGGTCCTTCACGCCCGCCTTGCTCCACTGCGTCATCGACGCCGAGCCGGCCGCCGGCGTGATGATCTTGGTGATGCCCTTTTCCTGGAAGTACTTGTCGCCGGCCAGCACGACGCCGGTGTTGACGGTGCCGATCACGCCCGCGAGATCGTTCATCGAGGCGAGTTCCTGCGCGATCAGCGCGCCGCGTTCGTTCTTCGCCTCGTCGTCGCGCTCGATCACCTCGATCTTCATCTTCTGACCGCCGACCTGGATGCCGCCGGCACGATTGATTTCGTCGATCGCCAGTTTGGCACCGTCGCGCATGGACACGCCCATGGGCGCCGATCCGCCGGTGAAGGGACCGGTCAGCGCAATCTTGACCGTGTCCGCGGCGTAGGCATGGAGAGAGAACACCCCCATCGTGAGAGCGGCCAGCATCGTCTTTTTCATGATCTCGTTTCTCCGTTCAAAGTGGCACACATGCAACAGAATCCCCGTTCCGCGGGCTGCGGAAGTCTGAATTATAAGTCGAACGAAAAAGAAAACCCGGAGAAACCCCGCGGGATGCGCCATGCACGGCGGGCCATGGCGCGATGCACGGCGAATGCCTGGCTGGAGATGCGGCATCGCGGCGCCCCGCCATCCCGCAGCGTGCCGGCTTCAGTTGTTCGCGCCGAACTCAGCCAGCACCGGAGCATGATCGGAGGGGCGTTCGAGCTTGCGCATCTCGCGATCGATGCCGGCGGCGGTGCAGGCCGCGGCAAGCGGCTCGGACAGGAGGATGTGGTCGATCCGGAGGCCATGGTTGCGGCGGAAGCCCATCATGCGGTAGTCCCACCAGGAAAAGCTCTTTTCAGGCTGTTCGAACAGGCGGAAGCTGTCCTTGAGGCCGAGCGCCAGGAGGGCGCGGAATTTCTCGCGCTCCGGCTCCGATACCAGGACCGAGCCTTCCCAGGCCTTGGGGTCGTGGACGTCGCGGTCCTCGGGCGCGACGTTGTAGTCGCCCAGCACCGCGAGCTTCGGGTGGCGGACGAGCTCGTCCTTCAGCCAGGCCGCCAGCGCATCGAACCAGCCGAGCTTGTAGGGATACTTGTCGGAATCGAGGCTCTGGCCGTTGGGGCAGTAGAGGCACACCAGGCGCACGCCGTCGACGGTGGCGGCGATGACGCGCTTCTGCACGTCGTCGAAGCCGGGGATGCCGACCTGCACCTCGGCCGGTTCGCTGCGGCTGAGGATGGCGACGCCGTTGTAGGTCTTCTGTCCGGCGAACGCGGCGCGATAGCCGGCCGCTTCAAGTTCGGCGACGGGGAAGGCATCGTCGGTGAGCTTGGTCTCCTGCAGGCACACCGCGTCGGGCTGGCGGGTGGCGAGGAAATCCAGCAATTGCGGCAGGCGGACCTTGAGGGAATTGACGTTCCAGGCGGCGAGTTTCATGCCGCGGAGTGTAGCGCATGCGATTCCACGTGGGCCGCTGCCCTTGTGGAACAGACGCGCGCGGTGGATCGGAGTCCTTCAGGCGAGCCGTCAGGGCCGTGGCGGCGCGGCAGCCGGCTTGCCGCCCGGAGGGGCGGTCTTCGGGTAGCCCGCGCGATCGAGCATGGCCTGCCACTGCTCCGCCTCGAAGCCGTCGATCTTGTCGCTGCCGACGACGAGCACCGGCACGCTCCTGTGCCCGGTCAGCTTCTTGAGGTCGGCTTCCGCCTCGGGGCTGGCCTGCGGGTCCTTGCTGCTGAAGGGAATGCCGCGCTCGGCCAGGAGTTTCCGGGCCTGGTCGCACGGGATCCCGCACGCGCTGGCATAGAGCGTGACCGGGTAGCGCTCGCGCGCCGACTTCGTGGCATAGGATTCGCCGGTTTCGATGACGCTGGCGTTGAACGATTTTTGCTGGGCGTTGCGGACGTTCGCGGGCGGGGGCTGGTCGCTGTATACCGTGCGCCCCTGCGCGTCCTTCCACTGGTAAAGCTGGGCAGCGCCGACGGGAAAGGTCGCCGCGGCCAGCCATGCGGCCATCAAGAGTCGTCGTGCCTTCATGCCATGCTCCGAAAGACGTAATTCCCTTGCTTAACGGCCAGGTCCGCTTCCGGCTTTAAGCCATGCCGTTGTGGCGCAGCAGGGCGTCGATCGTCGGCTCGCGGCCGCGGAAGGCCTTGAACGATTCGATCGCCGGGCGCGCGCCGCCCTGGGCGAGGATTTCGCTCCAGAAGCGGTGGCCGACTTCCGGATTCAGCACGCCGCCGTAGCCCTCGGCCTCGTCCTCGAACAGCGCGTAGGCGTCGGCGGAGAGCACTTCCGCCCACTTGTAGCTGTAATAGCCTGCCGCGTAGCCGCCGGCGAAGATGTGCGAGAAGTTGTTCGGGAAGCGGTTGTACGCCGGCGGGACGATGACCGCGACTTTTTTGCGGATGTCGTCGATCAGGTCCTGCGCGGTGCGGTCGCCGTTGGGGTCGAAGTCGTCGTGCAGGTGCATGTCGAAGCTGGCGAATTCGATCTGGCGCAGCGTCTGCAGGCCGGCCTGGAAGTTCTTCGCCGCGAGCATCTTGTCGAAGAGTTCGCGCGGCAGCGGCGCGCCAGTGTCGACGTGGGCGGTCATGTGCTTCAGCACGTCCCATTCCCAGCAGAAGTTCTCCATGAACTGGCTCGGCAGTTCGACCGCGTCCCACTCCACGCCGTTGATGCCGGAGACGCCCAGCTCCTCGATCTGCGTCAGCAGGTGGTGCAGGCCGTGGCCTGCTTCGTGGAACAGCGTGATGACCTCGTCGTGGGTGAAGAGGGCGGGCTTGCCCCCGACTGGTGCAGAGAAATTGCAGTTGAGATAGGCCACGGGCGTCTGGATGCCCTCGGCCTTGCGGCGGCGCGTGATGACATCGTCCATCCACGCCCCGCCGCGCTTGGAGGCGCGTGCGTAGAGGTCGAGGTAGAACTGGCCGATGCGTTGTCCGGCGTGGTCGGTCAGCGTGTAGAACTTCACGTCGGGGTGCCAGGTGGGGGCCGTGTCCTCGCGCACCTGCAGGCCGTAGAGCGTCTCGACCAGCTTGAACAGGCCGGCGAGCACGCGCGGTTCGGGGAAGTACTGCTTCACCTCCTGGTCGGAGAAGCTGTAGCGGGCCACGCGCAACTTCTCCGAGACGTAGGCGGTGTCCCAGGCCTCGAGCTCGTCGAACCCCAGCTCGTCGCGGGCGAAGGCCGTCATTTCCGCGTAGTCCTTCTCAGCGTAGGGGCGCGCGCGCGCGCCGAGTTCGTCGAGGAAGTCGAGCACCTCGCGCGGCGATTCGGCCATCTTGGCTTCGAGCGAGATCTCGGCGTAGCTCCTGAACCCCAGCAGTTCGGCGGCCTCGCGGCGCAATTTCAGGATGCGCGCGATCAGCGGCGTGTTGTCGAGCCTGGCGTCGCCGAACTCGGACGCGCGGGTGACGTAGGCGCGGTAGAGGATTTGCCGCAGCTCGCGGCTGTCGGCGTACTGCATCACCGGCAGGTAGGACGGCATGTGCAGGGTGAACTTCCAGCCGGTGGTGCCGGCGGCCTCGGCCGCGGCGCGCGCCGTCTCCAGCACGTCCTCGGGAATGCCGGCGAGCTCGCCCTTGTCGCCGATGATCAGGGCATAGTCGTTGGTCGCGTCGAGCAGGTTCTCCTCGAACTTGGACGACAGCTGCGCCAGTTCCTCCTGCACCTGCATGAAGCGCGCCTTCCTGTCGGCCGGCAGCTCGGCGCCGCCCAAACGAAAATCGCGCAGTTCGTTGTCGACGATCTTCTTGCGCGCGGGGGACAGCGCGGCGAAAGCGGGGCTCGCCGCAAGCGTCCTGTACTTGGCGAACAGCGCCTCGTTCTGGCCGAGTTCCGCGTAGTAGACGGTGATCTTCGGCAGGTTGGCGTTGTAGACCTCGCGCAGTTCGGGCGAATCCATCACCGAGTGCAGGTGCGACACCTGGCCCCAGGCGCGGCCGAGGCGCTCGTTGGCGTCCTCCAGCGGGGCGACGAAGGCGTCCCACTCGGCTGCGGTCTCGGGGGCCTCGGCCCGCTTCACCGCGGCGCGGCAATCGGCCAGCAGCTGGTCGATCGCGGGGGTGACATGTTCGGGCTTGAAATCGGCGAAGCGGGGCAGGCCGGAGAAGTCGAGCAGGGGATTGATTTCCTTCAGGGTAGTCATGGACGTTCTTTCGTAGGAGGCGACGGCGCGCAGGAAATGCCGTGAATCAGAACGATTATAATTTGTGCCCGGTTCAGTCGTCTTTCAACCCCGGACCCGACATGGCCTTGAACGATTCCCTCGCACCCTACCAGGGGCATGCTCCGCAGTGCGCGCCCGGCGCCTGGGTGCACCCGCGCGCGACCGTCATCGGCGAGGTGAGCCTCGGCCGCGATGCCTCGGTGTGGCCGGGCGCGGTGATTCGCGGTGACGTCAACTCGATTTCCGTCGGCGAGACGACCAACATCCAGGACAACAGCGTGCTGCACGTCTCGCACAGGACGCCGGAGAACCCGGCCGGCGGCCCGCTGGTGATCGGTGCGCGCGTGACCGTCGGCCATGCCGTGATCCTGCACGCCTGCACCATCGAGGACGAATGCCTGATCGGCATGGGGTCGATCATCCTCGACCGTGCCGTGGTGCAGAAACACGTGCTGCTGGGCGCCGGGTCGCTGGTGCCCGAAGGCAAGGTGCTCGAATCCGGCCACCTCTACCTCGGGCGCCCGGCCAAGCCGGTGCGCCGGCTCACCGACGAGGAAATCGCCTACTTTGCCTATTCCGCCGAGCACTATGTGAAGCTTGCGCGGTCATACCGCTAACCCTTTTCCCTCCGGAACCGCCATGAAACTCGCCAAGCCGCTTCTCGCCGTCGTTGCCGTCCTCGCCGTCGCAGGCGCACTGTTCTTTGCCCTGATGGACAAGCCGAAAGCCCCCGAGGCCACGTTCACCACGCTGCAGGGCAAGGCCATCGCGCTCAAGGATCTGCGCGGCAAGGTGGTCCTGGTCAACTTCTGGGCGACTTCGTGCCCGGGCTGCGTCAAGGAAATGCCCGGCCTCGTCGACACCTACAAGCAGTACAAGGGCCGCGGCTTCGAGGTGGTCGCCGTCGCGATGAGCTACGACCCGCCCAACTACGTCGCCAACTTCGCCAAGACGCGCCAATTGCCGTTTCCGGTCGCGCTCGACGTCAACGGCGAGCACGCCCGCGCCTTCGGCAACGTCCAGCTGACGCCGACCAGCTTCATCATCGGCAAGGATGGCCGCATCCTGGAACAGAAACTGGGCGACCTCGACTTCGCCAAGCTGAAGACCCTGCTCGACAAGGAACTGTCTTGATCCGCGCACTCGCCGCGGCCGCGCTGCTGCTGACGCTGTCGGCGTGCGCCGTCACGCCGGCTCCGTCGGCCGGGCACAGGAAGCCCGCCCCGCCAGGCCCGCCCCCACCGCCGATGCCCGACATCCCGCTGGTCTGCCCGAGCGAGACCCGGCTGTGTCCCGATGGGCATTCGGTCGGCCGCAATCCGGCGAACGAATGCGAGTTCGACCCGTGCGCGGCCGCCCCCACTCCCACCCGTTAACCCTGCTTGTTTCATTCAATCCATGGCGCAATACGTTTATTCCCTCAACCGTGTCGGCAAGATCGTCCCGCCGAAGCGGCAGATCCTCAAGGACATCTCCCTCAGCTTCTTTCCCGGCGCGAAGATCGGCCTCCTGGGCCTGAACGGTTCCGGCAAGTCCTCGCTCATCCGGATCATGGCCGGCGTGGACAAGGACATCGAGGGCGAGGCGATCCCGATGCCGGGCATCCGCATCGGCTACCTGCCGCAGGAGCCGCAGCTCGATCCCACGCACACGGTGCGTCAGGCGGTCGAGGCAGGCCTCGGCGAGATCGTCGCCGCCAAGGCGCGGCTCGACGAGATCTATGCTGCCTACGCCGAGCCCGATGCCGACTTCGACAAGCTGGCCGAGGAGCAGGCGAAGTGCGAGGCCATCCTCGCCACGGCCGGCGCCGACCTCGACACGCAGATGGAAATCGCCGCAGATGCGTTGCGGCTGCCGCCGTGGGACGCCGTGATCGGCAACCTGTCGGGCGGCGAGAAGCGCCGCGTCGCGCTGTGTCAGCTGCTGCTCTCGAACCCCGACATGCTGCTGCTCGACGAGCCGACCAACCACCTCGACGCCGAGTCGGTCGACTGGCTCGAACAATTTCTTGTCCGCTACCCGGGAACGGTCGTCGCGGTGACGCACGACCGCTACTTCCTCGACAACGCCGCCGAATGGATCCTCGAGCTCGACCGCGGCCACGGCATCCCGTGGAAAGGCAACTACACCAGCTGGCTCGAGCAGAAGGAAGCGCGGCTGGAGACTGAGGCCAAGCAGGAAGCCGCGCGCATCAAGACGATGAAGCACGAGCTCGAATGGGTGCGGCAGAATCCCAAGGCGCGCCAGGCCAAGTCGAAGGCGCGCCTGGCGCGTTTCGAGGAACTGAACTCGGCCGAATACCAGAAGCGCAACGAGACGCAGGAAATCTTCATCCCGGTCGGCGAGCGCCTCGGCGACAAGGTGATCGACTTCCACAGCGTGTCGAAGTCGTTCGGCGACCGCCTGCTGATCGACAACCTCAGCTTCAGCGTGCCGCCCGGCGCCATCGTCGGCATCATCGGCCCCAACGGCGCCGGCAAGTCGACCTTCTTCAAGATGATCACCGGCCAGGAAAAGCCCGACTCCGGCGAAGTCGAGATCGGCCAGACGGTGAAGCTCGCCTACGTCGACCAGAGCCGCGACGCGCTCGCCGCCGACAAGACCGTGTTCGACGAGATCGCCGAGGGCCGCGACATCCTCACCGTCGGCCGCTACGAGACGCCGTCGCGCGCCTACCTCGGCCGCTTCAACTTCAAGGGCGCCGACCAGCAGAAACTCGTCGGCAAGCTCTCAGGCGGCGAGCGCGGGCGGCTGCACCTGGCGAAGACGCTGATCGCGGGCGGCAACGTGCTGCTGCTCGACGAACCGTCGAACGACCTCGACGTCGAGACGCTGCGCGCGCTGGAGGACGCGCTGCTCGAATTCGCCGGCTGCGTGCTGGTGATCTCGCACGACCGCTGGTTCCTCGACCGCATCGCCACCCACATCCTCGCCTTCGAGGGCGACTCGCAGGTGGTGTTCTTCCCCGGCAACTACCAGGAATACGAGGCCGACAAGAAGAAGCGCCTGGGCGAGGAAGGCGCCAAGCCGAAGCGCATCCGCTACAAGCCGATCAGCCGCTGAGCGTGCGATGATCTTCGCGACGCTGACCCAGGCCGACCGCTACGCTACCCTGCATCCGGGGTTCGCACGCGCCTTCGCGTTCCTGCGCAGCACCGACCTTAACGCGCTCACGCCCGGGCGGCATGTGATCGACGGCGACGCGCTGTTCGCGATCGTCGAGCACTGCGAGGCGCGCCATCGTGACGATGCGAAGCTGGAATGCCATCGCCGCTACATCGACATCCAGCTCGTGCTCGAGGGTGTCGATGAAATGGGCTGGCGTCCGCTCGCCGACTGCGCCGATCCGGCAACCGACTACGACGCGGCGCGCGACATCCGCTTCTTCCGCGACGCACCGGCCAGCTGGGTCGCCACGCCGGCCGGATCGTTCTGCGTGTTCTTTCCCGACGACGCGCACGCGCCGCTGGTCGGCGACGGGCACATCCGCAAGGTGGCGGTGAAGGTCGCGCTGGCGGCCACGCCCTGAGCGACGGCAACGAGGACGATCTTCAGTTGCGGCCCATCGTGGCCGTTAAGTCCTTGTTTTCCGTTCGTGTTCCTTCCATGCGCCTTGTCCTGCTGTTCCTCCTGATCGTATGCGGCGCGCATGCGTGGGCGGCCGTGCCGACACCGGTCTTCGTGCTTCACGCCTACAGCCAGGAATACCCGTGGACGCGCGGCCAGCACCAGGGCTTCGTCGCGGCGCTGGAGGCAAACAGCGCGCGGGCCTACTCGGTCAGCGTGGAATACCTCGACACCAAGCGCGTCGGCTACGGCCCGGCATATGCGGACCTGATGGCCGGCTACCTGCGGCAGAAATACCGCGGCTACCGGCCGGCGGCGATCTACGTCACCGACGACAACGCGCTGTCGTTCGCGCGCAGCCACCTCGGCACGATCTTTCCGGGCGTGCCGGTGTTCTTCTCCGGCGTCAACGACATGGCGGTACGCACGCAGATCGACCCCGCACGCATCACCGGCGTGTTCGAGAAGAAGGAAATCGGCCCCAATCTGCACCTGATGCGCGAGATCGATCCGGCGATCCGCGAGATCGTCATCGTCGGCGACGCCAGCGAGACCTACCGTGCGATCGAGAGCGAGATCGCGCAGACGCTGCGGCGCCACCCGGAGATCCGGGCCAGCTTCATTTCCGCCAGCCATGTCGACGACCTGGTCGCGCAGCTGCGGGCGCGCAAGGCGCGCTTCGTGTTCCTGACCACGCTGGGCAGTATGGCCGACCGCGACGGGCGTACGCTGCCCCTGCCGGAGACGATCGCCGCCATCGTCGGCGCCGGCCGTTTCGTCGTCTTCAGCATGGAGGACGCCTACCTCTATCCCGGCGTGCTCGGGGGCTACGTCACCAGCGGGCCGCGCCAGGGGCGCGCCGCGGGCGAGTTGCTCGTGCGCTATCTGGCAGGCACCCCGGTGCGCGAGCTGGCGCCGGTCGAACGCAGCCCCAACGCGTACGTCATCGACGAGACCGAACTGCGGAAAGCGGGGTTTTCCCTTCCCGATGACATCGCGGGAGAGGTCAGGCTGGTCCATCGCGTGCCGACTTTCTACGAGACCAACCGCCCGATCATCCTGGGCACGCTGTACGGCCTCCTGGCCCTGCTGCTGGTCAGCCTGGCCTCGTCGCTGCTGCTGTTCATGCGCAAGAACCGGCAGATCGCGCGCACTTCGCAGCAGCTCGGCGAAACCAAGGACAGCCTCGACCGCGCCCAGCGCATCGCCCAGATGGGCAACTGGGACTGGCAGATCGCGGACAACCGGCTGTTCTGGTCGGAGGGCATCTACCGCCTGTTCGGCGTCGCACACGCGGATTTCGATGCGAGCTACGAGGCCTTCCTGGCACGCGTGCACCCGGACGACCGGGCAACGGTGGAGGCGGCGGTGCGCCGTGCGCGCGAAACCGGTACGCCGTATGCACTCGACCATCGCATCGTACGGCCGGATGGCGCGGTGCGGATCGTGCACGAAAGCGCCGAGATCATGCTGGACGAGCGGGGCACGCCGGTGCGCATGATCGGCACGGTGCAGGACGTCACCGACTGGCGGCTGGCCGAGCAGGCGCTGCGCGACAGGGACGCGCATCTCGAATACGTCGCCTACCACGACGCCCTGACCGGCCTGCCGAACCGCACGCTGCTGCGCGATCGCCTGCGCCATGCCGCCACCCGGGCCGACCGCGCCGATGCCCGCATGGCCGTGCTGTTCATCGATCTCGACCGCTTCAAGACCATCAACGACAGCCTCGGCCACGCGGTCGGCGACGCCGTGCTGCAGGCCGCCGCCGGCCGGCTGCGGTCGCTGGTGCGCGAGGAGGATACGCTGGCGCGCCTCGGCGGCGACGAGTTCGTCGTGCTGCTCGAGAGCGTGCGCGACGGCCGGGACGCCGCGACGGTGGCGGAGAAGATCATCCGTGCCCTGGAGAAGGTGCTGCAGATCGGCAACTATCCGCTGCACATTTCCGCCAGCATCGGCATCAGCGTCTATCCCGAGGACGGCCGCGATGCGGAGACGCTGCTGAAGCACGCCGATGCCGCGATGTACCGGTCGAAGGAGTGCGGCCGCAACACCTTCCACTTCTACGAGCAGGGCATCACCGAGCGTGCGATGCGGCGCATCAAGCTGGAAGCGCGGCTGCGCTGCGCAGTCGAGCGGCAGGCGTTCGAACTGCACTACCAGCCGCTGGTCTGCCTCGACAGCCGGCGCGTGTGCGGGGTCGAGGCGCTGCTGCGCTGGCACGACGAACAGGAAGGCACGATTTCGCCCGATCATTTCATCCCGCTTGCCGAAGACACCGGGCTCATCGTGCCGATCGGCGAGTGGGTCGTGCGCGAGGCCTGCCGTGCGCTGAAGCGCTGGGAGGCACAGGGCATGCTGCCGGACGACTTCGTCCTGCACGTCAACCTGTCGGGCAAGCAGCTGCTGCAGAAGGACCTGCCGCAGCGGCTGGCCGCGGTGTTCGCCGAGACCGGCGCGGCGCCCGCCCGCCTGGTGCTGGAGCTGACCGAGAGCAGCATCCTGGAGAGCGAGTCGATCGGCGTCGACAGCATGGCGGCGCTGCGCCGGCTGGGCGTCGGCATCGCCATCGACGACTTCGGCACCGGGCATTCCTCGCTCAGCCGGCTGAAGCTGCTGCCGATCGGCGAGCTCAAGATCGACCGCAGCTTCATCCGCGACGTCGCCGAGGATTCAGACGACGCCGCCATCGTCCAGGCCATCCTCGCGCTGTCGGCCAAGCTGGGCCTGCGCGTGATTGCCGAAGGCGTCGAGCACGCCGGGCAGGAAGCCTTCCTGCTGCGGCACGGCTGCCTGCGCGCGCAGGGGTTCTACTACGCCCGTCCGCTGCCGGAAAGCGCGCTGCTGGCCCTGCTGGGCACGCAGCTGGCGCCGGCTCAGTAGTGCGGCGGAATCTCGTCGCGCAGCGTGCGCGCGTCGTCCGGCCGCATGTCCTGCAGCTGCCGGTGCAGCAGGCGGAGCTGCTCCTGCAGCAGGTCGATCTGCGCCTGCTGGCGGACCACGGTCTGGTTCAGCGTGTCGAGCAGGTCTTCGGCGAAGGCGAGCTTGGTTTCGAGTTCGACGAGGCGGGCTTCGTTCATGGCGTGCGGGACCGGGGAAGCAGGGGGGCGATGAGTTCTTCGAGGCGGCCGTAGTAGACCTGGCCGCTGATCTTGTGGCGGATGCGGCCGTCCGCGTCGACGATGAACGAGGTCGGTACCGTGCGGATGTCGCCGAACGCGGCGGCGACCGAGGCATTGGTCGGCGCGGCCGTGAAGGTGTAGCCCTTGTCCTTCATCCAGGCTGCGATCTTCTCCGGCGGATCGTCGACGCTGATTGCCACGACCTCGAAGCCCTTGTCGCGGTAGTCGCGCCAGAAGCGGTCGATCGCCGGCATTTCCTTGCGGCAATACGGGCACCACGTCGCCCAGAAGTTCACCAGCACGACCCGGCCCTCGAGCGACGCGCTGCCCACCGTGCGGCCGTCGGTCGCGACGGCCTGCCACGGCGCCGCCGCACGGTCCTCGTCGCTGACGTCGGCGGGCGGGCGGAACCACAGCCAGGCGATCAAACCCAGTAAAATCAGGGTCAGCGGACTCGGTGTCCATTTTTTTACGAAGGCGCGTCTATCCATGCTGTGGCTGAAATCGTTTCATATCGTGATGGTGGTCAGCTGGTTCGCCGGCCTGTTCTACCTGCCGCGCATCTTCGTCAACCTGGCGATGGAGACGAACGACGCCGCCTACGACCGGCTGCTGCTGATGGCGAACAAATTGTATCGGTTCGTCACGCCCATCATGCTGCTCACGCTCGTCACCGGCACCTGGCTGTGGCTCGCGTACTGGCGGCCGACCATGGGCTGGCTGTGGCTGAAACTGGCACTGGTCGCCGGCCTGGTCGGCTATCACCATGTCTGCAAGCGCCTGCTGCGCGACTTCGAGGCCCGTCAGAACACCAAGTCGCACGTCTGGTTCCGCTGGTTCAACGAAATCCCGGTGATCGTGCTGCTCGTCGTGGTGCTGCTGGTGGTGTTGAAACCGTTTTGAGCATTCCTGAAAGCATTTTTTGAAGCCCCACCCCGAAAAATCCCAGCCCGGCCGTAAACCCGCGCCGCACCCCATCCGCCCCGAGCGCGAGGCCCTGCCGCCCGCCAGCCATTTCGCCACCTGCCCGCGCGGGCTGGAGGAACTGCTGGTCGCCGAGCTGAACGCGGCCGGCGCGCGGGTCGTGCGCCAGTTGCCCGCCGGCGTGCTGTTCACCGCCGACGCTGCCGCCGAGATGCGCGCCAACCTCACCTCGCGCACCGCCACCCGCATCCTGCGCAAGGTCGGCTACACGCGCTACCGCAAGGAAGAGCACATCTACCGCGCCGCGCTCGACCTGCCCTGGCCGGACTGGTTCGACGTCAGCAAGACCATTGCCGTGAAAGTGGGTGCGCAGAACGCGCCGCTGAAGAGCCTCAACTTCATCACGCTGAAAATCAAGGACGCGATCTGCGACCGCTTCCGCGAGGAGACCCGCGCGCGCCCCAGCGTCGACACCGAGTCGCCCGACGTGCCGATCTATGCCTTCCTCACGCCGGACGCCGCGACGTTCTACCTCGACACCTCGGGTGAGCCGCTGTTCAAGCGCGGCTTCAAGCGCGAGGCGAGCGCGGCGTCGATCAAGGAAAACCTCGCCGCCGGCCTCTTGCTGCTGTCCGGCTGGGAACCCGGTACGCCGCTCCTCGACCCCATGTGCGGCGCTGGCACCATCCTGCTCGAAGCCGCCGACATGGCGCTGAACCGCGCGCCCGGGCGCAGCCGCCATTTCGCCTTCGAGCACTACCGCGACTTCGACGCGGCGCTGTGGCAGCGCATCAAGAACGAGGCGAAGGCGAAGGAAAAGCCGCTGACGCGGCTGCCGATCTTCGGCGCGGACCGCGACCGCTGGGTGCTCGACAAGGCGCGCAACAACCTCGCCGCCGCGGGCTACGCCGATTCCATCGAACTCAAGGTCTCCGACGTCCTCGACCTCAAGGCCCCGACGCCGGTCGGCACCCTCGTCACCAACCCGCCCTACGGCGAGCGCATCGGCGAGGCCGAGGACCTGGCCGAGTGGTACCCGCTGCTGGGCGACTGGCTGAAGCAGAACTTCGCCGGCTGGGAGGCGTGGATCATTTCGGGCGACCCGCTGCTGCCGAAGGCGATCGGGCTGAAGGCGAGCCGCCGCATTCCCCTGTTCAACGGGCAGATCGAGACGCGGTTTTTGCAGTACAAGCTGATTGCGGGGTCGATGAAGGCGAAAAGGTCAGACACCGTTGCCGGCCATCAATAATGGTTTCTGACCCTGTTTTATGTACAAAGATGTTAATGGGTACTGTTTAAATCCCCTGGGGAGAAATGAAATGGAGAATTCGAAATGAGAATTTCTGTGGGCCACTTTGTTGGAGCACTATTAATGTTTTGTTGTGTGTCGGTGTCTTTTGGTTCTGACGTTCAAACCATTCAGAACGCCATTGCAACCAAATTCGGCCAAAGCTCCAAAGGCGTCCTAAAGTCGGTTGAGCTAAAAGCAAGCGATATTAAGGTCGTTGCAAGCAAGGGTGGCATTGGTGACGAAAGAGACATCGTCATAGATACCGCTGTAGCGTTAAATAGAGTGAACAACAATATCAGCAACTGGAAAAACGTCTCAGTATCTGTCGACAACAGGATTTTCTCATTTAAGAGAGAAGATTTTGATAATTTCAGAAGCGGCAAAATAAACGACCAACAGTTCCTGAAACGACTTGATGGGAAGTAGACTTGATGTATTGCGGCGAGCCGTTCAATTCGAATCCAGCAAAAAGAAACAGGGTGCATCGCACCCTGTTTCTTTTTGCACGCGTAATTACTTACACGATATCGAGGTGATCCAGTCCCGCCATCATGTCGCGCCCCTTGGCTTCCTGGCCGTGCAGCTTGATCTGCAGGCGCAGGTCGTTGAGGCTGTCGGCGTTGCGTAGCGCGTCCTCGTAGGAAATCATGCCGGCCTCGTAGAGGTCGAATAGCGCCTGGTCGAAGGTCTGCATGCCGAGCTCGCGCGACTTCGCCATGATCTCCTTGATCTCGTGCACGTGGCCCTTGAAGATCAGGTCGGCGATCAGCGGCGAGTTGAGCAGGATCTCGACCGCGGCGACGCGGCCGTTGGTGCCCTTGCGCGGCACGAGGCGCTGCGAGATGAAGGCCTTGAGGTTGAGCGACAGGTCCATCAGCAGCTGGTCGCGCTTTTCCTCGGGGAAGAAGTTGATGATGCGGTCGAGCGCCTGGTTGGCGCTGTTGGCGTGCAGCGTCGACAGGCACAGGTGGCCGGTTTCGGCGAAGGCGATGGCGTATTCCATGGTGTCGCGGTCGCGGATTTCGCCGATGAGGATGACGTCGGGCGCCTGGCGCAGGGTGTTCTTCAGCGCCGAGAACCAGTTGTCGGTGTCGATGCCGACCTCGCGCTGGGTGATGATCGATTTCCGGTGCTCGTGGACGTATTCGATCGGGTCCTCGACGGTGATGATGTGCCCGGCGTCGTTCTCGTTGCGGTAGCCCACCATCGCCGCCAGCGAGGTCGATTTACCGGTGCCGGTGCCGCCGACGAAGATCACCAGTCCGCGCTTGATCATCGCGACGTCCTTGAGGATGGGCGGCAGGTTCAGCTCCTCCATCTTCGGGATCTTGGTGTTGATCGTCCGCATCACGATGCCGACGCGGCCCTGCTGCACGAAGACGTTGACGCGGAAGCGGCCGATCTCGGGCGGGCTGATCGCGAAGTTGGATTCGTTGGTGGCCTCGAAATCCTTCCATTGCCGCTCGTTCATGATCGAACGTGCGAGCTCGCTGGTGTGGGCAGGCGTCAGGCTCTGGTTCGACACCGGGGTGATCTTGCCGTCGACCTTGATCGCGGGCGGGAAGCCCGCGGTGATGAAGAGGTCGGAGGCGTTCTTCGCCAGCATCAGGCGCAGCAGGTCGTGGACGGTTTTTTCGGCGTTCATCGTTCGGTCCTCAGCCCGTGAAGGCTTCTTTGTTCTGCGCCGCGGCGCGCGCCACGCCCGGAGCGACGATGTTGCGCCGCACCAGGTCCTGCAGGTTCTGGTCGAGCGTCTGCATGCCCAGGTTGCCGCCGGTCTGGATCGCCGAGTACATCTGCGCGACCTTGTTCTCGCGGATCAGGTTGCGGATGGCCGGGGTGCCGATCATGATCTCGTGCGCGGCGACGCGGCCGGCGCCGTCCTTGGTCTTCAACAGCGTCTGCGAGATCACCGCGCGCAGCGATTCCGACAGCATCGAGCGCACCATTTCCTTTTCCGCCGCGGGGAACACGTCGACCACGCGGTCGATCGTCTTGGCGGCCGACGAGGTGTGCAGGGTGCCGAACACGAGGTGGCCGGTCTCGGCGGCGGTGAGCGCCAGGCGGATCGTTTCGAGGTCGCGCAATTCGCCGACCAGGATGACGTCCGGGTCCTCACGCAGCGCCGAGCGCAGCGCGTTGTTGAACGACAGCGTATGCGGCCCGACCTCGCGCTGGTTGATCAGGCACTTCTTGCTCTGGTGCACGAATTCGATCGGGTCCTCGACGGTGAGGATGTGGGCGTACTGGTTCTCGTTGACGTAGTCCATCATCGCCGCCAGCGTGGTCGACTTGCCGGAGCCGGTCGGGCCGGTGACCAGCACGATGCCGCGCGGCTGGTCCGAGATCTCCTTGAAGATGGGCGGCGCGTTGAGCTCCTCGAGCGTCAGCACCTTGGAGGGAATGGTCCGGAACACGGCGCCGGCGCCGTACTGCTGGTTGAACGCGTTGACGCGGAAGCGCGCCAGCGAGGGAATCTCGAACGAGAAGTCGATTTCCAGCGTCTCCTCGTACACCTTGCGCTGGCTGTCGTTCATGATGTCGTACACCATGCGGTGCACGTCCTTGTGGTCCATCGGCGGCAGGTTGATGCGGCGGATGTCGCCGTTGACCCGGATCATCGGCGGCAGGCCCGCCGAGAGGTGCAAGTCCGATGCCTTGTTCTTGACGGCGAATGCCAGCAGTTCAGAAATATCCACGCGTGCCTCGTACAGTTTTGGGTGGGGTTTTGACAGATAATAATCGCAATGGATAACGGTTCTGGAATGCCCGAACTTGAGCCTCGCGGGCCGGCCTGTGGCGGGGCTGCGGCGGGGCGGCTGCAGGCGGTGCGGGCCCGCATCGCCGCGGCCGCGGCGGCGGCGATGCGCGATCCGGCAGGGGTCACGCTGCTGGCGGTCAGCAAGACCTTCGGCGCGGCCGCGGTGCGCGAGCTGGCGGCGTGCGGCCAGCTCGCGTTCGGCGAGAACTACCTGCAGGAGGCGCAGGCCAAGCAGGCGGCACTGGCCGATCTGCCGCTGGCATGGCACTTCATCGGCCCGATCCAGAGCAACAAGACGCGGCCGATTGCGGAAAATTTCGCCTGGGTGCACAGCGTCGACCGCCTCAAGATCGCCGAGCGCCTGTCGGCCCAGCGGCCGCCGGGCTTGCCGCCCCTGCAGGTCTGCATCGAGGTCAACGTCAGCGGCGAGGCGAGCAAGGGCGGGGTGGCGCCGGCAGCCTTGCCGGCGCTGGCCGGGGCCGTGGCCAAGTTGCCGGGGCTGCATTTGCGCGGCTTGATGGCGATCCCGGCGCCGACGGCGGATGCCGCCGCCCAGCGCGAGGCGTTCCGGCAGGTGCGCGAGCTGTTCGACGATCTGCGCGCGCGTGGCCATGGCCTCGACACGCTGTCGATGGGCATGTCGGCCGATCTCGAGGCGGCGATACAGGAAGGGGCGACGATCGTGCGGATCGGGACGGCCCTGTTTGGAAAAAGGATCAGGAATGCATAAGGTAAGCTTCATCGGCGGCGGCAACATGGCCGCGGCCATCATCGGCGGGCTGATCGCCAGCGGCACGCAGCCGACCGACATCGAGGTGGTCGAGGTCAATGCCGACGCCCGGGCGCAGCTTTCGGCCCGCTTCGGCGTGGTGACGCACACGGACCTGTCGCAGGCGCGCCTGCATCCGCTGCTCGTGCTGGCGGTGAAGCCGCAGTCCCTGCCCGAGGTGGCGGCGGCGCTGGCGACCCGCCTGGCCGGCCATCTGGTGGTTTCGATCGCCGCCGGCATCCGGGTCGCCGACCTCGCCCGCTGGCTCGGCGGCCACGCGCGCATCGTCCGTACCATGCCCAACACGCCGGCGCTGGTGCGGGCGGGCATCAGCGGCCTCTACGCGTCGCCCGGCGTCGACGCGGACGCGCGCTCGCAGGCCGAGGCGATCCTGCGCGCCGTCGGCGGCGTCGTGTGGGTGGACGACGAGACGCGCCTCGACGCGGTGACCGCGGTGTCGGGCAGCGGGCCGGCCTACGTCTTCTATTTCATCGAATCGCTCGAGGCCGCCGGCGTCGCCCAGGGGCTGCCGGCCGAGACGGCCCGCCAGCTCGCGCTGCAGACCTTCTTCGGCGCGGCCAAGCTGGCGCTCGAGTCGGGTGAGGAGCCGGCCGTGCTGCGCCAGCGCGTCACCTCGAAGGGCGGCACGACCGAACGCGGCCTGGCGGCGCTGGACGCGGCCGGCGTCAGGGCTGGCATCGGGCAGGCGGTGGAGGCGGCGAGCCGCCGCAGCGCCGAACTGGGCGACGAACTGGGGCGGCTGGCATGATTGCCGGTGCGCTGATCTTCCTGATCCAGACGCTGGGCAACCTGTTTGCCGTCGCGGTGCTGCTGCGCTTCCTGATGCAGCTGTTCCGCGTGCCGTTCCGCAATCCCTTCGCGCAATTCGTCGTCGCCGTCACCGACTTTGCGGTCAGGCCGCTGCGCCGGGTCGTGCCGGGATTTTTCGGACTCGACTGGGCCTGCGTGGTGCTCGCCTGGCTGGTCGAGTTCGCCGTCGTGACGGCGAGCTACTGGCTCGACGGTTTTCCCTTCGCCCTGGCGGGCGGCAAGGTCTGGCCGGTCATGCTGGGGCTGGCGGTGGTGCGCCTGATCAGCCTGGCCGTCTACATGGTCATCGGGCTCACGCTGGTGCGCGCGGTGCTGTCCTGGGTGCATTCGAATACCCCGCTGACCCCCGTGGTCTACGAGCTGACCGAGCCTTTCCTGCGCCCCTTGCGGCGCATCGTGCCGATGGTCGGCCAGGTCGACCTGACCCCGCTGGTGCTGTTCATCCTCTGCCAGCTGGTCCTGATGCTGCCGGTGCTGGCGCTGGAGCGCGCGCTGCTCGGGTCGCTCTGAGCCGGGCCGGCGTTCTGGTCCCGTTTTCCGGTCCGGCATGAGCGAACCGTCTCCGCCGTCCTGGGCGCGCCGCGACGGCAACGACTGGCTGCTCGACCTGCACGTGCAGCCGGGGGCGAAAGTGACCGCCGCCGCCGGCGAACACGGTGGACGGCTCAAGCTAAAGATTGCCGCGCCGCCGGTCGATAACAAAGCGAATGCGCATCTGGTGTCCTGGCTGGCGGCCCGGCTGGGGATTCCGAAGGCAGCGGTGCGTCTGGTGCGGGGGGAGACGTCGCGGCAGAAGACCGTGGCGGTTTCGGGGGTGGCGACGCCCTGGCTTGATATCGAGAACAGCAGCAAGACATGAGCATCCATCTGGAACAGGAAGTCTCCGACTTCAGCGCGCGGCGCATGCGGCTGGCGACGGCGATCACCGATTATGCGGACTGGCTCGACCGCCAGCACGGCATCGATGCGGAACGCACCCTGCGCCTGGCGGACACGGCGTCGAGCCTGCGCCAGGACAAGCTGGTGGTGGCATTCGTGGCCGAATTCTCGCGCGGCAAGACCGAGCTCATCAATGCGCTGTTCTTCGCCGACCACGGGCAGCGGCTGCTGCCTTCCGATGCCGGGCGCACCACGATGTGTCCGACCGAGCTCTTCTTCAACGCGGATGAGGCCCCCTGCCTCAGCCTGCTGCCGATCGAGACGCGACGGCGCGAAGAATCCCTGGCGCGACTGAAGCACATGCCGATCGAGTGGTGCCGCGTACTGCTCGATCCGACCGATTCGAAGCAGCTGCAGGAAAGCCTGAAGAAGCTGACCGAGACCAAGCTGATGCCGGCGGTGGAGGCCATCGAGCTCGGCTTGTGGAATGGCGAGGACGATACCGAGCGCCACCATCTGCGCGCCGACGGCACGGTCGAGGTGCCCGCCTGGCGCTATGCCATGGTGAACTATCCGCATCCGCTGCTGCAGGCCGGCCTGACGATCCTCGACACGCCCGGGCTCAACGCGCTGGGCACCGAGCCGGAGCTGACGCTGTCGGTCATCCCCAGCGCGCATGCGGTGATGTATCTGCTGGCGACCGATACCGGCGTCACGCGCTCGGACCTCGAGATCTGGCAGAAGCACGTCCATCGCCACGCCAACTACCACGTGGCGGTGCTCAACAAGATCGACATGCTGTGGGACGAGCTGAAGAGCGACGCCGAAGTCCTGGCGAGCATCGAGCGCCAGGCGGAGGAGGCCGCCCGCGTGCTGAAGCTGCCGCGCAGCCGCGTGTTCACCGTATCGGCGCAGAAGGCGCTGGCCGCGACGATCCGGGGCGATGCGGCGCTGCGCGTGCGGTCCGGCATCGAGGCGCTGGAGTATCTGCTGGCGCACCAGGTGATCCCCGCGCGGCGCGACATGCTCTATCACGCGGTGAGCCGTGAGGTCAGCAGCATGCTCGACGAGAGCCGCGTCGACCTCGCCGCGCGGCTCAAGCGCAGCAGCGACGAACTGATCCAGCTGACCCAGCTGTCGGGCAAGAACCGCGACATCATCGAGCAGACGCGGGCGAGCCTGCAGAAGGAAAAGGACAGCTACGACGCGACGGCCAGCCAGTTCCGGTCGACGCGCAAGGCGGTGCAGGCGCAGGGCGCCCACCTGCTGTCCTTCCTCTCGGAGGAAACGCTGGGCGAAATCTGCAAGGCCGGGCGCGAGGCGATGGAGTCGAGCCTCACGACGCGTGGCCTGACGAGCGGCATCCGTCAGCTGAGCGTGCAGATGGGCGAACGCATCGTGCAGGCGACTAAACTGGCCGACAACATGCTCGACGCGCTGGAGCAGGCCTACATCCGCTTCCACCGCCAGCACCATCTGCCGAAGATGCAGGTGCCGCGCCTCGACCTCGGCGCCTATCGCAACCGGCTCGAGGCCCTGACGCGCGAGACCGAGGCCTTCTGCCGGGACCCCGCCAACCTGATGCTGGAGAAGCGCTTCATGATCCGCCGCTTCTACGCCGGGCTGGCCGAGGAGGCGCGCAAGGCCTTCAACCTCGCGCGCATGGAAGCCGAGCGCTGGCTGCGCATCGCGCTCGATCCGGTGATGACCCGGATTCGCGAGCACAAGCAGTATCTCGACACGCGGCTGGCCAACCTGCAGCGCATCCTCGAGAACATGGCCATGCTGCACAGCCGCATGGCGCAGATCAAGGACGAAATCAACGCGCTGCGCCAGGACAAGGCGGAACTCGCGCGCATCGCGGAGCAACTCGCCGCCTAGGCGATCGCGCGGCGCCCCACGGACCTCAGCTGCCGTTCAGTCGATTCAGCAGCGCGGTCGTCTTGTCCGGGTCGGTGTTCTTCAGCAGCCGCTGCGTCGGCGGCGCCAGTTCTTCCAGGTGGGACTTCAGCACCTGCTGCTTGACCTGCAGCAGGCTGGCCGGCTGCATCGAGAAGGTGCGCAGCCCGAGGCCCAGCAACAGGCGCGTCAGCAGCGGGTCGCCCGCCATCTCCCCGCACACCGCGACCGGCTTGCCGGCCTTGGCGCCGGCGCGGATCGTCTGCTGGATCAGGCTCAGCACCGCCGGGTGCAGCGGGTCGTAGAGGTGCGCGACGCTGTCGTCGGCGCGGTCGATCGCCAGCGTGTACTGGATCAGGTCGTTGGTGCCGATCGACAGGAAGTCGAGCTGATCGGCGAAGAAGGCCGCCGACAGCGCAGCCGCCGGAACCTCGATCATCCCGCCGATCGGGATGGCCTCGTCGAAGGCGAGGCCGTCCTTGCGCAGCGACGCCTTGGCTTCGTCGATGCGCTGCAGGGTCTGCCGCAGCTCCACGAAGCTCGCCAGCATCGGGATGAGGATGCGTACCCGGCCGTGCGCCGACGCCCGCAGGATGGCGCGCAGCTGGGTGTGGAACAGGCCGGGCTCGGCGAGGCACAGGCGGATCGCGCGCAGCCCCAGTGCCGGGTTGTCGGCGACCGTGTGGCCCCAGGGCGCCTGCTTGTCGGCGCCGAGGTCGAGCGTGCGGATCGTGACCGGCTTGCCGTCGAGCGCCTCCGCCACCGCCTTGTAGGCCGCGTACTGCTCGTCCTCGGTCGGCAGGTCCGAGCGGTTGAGGAACAGGAATTCGCTGCGGAACAGGCCGATGCCGTGCGCGCCGGCGGCCTTCACCGCGTCGATGTCCGACAGCAGTTCGATGTTCGCCATCAGCTCGACCGGCGTGCCGTCGAGGGTGGCCGATTTGCTGGTCTTCAGGCGCTTCAGCTTGTCGGTGTCGATGCGCCACTGGTTCTGCCGCAGGCGGTATTCGGCGAGCACCGACTCGTCGGGGTTGACGATCACCACGCCGTCGCGACCGTCGACGATCAGCAGGTCATGGTCGCGGATCAGCCCGCGCGCGTTGTGCAGCGCCATCACCGACGGCATGCCCATGCTGCGCGCCAGGATCGCGGTGTGCGAGGTGGTGCCGCCGAGGTCGGTCACGAACGCGGCGAAGTGCACGTTCTTGAAGATCACCATGTCGGCCGGCGACAGCTCGTGCGCGACGAGGATGCGCTCGACGTCGAAATTGACGTCGAGCGGCAGGTGGCTGGGATGGCCCATCAGCGCCTTGAGGACGCGCTGCACCACCTGCACGACGTCTTCCTGGCGGCTCCTGAGGTAGGCGTCGTCGATCTCGTCGAAGCGCGCCACCAGGGCTTCCATCTGCTGGGCGAGCGCCCATTCGGCGTTGCACTGGGTTTCCTGGATCAGCCGCTTGGGCGCCTCGGCGATCATCGAGTCGCCGAGGAACATGAGGTGCATGTCGAGGAAGGCCGACAGCTCGGCGGGCGCATTGGGCGGGATGTGGCTGCGCAGGACCTCCAGCTCGGCGCGCGTGGCGAGGATGGCTTCGTCGAAGCGCGCCAGCTCGTCCTGGATGTAGCGGCTTTCGAGCATGTATTGCGGCACTTCGATGCGCGCATTGGAGGTGAGGTGCGCGTAGCCGATGGCGATGCCGCCGGAGACGCCGATGCCGTGCAGCGAGAAGCTCACCGTTCCTCCCCGAATCCGCTCGAAATGAGCGCGGCCAGCGCGTCGATGGCCTCGACTTCGTCGTCGCCGTCGGTCTCGAGCGTGATGGTGCTGCCCTTGGCGGCGGCCAGCATCATCACGCCCATGATGCTCTTGGCGTTGACGCGCCGGCCGTTGCGCGACATGAACACGGCGCTCTTGAAACTGGACGCCAGCTGCGTCAGACGGGCCGAGGGGCGCGCGTGGAGGCCCAGCTTGTTGACGACTTCAACGTCCCGTTGCTGCATGGCACATGGTCTCGGAGATATGGTTGATGCTGTTGCGCCCGCCTTCGACGATGCGCTCGACGAGCTGCGCAAGCTTGAGCGTGTCACGATAGTTCAATGCCTTCAGCAGCATCGGCAGGTTGACGCCGGACACGCCTTCGATGTGCGCGGGCTCCAGCAGGCGGCACAGCGTGTTGCTGGGCGTGGCGCCATAGACGTCGGTCAGGACCAGGATGCCGTCGCCTTCGTCCAGTTCGGCCAGGCGCGACTGCAGGGCCTTCTGGCGCTCGTCGGGGTCGGCATGGCCGATGAAGTCGAGCGTGGCCAGCCCGCGCGGCCGCTGCCCCAGCACGTGGGTGGCGCACTCGACCAGGCTGTCGGCGAGCGAACCATGGGCGACGATGAGAATGCCAATCATGGGGAATGCGTCATGCCAAAAACAGCATTCTAGCGCGCAAGACCTGCGCTTTCCCCCTCCCCAATCCTCCCCCGCGAGCGAGGGAGGGGGGCAACGTGATGCCCAAAACGATCAACGCAGCCGCGCCTTCATGGCGGCGGAGACGTGCATCTTGCCGGCGGCGTCGACCGCAAGATAATCGGCGACGCCGAGGCGGGACGCGTGCTCCGCGAGATGCGCGGGGCCATCGATGAAGAGCGGCTTGGACAAGGCATCCGAGCGCGTACCGGCGTGCGGGCCCGACACCAGGATCGTGACCGACTGCATGTCCGCGGCCGGCCGCCCGGTGCGCGGGTCGATCAGGTGGCAGTAGCGGCGACCGCCCGCCTCGAAGAAGCGCTGGTAGTCGCCCGAGGTGCCGATCGCCTCGCCGTCGCGCAGGTCCAGCGTCGCCAGCGTGCCGGCCCGGCGCGGGTGCTGGATGCCCACCCGCCACGGGCGGTCGCCGTGGCGGCCGAGCGCGATCACGTTGCCGCCGATGTTGACCAGCGCGTTGGCGATGCCGTGCGCCTTGAGGATCGCGGCCGCGTCGTCGAGCGCGCGGCCCTTGGCGTAGCCGCCGAGGTCGAGCTGCACGGCCGGGTTGTCGCTCCATGCCATGCCGTTCGCGACGTGGATGTCGCGCAGGCGCGGATCGGCGCGCACCCAGCGCGCGATCGCCGCATCGTCCGGCACGGTTCCCCGCGGCGCGTCGGAATGGAAGCCCCACAGCGCGATGAGTCCGCCGATGGCGGGGTTGAAGAGGTCGTCGGAGCGGGCGGCCAGCGCCTGTGCGTCGAGCAGCATCGCCGCGAGGTCGGGCGCGACCGCTGCATGCTCGCCCTTCGCGAAGGAGGCGTTCAGCCGCGAGAGTTCGCTGGGCTGCCAGGCATGCAGCCGGCGGTGCAGTTCGTCGAAGTGCTGCAGCACGGCAGCAATTGCCTTCTGCGCCTGTACTTCGGGCGCGCCGTAGACGCTGACTTCGACGAGGGTGCCGAACACGTAGGACTGCTGCTGGACCAGCGGCGGCGCGCTGCAGGCCGCAAGCAGCCACAGCAGCAGCAAGCCGATGGCGTTCCGCGCCGTCCTCATGCGCGCGCCAGCGCCGCGATGAACTGCGCGGCGACGTCGTGTCCGGTCTGGGCGTGGATTTCCTGGAATCCCGTCGGACTGGTGACGTTGATCTCGGTGAGGCAGTCACCGATGACGTCGAGGCCGGCGAGGAAGATGCCGCGTTCGCGCGCCCACGGCGCGACCGCCTCGGCGATCTCGCGGTCGCGCGCGGACAGGGCTTGCGCCCGCGCGGTGCCGCCAGCCGCGAGGTTGCCGCGCGTCTCCCCGGCCAGCGGGATGCGCGCCAGCGCCCACGGCACCACGTCGCCGTCGATCAGCAGGATGCGCTTGTCGCCCTCGGCGATCGCGGGCAGGTAGCGTTGCGCCATGATGGCGCGTGTGCCGCGCCGTGTCAGTGTTTCGAGGATGGCGTTGCGGTTGGGGTCGGCCTGCGTCAGCCGAAAAACGCCGGCGCCGCCCATTTCCGTGAGAGGCTTGACGATGATGTCGCCGTGCTCGCCGAGGAAGCGCGCGATGTCGTCGGCATCGGCCGCGACGAGGGTCGGTGCGACGAACTGCGGGAAATTGAGGATCGCGAGCTTTTCGTTGTAGTCGCGCAGCGCCGCCGGCCGGTTCAGCACCCGTGCGCCCTTGGCTTCGGCGACGCCGAGCAGGTGGGTGGCGAGCAGGTAGTCGGTGTCGACGGGCGGGTCGGTGCGCATCAGCACGGCATCGAAGTCACGGAGCGGCAAGGTCTCGTTCGCGGTCACGCGAAACCAGTCGTCGTGGCTGCGCACCTCGAGCGCGCTGCACGCTGCGCGCGCGACGCCGTCGCACACGCCCATCTGGCGCGCCTCGGTGGCGAACACGGCGTCGCCGCGCGCGGCCGCGGCGCGCATCATCGCCACCGAACTGTCCTTGTAGGGCTTGAGTCCCGCCAGCGGGTCGACCACGAACAGCAGCTTCATGCGGCGGCTGCCGCTTCGGCTTCGTTGAGCGACTCGTCGAGTTCGATGCTGGCGGCGAGCATCGCCAGGCGCGCGATCACGCCGTAGGCGTAGAAGCGGTTCGGGGTGGCGTCGGGATTGGCGCTGCGATCGGGCGTGAGGCAGGTCTCGTCGAACGCCAGCGGCACGAAGTGCATGCCGGGGCTGTTGAGATTCTCGTCGGCCCCGCGCCCGGTGTGAACGCGGTAGAAGCCGCCGACGACGAAGTGATCGAGCATGTAGACGACCGGCTCGGCGACCGCATCGTTGATGCTCTCGAAAGTGTAGACGCCTTCCTGGATCAGCACCTCGCTCACTTCGAGGCCCTCCTTCACCACCGCCATCTTGTTGCGCTGCTTGCGGTTGAGCTCGCGTACGTCGTCGGGCGACTTCACGGTCATGATGCCCATGCCGTAGGTGCCGGCGTCGGCCTTGACGATGACGAAGGGCGGCTGGTCGATGCCGTACTCGTCGTATTTCACGCGGATCTTCTTCAGCATCTCGTCGACCTTCTCGGCCAGGCAGTCCTCGCCCTGGCGCGCCTGGAAGTCGATCTTGCCGCAGTGGTTGAAGTAGGGGTCGATCAGCCAGGGGTCGATGCCGACCAGGCGTGCAAACTCGATGGCGACGTTCTGGTACGCCGCGAAATGGCGCGACTTGCGGCGCGTCGCCCAGCCTGCGTGCAGCGGCGGCATGATGGTCTGCTCGATGCCCTTGAGGATCTCCGGCACGCCGGCCGAGAGGTCGTTGTTGAGCAGCACCGCGCAGGGGTCGAAGCCTTCCAGCCCGATGCGGTCTCCCTTGCGGATCAACGGCTCCAGCGTGAGGCGGCCGCCGGCCGGCAATTCGAGCGTGGTCGGCTGGGTGATCTCGGGAATCAACGTGCCGATCCGCACGATGAGGCCGGTCTGGCGCAGGATGTGCGCCAGCACCGCGACGTTCTGCAGGTAGAAGGTGTTGCGCGTGTGGTTCTCGGGGATCAGCAGCAGGCGCTGCGCGTCGGGGCAGATCTTCTCGACCGCGCCCATCGCTGCGTGGATCGACAAGGACATGAACGCGGGATTGAGATTGTTGAAGCCGCCGGGAAACAGGTTGGTGTCGACCGGCGCCAGCTTGAAGCCGGCGTTGCGGATGTCGACCGAGGTGTAGAACGGGGCGGCCTGTTCCTTCCATTGCTGGCGGAACCAGTGCTCGATCGTCGGTTGCGCGTCGAGCAGTCGCTTCTCCAGTTCCAGCAGCGGGCCGGTGAGTGCGGTGGTGAGGTAAGGAACCATAGAATAGGGACTTTCGGAGAAGGTTTCATTTTAGGCCAAGCCGGATGTTTGACATCGTTTTGTTTCAGCCCGAGATTCCGCCCAACACCGGCAATCTCATCCGCCTCGCGGCCAATACCGGCTGCCGCCTGCATCTCGTCGAGCCGCTGGGATTCGACCTGTCGGACAAGCAGGTGGCGCGCGCGGGGCTCGACTATCACGACATGGCCTGCGTGCGCGTGCATCCGGACTGGCAGGCGGTCCGGGCGGCCTTGCCGGAACGGCGCTGGTTCGCGCTGACGACCAAGGGCAGCCGCAGCTACGCGACGATCGACTATCGTGCGGGCGACGTGCTGCTGTTCGGCCCGGAGTCGCGCGGCCTGCCGGCGGGGATTCTCGACGGCTTCGACGCGGATCATCGCCTGCGTCTGCCGATGCTGCCCGGCTCGCGCAGCATGAATCTGTCGAACGCGGTCAGCGTCACCGTGTTCGAGGCCTGGCGGCAGAACGGGTTCGCCGGCGGGGTGTGAACGGGCACGCGGCGTCGCGGCCGGAGCTGCCGAATCGGCGCCCGATCGCGGCACGACGCGCGGCCGCGGGCGAGAATCGGCCCGAAATGCCGCGTGAAGAGTAATATGTCGGAAAATCCTGCTCTGACGCATTCGATGCCCCGTTGCCATGCAATCGCCTCGGCAGTCTGAAATCACCCATGAAGTGATCGAGTCGGTCGCGCAACTGACCGAGCAGCGTGACGAACTGACCCTCTTGCGCAAGCTGCAGGCGTCGATCCTGGAAATGCTCCCCAGCGTGCAGGTGTGCATGGTCTGCCTCGTCCCGGGCCCGCAAGGTGGCCACTGGATCCTCGATGCGGCTTGCACGCTGCCCGAACCCATGTTCCCGGTTTCCGACAGCCTGGTCGCCGAGGCGGCCGGCCTGGATCCCGACGTGCCCGCCAGGCAGGTCAGTCACGGCGGATGGAATTATCTGGTCAGCGGACTGGACCTGGCGGAGGGGCGGCGCAAGGCGATCGTGCTCCGGCAGGCGGAATGGGCGCCGGCGGACCTGCGTATCGCCCAGGGCATGCTCAAGATCTACGTCAACTTCGCGCGGATGCTGTTCGACAGCGAGCGCGATACGCTGACCGGCCTGTACAACCGCAAGAAGCTGGAGCAGAAGCTGGGCGAATTGCTTGCGGGTCGGATCAAGGGGCGCAACCGCAAGCGCGACCAGGAGACGGATGACTATCTGGCCGTGCTCGATCTCGACCATTTCAAACGCATCAACGACAACTACGGTCACCTGATCGGAGACGAGGTGCTGCTTGTCTTCGCGGGCCTGGTGCGCAATGCCCTGCGCGACATGGACTGGGTGTTCCGCTACGGCGGCGAGGAATTCGTCGTGCTGATCAAGGACGTCTCGCCCGCAACCATCGTCGCGATTCTCGATCGCATCCGGACCCGGATCCAGAACCATGCCTTCCCCCAGGTCGGCCAGGTGACGGTGAGCATCGGCTATACGGCGATCGGCGACCAGGAGTTGCCGCCCTACGTATTCGAGGAGGCGGACAGGGCCCTGTATTACGCCAAGGAGAATGGCCGCAACCAGGTGTGCGACTACGGCGACTTGGTGTCCAGCGGCAAGCTCGAACCGGAAGAGCGCCACAGCGGCTCGGTCGAACTGTTCTGAAGCGCGGCCTTCGGCGCCGCGCGCCCCGGCTCAGAATTCGGCCTTGATTTCCCGGTTCAGCAGCGCATCGACCGCCCGCGCGGCGGGCAGCCCCTCGAACAGCATCTGGCAGACGGCACGCGTGATGGGCATGTCGACGCCGAGTTCGGCGGCGAGCCCGGCGACCTCGCGCGCGGTGGTGACGCCCTCGGCGACGTGGCCGAGCTCGGCGAGAATCGTGTCGAGCGGCTGGCCGCGCGCGAGGCGCAGGCCGACTTGCCGGTTGCGCGACAGGTCGCCGGTGGTGGTGAGAATGAGATCGCCGAGTCCCGAGAGTCCCATGAAGGTTTCGAAGTGCCCGCCCAGGCGGACGCCGAGACGGGTCATCTCGGCGAGCCCGCGCGTGATCAGGGCGGCACGCGCATTGTGGCCGAGCGCCAGGCCGTCGCAGACGCCGGCGGCGATCGCCATCACGTTCTTCAGTGCGCCGCCGAGCTCGACGCCGATGACGTCGTCGTGGGCGTAGATGCGCAGGCGCGGGCTCGACAGGGCCTCCGCCAGTCGGCGCGCGAGCGCGCCGTCCTCGGCGGCGAGGGTCAGTGCCGTCGGATAGCCGTGCGCGACTTCCTGGGCGAAGCTGGGTCCGGACAGCACGCCGGTGTGGTTCGGGTTCGGCAGCAGTTCGGCGACCAGTTGGTGCGGCAGCTTGCGGCTGCCCGGCTCGAAGCCCTTGCATACCCAGAGCACGGGCGGCAGCCCGGGATGCGCCGCCAGCGCGGCCAGCGTCGGGCGCAGGGCGCCGCTCGGAACGGCGACGACGATCAGGTCGGCGGCCGCAACGGCGGCCTGAAAATCTGTCGTGAGCTGCAAGGGGTCCGGCAGGAGGCATCCGGGGAGATAGCGCGCATTGACGCGTTCGCGCCGCATGGCCTCGACGTCGGCCGCGTTGCGTGCCCACAGCGTGACGGCGTGGTGGGGCGCCCAGTGGGCCGCGAGCGCCGTGCCCCACGCGCCGGCGCCGAGCACCGCGAGCTTCATCGACCCCATACGTCGCCCGCGGCGATCCAGCCCGCGAGGCCGTCGGCGTGCTTCACCGGGAGCCAGCCGGACGCATCCGGGGGGGCAGTCACCACGAGGAGCACCCCGCGCGCGGCGCGGAACACGGCGTCGGCGTCGGCGCGCGGCTGCTTGCGAACGGTCGCGGACTCGGCCTTGACGATCACGCTGTGCGGACCGCCGAGGGCGGCTTTCTCGATCCACGCGAGGCGGCCCGTGTAATCGCGTACCTTGACCCAGTTTTCGGTGTCGATCACGACTTCGAACGGAACGTCGCCGCCTGCCGCGGCGACCTTGTTCGCCGCGGTCGAGGGCGCGTCGTACAGCAGGGCGGGGCGGGCGGTGCTGCGGTAGTCGAGCGCCCAGGCGGGCGACGCGGCCGCGAGCAGCAGGCCGGCGGCCGCGAGCAGGCGGGTGCGGGAGCGATGCGACGTCAGCACGCGAGAATCAATGCGTTTGCGCGGCGGCAGCCTGCTGCACCTGGCCCTGCTGTTGCTGCAGATAGAGCGTCTCGAAGTTGACCGGGTTCAGCAGCAAGGGCGGGAAGCCGGCACGGATGATCACGTCCGACACGGTCTCGCGCAGGTAGGGGAAGACGATGTTGGGGCAGCCAATGCCGAGCACCATCGGGATCTGCTCCTGCGGCACGTTCTCGATGCGGAAGATGCCGGCCTGCGTGCATTCGACCAGGAACATCGTCTTGTCGCCGATCTTGGCGGTGGCGGTGACGGTGATGCTCGACAGGTAGAGGTTCTCGCCCAGCCCGCGGCTCTCGGTCGACATGTTGACGTCGATCTGCGGCGCCTCGCGCTCCAGGTAGACGGCAGGGGCGTTCGGCACCTCGACCGACAGGTCCTTGACGTAAAGCTTTTCGATGTTGAACACGGGTTGCTGCGCGTCGCTCATGATGTCTCCCTGAATAAGAAAACCGGAGCCTGCGCTCCGGGAACGGGGGATATTCTAACGCGCTTTATTGAACGCCTTGCGACGCCAGCCAGCGCTTCAGGGCATGGGCTTCCATCGCGCCCGAAATGCGCGCCGCCTCGGCGCCGTCGCGGAACAGGATCAGGCTCGGGATGCCCTTGATGTGATGGCGCATCGAGACCTGCGGCTCGGCCTCGGTGTCGACCTTGGCGAAGCGCACGCGGTTGGCCATCTCGGCCGCGACCTGCTGGAACACCGGGGCCATCATCTTGCAGGGGCCGCACCAGCCGGCCCAGAAGTCGACCAGCACCGGCAGGCCGGCCTTCGCGACGAAGCGGTCGAAGCTGGCGGCGGTGAGGTCGACCGGCTTGCCGGGCAGGAGCGGCGCGCCGCACTTGCCGCACTTGGGGTGGTCGGCGAGCCGCTCATCGGGCACGCGGTTGACGGCGAGGCAGTGGGGGCAGGCGAGTTCCATGGGAAGCGTCCTTGAAGCGGATGATCTCGCTTCAAGGTGGAGGCGCGCCGTGGAAATTCAAGCGCGCAGCGGCGGTCAGGCGCGGTTGAGCAGCGGAACGAGTTCGCCGGCGGCATCGAGCGCCGAGGTGTCGTCGAAGCCGCCGACGTGGGTGTCGCCGATGAACACCTGCGGCACGGTGCGGCGGCCGCCGGAGCGGGCGATCATTTCGTCCATCCGGGCGGGTTCGAGGTCGACGCGGATCTTCTCGATCTCGGTGACGCCGCGGCTTTTCAGCAGGCGCTCGGCGGCGACGCAATAGGGGCACACGGCGGTGCAATACATGACGACTTTGGCCATTTCACGGGCTCCTTGGTTCATTTGGTCGTGACGGGCAGGTTGGCGCGTTCCCACGCCAGGATGCCGCCCGCCTGGTTGTAGACGTTCGCGAAGCCGGCCTTCTTCAGGATCCGGCAGGCGTGTGCCGAGCGGTTGCCGCTGCGGCAGGTGACCAGGATGGGCTTGTCCTTGAACTTGTCGAGTTCGGCAAGGCGTCCGCCCAGCTGGCCGAGCGGAATGTGCCGGGCCCGGGGGATGTGACCGGCGGCGTATTCCTTGTCTTCGCGCACGTCGAGCACGAGCGCGTCGTCGTTGTAGAGGCGGGTGGCCTTGAGCGTGTCGGCTTCGTCGATGCCGGACAGCTTGCCGCCGATGAACGACCACACGAGCAGCGCGCCCGACACCGCGGCCACGCTCACCAGCACCCAGTTGTGCAGCAGGAATTGAACGTCCATGCCTTGCCCCTGCTCAGAGGCCGCAGCCGGTCTTGACCCCGGCCTTCTTCAGCATGAGGTCCATCGGGCAGAACCGCGTGATGCCCGACTGGAACAGGTTGAAGCCGACGAAGGCGGTGAACCACAGCCACGATACGTGCGTCATGTCGGCGCTGCCCGAAAAATGCGCGAGCGCGAGCGACAGCATGATGAAAAACCCCGCGATGATGCGGACCAGACGTTCAACGGTCATGATGAATTCCTAGGAAATGGAAAGCGGATGATAAGGGCGTACTGCTGAATATCAAGTCGGTGCCCCGCTCCGCTTCTGCCAGATGTAGTAGAGCAGCGGGATGACGATCAGGGTGAGCGCGGTCGAGGCGAAGGTGCCGAAGATCAGCGATACCGCGAGGCCGCCGAACACCGGGTCGGTGATCATGATCGCCGATCCGAGGATGATGGCGAGCGCGGTCAGCAGGATCGGCCGCAGCCGCACCGCGCCGGCTTCGATCACGGCCTCCTTGAGGCCGTAGCCCTGCGCGCGGTAGTCGACGATGAAATCGATCAGCAGCAGCGAGTTGCGCACCACGATGCCGGCCAGCGCGATGACGCCGATCATCGAGGTCGCGGTGAACGCCTGGCTGGTGGCCCAGTGGCCGGGGAAGACGCCCACCAGCGTCAGCGGGATCGCGCCCATCACGATCATCGGCATGACGAAGGACTTGTAGTAGCCCACCAGCAGCAGGTAGATGAACACCAGCGCGACGATGAACGCCGAGCCGAGGTCGCGGAAGACGTCGAGCGTCAGGCGCATTTCGCCGCCCCACAAGAGATGGTAGCCGGTGACGTCGTCCGGCGTGGCCTGGGTGAAGCCCAGGTTGCCGGTCCTGAAGCGCACGCCGTCCGAGAGCAGCGTGCTGTCCAGCATCTTGTCGAGCGCCAGCACCGCGTAGACCGGGCTGGAGGTCACCATTTCGCCGCCCACCATCACCATGGCGTGCTGGTCGCGGTCATAGATCGGCTTGCCGTAGGGCACCTCCGCCACCTTGGCGATCGCGCCCAGCGGAACCTGCTGGCCCATCATGTTCGTCACCCGGATCGCCATCAGCGACGCCGGCGACTGGCGCTCGGCGCGCGGCAGGCGCACCACGATGTTGATCGGCTCGCGTGCCGAATCCACGTGCACCGAGCCGATCGACAGGCCCGAGACGTAATCGCGCAGGAGCTTGCCGACCTGGCCGGGGACGACGCCGGACAGCGCGGCCTTCTCGCGGTCCACCTGGACCGAGAAGGATTGCATGGTTGCCGTAACGGAGTCGTCGGTGTTGATCATGCCGTAGACGGACTCGAACGCACGGCGCACGTCGGGAGACGCGTCGCGAATCTTCTGGTAGTCGGGGCCGTACAGCTCCGCCAGGACCTGCGCCTGCACCGGCGGGCCGGGCGGGGTCTCGTAGAGCTTGACGCGGGTTTGCGGAAACGCCTCGCGCACGGGCTTGAGGCTGTCGTTGAGCGCCTGGACGATCTGGTGGGACGTCACCGAGCGATCGTGCTTGTCGACCAGATTGACGCGGATCTGCGCGAGGTTGTCGCCGCGCTTGATGAGGTCGCCGCGTACAAGCGCGGCGAAGTCGATCGGCGCGGTCATGCCGAGGAAGGTCTGGTAATCGGTGACGTAGCGGTTCTGCGCCAGCACGCCGCCCACCGCGCGCGCGGCGCGGTCGGTGTCCTCGAGCGTGGAGCCGGCCGGCGTGTCGACTTCCACCAGGAAGGTGTTGGTGTTGTCGTTCGGCAGCATCTTGAGTTCCACCCCCAGCGCCGACAGCGGGCCGTTGATTCCCGCCGGACGGATGAACTGCCACGCCGGCATCAGCATGGCCAGCAGCAGCAGGACCAGCACCGCGAGGAACATCAGGTTGCGGCGGCCGCGGTGTTCGATGAAGGGGGTGATGACCTTGACGTAGGCGCGATGCAGGCGGTCGGTCTTGTGCGCGCCGGCCTCCTCCAGGCTTTCCTTGCGCGCGAGCTCGCTTTGCGCGGCCTTCTTCCTGAGCCACAGGTTGGTCGCCCACGGCACCACGATGTAGGCGATCAGCAGCGACGCGATCATCGCCACCGGCACGTTGAAGGGGATGGGGCGCATGAACGGCCCCATCATGCCGGTGACGAAGGCCATCGGAATGAAGGCCAGGATCACCGCGATGGTCGCGATGTTGGTCGGGTTGCCGATCTCGTTGGTGGCCTGGATGACGACGTCCTTGAAGTCGCGGTCGCCGATGCCGTGATGCAGATGGCGGTGGATGTTCTCCACTACCACGATCGCGGCGTCGACCAGCAGGCCCAGCGACAGGATCAGCGCGAACAGCGTGATGCGGTTGATGGTCTGGCCGGCGAACAGGCCGATCGTCAGCACCACGAACAGGATCAGCGGCACGGTCAGCGTGACGATGCCGGCCTCGCGCCAGCCGAGGAAGAAGACCAGGATGACGATCACCGAGCCGATCGCGATGCCGAGATGCTCGACGAGCGTATTGACCGCATCGTTGGCGCGTGCGCCGTCATCGCGGGTCACGGCGACCTGGATGTCGGCGGGAATGGCCTGGCGCTTGAGCTGATCGAGCTTCTTCAGCACGGCGTCCGCGACCACCACCGCGTTGGTGCCGGCCTTCTTGGCGATCGCCAGCGTCACCGCGGGCGCCTCGCCGCGCGCGGCACCTTGGCCGGCCGCGGGGCCGTAGGCGAAGCGGGTGCTTTCGTCGGTTTCCTGCGGCCCGTCGACGATGGTGGCCACGTCCTTCAGGAACACGGGCCGCCCGTTGGGGGCGCCGATGACGATGTCGCCGACTTCCCGCGCGCTGCCGAGGAAGCCCTGCAACTGGAGCGGCGAGACCCGGTTGTCGCCCACCACTTTGCCGGCCGGCACCGCGACGTTCTGTCCCTGCAGCATCTTGTCGACCTGGTCGAGGGCGATGCCGGCCGCCGCGAGCCTGGCGGGCGAGATCCAGACGTTGACCGCGCGCGGCGAGCCGCCGACGAGCTGGGTGAACGAGACCCCCGGCACGTTGCGCAGCTGTTCCAGGATGCGGCTCGCGACCTGACGGATCTGCATGTCGTCGAGGCGCGCGGAGGACAGCGTCAACGTCATGATCGGCACGTCGTCGACGTTGACCGGCTTGACCATGGGCTGCATGGCGCCGGGCGGCATGCGGTCCATGTTCTGCATCAGCTGGTTGTAGAGCTTGACCAGGCTTTTCTCCTGGTCCTCGCCGACCTTGAACTGCACCGTCACCAGACCGAAGTCCGGCGCGGCGTAGCCGAAGGTGTGATCGACGCCGGACTGGGCGTTCATGATGGCTTCCAGCGGCTTGACCACCAGGTTCTGGATTTCCTCGGGCGACGCCCCGGGCTTGGCGACGATGATGTTGGCCGCCGGCACGACGATCTGCGGGTTGTATTCGCGCGGGGTGACGAACAGCGCCATCAGGCCCGCCAGCGCCACCGCCAGCATGATCATGGCGGTGATCTTCGATTCGATGAAGATGCCGGCGAGCTTGCCGGCGATGTTGAGCGGGGCGGCGCGCTCACTCATGCGCACCCCCGCTCACCTTGTCGCCGTTCTCCAGTTGCGCCACGTTCGAGACGACCACCTTGTCGCCGGGAACCAGGCCGGACACGATTTCCGTCATGCCTTGGGCGGTCGCGCCGGTTCGCACCATGCGGTAGCGTGCGAGCCCCTGGGCGTCGACGGTGAACACGCCGGTGATGCCGGCGCGTTCGGCGACCGCGCCGGCGGGGACGCGGATGCCGGCGTGGCTGCCGACCGCGAATCCCGCGCGCACGAAGTTACCGCTGGTGAGGCCGCTGTTCGCGGGCAGGTCGATCTTCACGAGGTGGGTATGGCTCACCGGATCGGCGGCGGGCACCAGCTGCGCGATCGTACCTTCGAGCGATGCCTGCGCCGCATCGCCATCGCGCACGAGCGTGACCTTGTCGCCGGTCTTGATGCTGGCGTAGACGTCGCCGCTGACCTGGGCGCGCACCTGGAGCTTCTTCAGGCCTTCGAGAACCAGCACCGGCCGTCCGGGTGCGGCAAGGTCGCCGGCATTGGCCAGCTTCTGCGTGACGACGCCGCTGATCGGCGCCGTGACCGACGCATAGCGCATCTGGTTCGACGCCAGGGCGAGGCCGGCGCGTGCCGCTGCGGCCTGCTGCTCGGCCACCTGGTATTGCAGGCGAACCTTGTCCCACTGCAGTTTCGGGATGGCTTCTTCCTTGTACAGCGCGCCGAAGCGCTCGTAGTCGAGCCTGGCGTCGGCGAGCGCGGCTTCGGCCTGCGCGACACCGGCGCGCGCCTGGCTGACCTGCCCCTGGACATCGGCGGGATCGACGACGAAAAGCAGCTGGCCGGCCTTGACGGCTTGCCCCTCCGCGACCTTGATCTCGCGGATGTAGCCCATCAGCCGGGAGGCGACCTGCACCTGGTCTTCCGAAACGACGGTGCCGGGAACTTCGATAGGGACGGCCAGGGGCGTCTTCTGCACGGTCTGCACCTCGGCCTGGACCGTGCGGCCGGCGACCGCGGCCCGTCCTTCGGGGGCCTCGTGCTTGCCGCAACCGTTGATCAAGCCCAGTGCCATGCCAAGCAGGGCAACGCGCAGGAAGGGAATGTTAGCCATGGAATTCATATCGGATCGCTCACATGTGGTCCGGTTGCAGGCGGCCTGTCACCAGGCGGGCATTGGCGCGTTGCACCTTGAGGTCGTAGCGGGCGGCGACCAGGTCCGCCCGCGCCTTGTCGAGCTGGGCCTGGGCGCCCAGCAGCTCGGTGATGGTCGTGACACCGCTGGCGTAGCGCTTCTGCACCAGGCGCTGGGCTTCCTCGGCCTGGCTCACCGCGAGCTCGCGTGCCGTGACCCGGCGTTGCGCCTCGTCGGCGCGCCGCCACGCCTCCGCCACCTGGTATGCGATGCCGTTCTCGGCCTGCTGGAGCTTGGCGGCGAGCTCTTCGCGGCTGGCTTGGGCCCGCTGGATGGCGCCGCTGGTCACGCCGCCGTCGAACAGCTGCCACGACACCTGGCCGCCCAGCGTGTAGGAGTGCGCATCGAACCCGGCGTTCTTGTCGTTGGTGTCGAAACGCGCGAGCAGGCCGGCCTGGGGATACCGGCCGGCGCGCGCGACCTTGACGGCGGCCTGCGCGGCGTCGACCTGGTTGCGCAATGCGGCGAGGCCGGGATTGGACTTGAGCGCCTCGCTCTGGTAGTCGGCGAGCGTGCCGGCAAGCGGCCTGACTTCCACGGTGCCCGCCACGTCGAGCGGTGCCGTCAGCGGCGTGCCGAGCAGCAGGTGGAGCTGGTCCAGCGCCTGCCCGACGGCGTTTTCGGCCTGGGCCTGCTGGACCTTGACGTCCTCCAGATGGACCTGCGCCGAGAGCAGGTCGCTCTTGACGACCACGCCGCCCTTGAGCAGGTTGCCGATGGTCTTGACGTAGGACTCGGCGGCGCTGCGCGCCAGCCTGGCGACATCCTCGTAGGCGCGCGCGGTGTGCACGCCTTCGTAGGCGCGCAGCACGTCGAAAATCACCTTCTGGCGCGCCATCGCGTCGCCCTGGCGGGCTGCGCGCAGATAGGCGTTGGCCTGCTCGTTGTAGCCGGTGATCATGCCGCCGGTGTAGATCGGCAGCTGGGCTTCCAGGCGCGCGTTGAAATTGTTGACGGGGTCGGGGTAGTTGAGATTGTGCGGCGCGACGTTCAGCGCCGTCGGGCCCGTGAATTCCGCCGCGCCGAAGTCGTTGAACGTGGCGTTGCGCTGCGACAGCTTGAGGCCGAAGGCGTTAAGGGCATCGTCGGTGCGGGTGACGTTGAACGAAGCCGTCACCTTCGGCAGACGCGCCCCTTCACTCTGCCTGACGGCCGCTTGCGCCTGCGCGACTTGTGCGCCCGCGACGAGGATGTCCGGATTCCGGTCCAGTGCGCGCTGCACGGCCTGGGCGAAGTCCAGCGTTTCCGCTGCCGCCCCGGCGGAAAATACCGATAGACATAGCAGAGCCAGCGCTTTCACCCGACCTGGATTCGTTTTTGTGAGCCGCATGAATGCCCCTCGTTGTATGGGTTCGCAATAGGCGCGCGCGATAAATATTAGCAATTAATTATATATTAATGTCTATTCCACTTTCCACCGGCCACGCGTCGATCACACCGGCGCAGGCGCTCGCAGGCTTCGGGTGGAAACATCATGTCAGCGTACCCGACCGCTCTGGTTGAATATATAGGACGAAAAGGCGGACGGACGCGTCGCGCATTCCGCCGCGCCAGGGGCGGGCGCCCGTGCTTCGGTCATTTCCGGGACCGTGGAAAGCGAACAGGCCCGGCACGCTTTCGCGCGCCGGGCCTGTGCAGGGGAGGGGGGTGGCCTATTTGGTGAATCCGCAGAACACGTCGCGCATCATGCCGAGCAGCTTCAGGGTCCGGGTGTCGCCCACGCGATAGAAGACGCGGTTGGCGTCCTTGCGGGTGCGCAGCACGCCCTTGTCGCGCAGGATGGCGAGGTGCTGCGAGATGTTGCTCTGCGAGGTACCGACATGGTCGACGATGTCCTGCACGCTCACTTCCTTGTCGCCGAGGACACAGAGTATCTTCAGCCGAAGCGGGTGCGACATGGCCTTCATGGCACGCGAGGCCTGCTCGATGTGCTCGTCCTTGTCCATCAGGTCCACTTCGTCCCAGTCAGTTGCAGACATATTTCGTTCCTCGATCCTTAGCGCCGCGCCCGTGGCCGCCGTGTCACACCGGTACCGCCACGCGCCGCGTTTCGTCCAAACAATGCAGATTGCGTATAGATAAGCAATCACGCATATATTAAAATATTTCCACGAAAACAAGCCAACTTATCGAAACTTTTTCATGAAGACCGTGCCGGTTTTGCTCATCATCCTCGACGGATTTGGTTGCCGCAGTGAGCGCGCGGACAATGCGATCGCGCAGGCCAACAAGCCGAACTGGGACCGGCTGTGGAAGCAGTATCCGCACACGCTGATTCATGCATCCGAATCGGAAGTGGGGCTGCCCAAGGGGCAGATGGGCAATTCCGAGGTGGGTCACCTCAACATCGGCGCGGGAAGGGTCGTGTACCAGGAGTTCACGCGCATCGACCGCGCCATCGAATCCGGCTATTTCTATACCAACCCCGCCCTTCTCAATGCGGTGCATCTGGCACGCGACAACGGCAAGACGCTGCATGTGCTCGGCCTGCTGTCGGACGGCGGCGTGCACAGTCATGAATCGCATTTCCACGCACTCCTCGAACTGGCCCGGCGCGAAGGCCTGCACAAGGTCTGCCTGCACGTGTTTCTGGATGGGCGCGACACGCCCCCCAAGAGCGCCGACGTCTATCTGCGCCGCCTCAACGACAAGATCGCGGAGATCGGCGTCGGCCACGTCGCGTCGATGATCGGGCGCTATTACGCGATGGACCGCGACCGCCGCTGGCAGCGGGTCAAGGCCGCCTACGACCTGCTGACCCAGGGGCGCGCGGAGTTCCAGGCGCCGGACGCGGTGGCCGGGCTGGAGGCCGCCTATGCGCGCGGCGAGACCGACGAGTTCGTCAAGGCGACGGCGATCCTGCCGGCCGACGGCAAGCCGGTGAGGATGGAAGACGGCGACGCCGTCGTGTTCATGAATTTCCGTTCCGACCGCGCGCGCCAGCTGTCGCGTCCGTTCATCGAGGCGGACTTCAGCGAATTCGAGCGCGAAATCACTCCTCGCCTGTCGACGTATTGCACGCTGACCGGATACAGCGACGATTTCGACGTCGCGGTGGCCTTTCCGCCCGAACGGATCAAGAACGGCCTCGGCGAATACGTCGCGAATCTGGGCATGCGCCAACTGCGCATCGCCGAGACGGAGAAATACCCGCACGTCACCTTCTTCTTCAACGGCGGCGAGGAAATCTCGTTCCCGGGCGAGGATCGCGTGCTGGTACCGTCGCCCGACGTGGCGACCTACGACCTCAAGCCGGAAATGAGCGCGTTCGAGGTCACCGAGAAGCTGCTCGCCGCGATCAACGGCAAGCAGTACGACCTCATCATCTGCAACTATGCCAACCCGGACATGGTCGGGCATACCGGCGACCTGCAGGCCGCGATCAAGGCAATCGAGACCGTCGACACCTGTCTCGGCCGCGTGGTCGAGGCCCAGCTCGCGCGCGGCGGCGAGGTGCTCGTCACTGCGGACCATGGCAACGCCGAGCTGATGCGCGACGCCGAGACCGGCCAGCCGCACACGGCGCACACCATGAACCTGGTGCCGCTGATTTGCATCGGCCCGCGCCGGATCACCCTCGCGGAAACCGGCGCGCTCGAGGACATCAGCCCGACCTTGCTGAAACTGATGGGGGTGGGACAACCCCCGGAGATGACTGGCGAGGCGCTGGTTCGGTTTGAGTAAGGCCGCCCGCTTCGGGTAAGCTCGACAGGGTGAAGGCCAACTCCCTATTCGTCCTGCTCGGGCTCTGCGTGCCCCTCTGCGTGGGCGCCAGCCAGGTCGATCGCAAGCGATCGGAACTCGACGCCCTCAAGCAGCGGCTGCAGACCTTGCAGCAGGATTTCAACGCCACCCAGGCGCATCGCCAGGAGGCGGCCGACGACCTGCGGGAATCGGAGCGGGCGATCAGCAGCAGCGTGCGGCAGATGCGCCAGCTGGACGGCGAACGCGAGCGCACCGCGGGCGAACTGCAGGGCCTGCGCGAACAAGCCGACGCGACGTCGGCGCGCGTGCGCCAGCAGCAGGCCCACCTGGCGCAGGCGCTGCGGGGCGCCTATACCCGGGGGCAGGGCGAGGCGCTCAAGCTCATTCTCAATGGCGGCGATCCCAACCAGACCGCGCGCGACCTGCGCTACCTGTCACGCCTGTCGCACGCCCAGCAGGCGATGATCGACAGCCTGCGCGCAGATCTCGCGCAACTCGCGCACCTCGAGGAGGAGGCCAGCCAGAAGAACGGCGAACTGGCCCGGCTGCGCGCGGCGCACGAGGCGGAGCAGGCGAAGCTGCTGGCGGACAAGCGGGCCCGCGAAGCCGTGCTGCAGAAGCTGTCGGTGAAGATCCAGCGGCAGCGACGCGAGATTGCCACGCTCAGGCGGGACGAGCGCAGCCTGACCGACCTGGTCGAACGGCTCAACCGGCTCATGGCGCAGCAGGCGGCGCGCGAGGCCGCGCGTGCCCGGGCGGCCCAGCAGGCGCAGCAGAAGCAGGAAAGCGCGCGCGGCCAGTCGGCGTCGGCGCGGCGCCCGGTCGCGGTGAACAGCGAGACGCCCGTTCCGTTCCGCTCGAACCAGCCCTTCGCCCGCCTGAAAGGTCTGCTGCATCTGCCCGTCGCCGGGGAACTGATGAACCGCTTTGGCGCTCCGAGAGAGGGCGGCGGGCTGAACTGGAAGGGTCTGTTCATCCGCGCGGCCCAGGGTACGGCGGTGAAGGCGATCGCGGCCGGCCAGGTGGTGTTTGCCGAGTGGCTGCGCGGCTTCGGCAACCTCATCATCATCGACCATGGCGACGGCTACATGAGCCTATACAGCAATAATGAAAGTCTGTATAAGCAGGTGGGCGACCGCGTCCAGGGCGGTGACGCCATCGCCGCGGTCGGCAACAGCGGCGGCCAGCCCGAGCCGGGCCTGTACTTTGAAATGCGGCACCAGAGCCGCCCCGTAAACCCCCTCGATTGGGTGAAGTGAGATGACACACAAGGCTAAATTCGTGCTCGTCGGTCTGGCTGGCGTTCTGGCCGGCGCGGCGATGACGCTCAATCTCTCGGCGATCGCCGACAAGGACGCGGCGACGGCGTTGCCGGTCGAGGAATTGCGCGCGTTCACCGACGTGTTCGCGCGCATCAAGAGCGATTACGTCGAACCGGTCGGCGACAAGAAGCTGATCGACTCCGCCATCAACGGGATGCTTTCGGGGCTGGATCCGCACTCGGCCTACCTCGACACGGAAGGCTTCAAGGATCTCCAGGTCGGCACGCAGGGCGAGTTCGGCGGCCTCGGCATCGAGGTCGGCATGGAGGACGGCTTCGTCAAGGTGGTGTCGCCGATCGAGGATACGCCCGCCTTCAAGGCCGGGGTCAAGCCTGGCGACCTGATCGTCAAGCTCGACGACACGCCGGTGAAGGGCATGAGCCTCAACGATGCGGTCAAGCGCATGCGCGGCAAGCCGGGATCGACGATCAGGCTCACGATCGCGCGCAAGGGCGTCGACAAGCCCATCGTGCTGACGCTGACCCGCGCCGTGATCAAGATTCGCAGCGTCAAGTTCAAGCTCCTCGAGAGCGGCTACGGTTATGTGCGCGTGACGCAGTTCCAGGAGCATACGGGCGAATTGCTGGCCGACGCGCTCGACAAGCTCTACAAGGAAAACAAGGCGCCGCTCAAGGGCCTGATCCTCGACCTGCGCAACGACCCGGGCGGCCTGCTCAACGGTGCCGTCGCCGTGGCCGCCGCCTTCCTCAAGCCGGACAGCCTCGTGGTCTACACGGACGGCCGCACCGAGGACGCCAAGATGCGCCTGACCGCGAGTCCCGAGAACTATCTGCGCCCGATGCAGAGCGACTTCCTGAAGAGCCTGCCGGAGGGCGTCAAGCAGGTGCCGATGGTCGTGCTGGTCAACGGCGGTTCCGCTTCGGCCTCGGAAATCGTGGCGGGTGCGCTGCAGGATCAGAAGCGGGCCGTCCTCATGGGTACCCGCACCTTCGGCAAGGGCTCGGTGCAGACCATCCTGCCGCTCGGCAACGGCACGGCGATCAAGCTCACGACCGCGCGCTATTTCACGCCGAGCGGGCGTTCGATCCAGGCCAAGGGCATCGAGCCGGATATCGTGGTCGAGGATCCCTCCATGCCGTCTGAGGAGGATGGCATGGGCATCCGCGAGGCGGACCTCCAGCACCATCTCGCCAACCCGAACGGCGGGGACGCGGCGCCGCAGGACAAGCCGAGCGAGGTCATCAAGGCGCCGCCGGCCGACCGCGCGCCGCCCGACGGCAAGGAGAAGAAGCCGGCGCCGCTGGAACCGGGCGAGGTCGTGTCGAAGAAGGATTTCCAGGTGAACCAGGCGCTCAATCTGCTGAAGGGCCTGCAGATTCTGCAGGCGCGCTGAGGGCGGCACGGCGGCGCTGGCGACGGCGGCGCGGCGAGTTATACTGACTAGAACCTAGCCGCCCGGGGATGCCATGCGACCGTGTGATCTCGAGAAAAGCCGCGAAATCGTCTTTCACGCGTTGCCGCTCGGCCAGGCCGAGCGTGCCCTCGCCTTGCTGGAGGGGCTCGAGGGCCTGTGCGTCGGTCGTGGCGCAGACGATTGCAGGCTGCTGGTGACCTACCATGTCTGCGAGTACACGCTGGAAGGCCTGGAAACGGCGCTCGCGAACCAGGGGTTCCACCTCGACAACAGCCTCCTTACGAAGCTCAGACGCGCGCTCGCATATTTCTGCGAAGGCGTGCAGCGCCGCAACCTCGCGGCGAACGAGCCGGACATCAAGTCGCAGGAGGCCTTCATGAAGGTCTACGAGCGCCGCCTCCATGGCGATTGCGACGAGACGCCCGAAGAGTGGCGGAGCTACAAGTAAGCCGCTTCCCCGATGGAGTTGAACGACGCGCAGCTCTTGCGCTACAGCCGGCACATTCTCCTCCCCGACGTCGGCATTGCCGGCCAGACGCGCATCGCTGAAGCGTCGGTGCTGGTGGTGGGCGCCGGCGGACTGGGCTGCCCGGTCGCGCTCTACCTGGGGGCGGCCGGGGTCGGGCGACTGCATCTGGCCGACGGCGACACGGTCGACCTGACCAACCTGCAGCGGCAGATCGGCCACGCCACGGCGGCGATCGGCGAGAACAAGGCGGACTCGCTCGCGCGCACGGTGCGTGCCATCAATCCGGAAATCACGGTACAGCCGCTGCGCGAGGCACTCGCCGGCGCGGCCCTGCGCGAGGCCGTGGCGGCGGCCGACCTGGTGGTCGACGCGTCGGACAATTTCGCCACCCGCCATGCGGTCAACCGGGCTTGCGTCGCGGCCGGCAAGCCGCTCGTGTCGGGTGCCGCGATCGGCTTCTCCGGCCAGCTGGCTGTCTTCGATTCGCGCCGTGCCGACAGCCCCTGCTATCACTGCCTGTTTCCTGACGAGGCTCACGAGGCGGAGGCGCGCTGCGCCGAGAACGGCGTGTTCGCGCCGCTGGTCGGCGTGGTCGGGGCGATGCAGGCGGCCGAGGCGCTGAAATGCCTGGCCGCGGTAGGCGAGGCGCTCGTGGGCCGGCTGCTGCTGTGGGATGGCCTGCGCAGCGAGGCGCGCATGCTGAAAGTGGCGCGCGATCCGGGCTGCCCGGTATGCGGGTCCGCGGCGCGTCAGGCCGGGTGAGCCTCGAGCAGGCGCGCGAGCAGGAGTTCGATGTCGGTTCCCGGCGGGCGGGCAAAGCCGCTCTTGGCAAACTGGTGCCAGCGACCCACCACCGCGCACTGCAGCAGGTTGGCCAACGGCCCGCTCAGTTCCGCCGGCTTTCCCCCCGCCAGCCGCAGGCATTGACGCATCTGTGCCTCGATGCGGTCGTGCAGCTGGTTGATGCGCTTCTGCAGGCGTTCGTTCTCGTGGACCAGGGCGTCGCCGATGAGCACGCGGGTCATGCCGGGATTCTTCGCAGCAAAGTTCAGCAGCATGACGACGATGGCCTCCACCTGCGCGGTGGGCGAAGGGGTGTCGGCCATGATGCGCGCGATCAGCCCGAACAGGGTCTGTTCGATGAACTCGATCAGCCCTTCGTACATCTGCGCCTTGCTCGAAAAATGGCGGTAGAGCGCCGCCTCCGAGACGCCGATGCGGGCCGCCAGGGCGGCGGTCGTGATCTTTTCCGGTTGCGGCTCCTGCAGCATCGCGGCGAGCGTCTGCAGAATCTGCAGCCGGCGCTCGCCGGGTTTCCTGGCTTCCCCTTCCATGGATCTCCCCCCCTGTCTTGTTGGCGGGATTATCGCTGATGTCGGGGGGGACTGGTGGGCCTGCACGGACTTGAACCGTGGACCAAGGGATTATGAGTCCCCTGCTCTAACCAGCTGAGCTACAGGCCCGAAAGCGAAATGCCCCGCGCGAGGCGGGGCGGGGGGTGCGTTACTCGCCGCCGCCGACGAAGCTCTTCAGCTTCTCGGAGCGGGTCGGATGGCGCAGCTTGCGCAGGGCCTTGGCCTCGATCTGGCGAATCCGTTCGCGCGTCACGTCGAACTGCTTGCCGACTTCTTCAAGCGTGTGGTCGGTGTTCATTTCGATGCCGAAGCGCATGCGCAGCACCTTGGCCTCGCGCGAGGTCAGGCTGTCCAGCACTTCGCGGGTGGCGTCGCGCAGGTTGGCGTAGATCGCGGAATCGTCGGGCGAGAGCGTGCTGGCATCCTCGATGAAATCGCCCAGGTGCGAGTCCTCGTCGTCGCCGATCGGCGTTTCCATGGAGATCGGCTCCTTGGCGATCTTCATGATCTTTCGGATCTTGTCTTCCGGCATTTCCATCTTGATCGCCAGCGTCGCGGGATCGGGCTCGATGCCGGTTTCCTGCAGGATCTGGCGGCTGATCCGGTTCATCTTGTTGATCGTCTCGATCATGTGCACCGGGATGCGGATGGTGCGCGCCTGGTCGGCGATCGAGCGGGTGATCGCCTGGCGGATCCACCAGGTCGCGTAGGTCGAGAACTTGTAGCCGCGGCGGTATTCGAACTTGTCGACCGCCTTCATCAGGCCGATGTTGCCTTCCTGGATCAGGTCGAGGAACTGCAGGCCGCGGTTGGTGTACTTCTTGGCGATCGAGATCACCAGGCGCAGGTTGGCCTCGATCATCTCGCGCTTGGCGCGGCGCGCCTTCGCCTCGCCGGTGGACATCTGCTTGTTGATGTCCTTCAGGTTCTTGATCGGCAGGCCGACACGGTCCTGCAGCGCAATCAGCGCCTCCTGGTGCGCCTTGACCTCGTACTGCACCTTCGCCAGCGTCGAGCAGTAGGCCTTCTTGGCGGCGATCTCCTTGTCGAGCCACGCGAGGTTGGTTTCGTTGCCGGGGAAGGCCTTGATGAAGTGGGGGCGCGGCATGCCCGAACGCGTCACGCAGAAGTCCATGATCTTGCGCTCGTGCGAGCGGACTTCCTCGACCGCGTTGCGGATCTGGTCGCACAGGTTGTCGACCTGACGCACCGAGAAGCGGATCGCCATCAGGAGCTCGGTGACCTCGGCCTGCGCCTTCAGGTGCTGCGGGCTGCCGAGGCCGTACTTCGACTGGGCATTCTGGGCCTTCTTGTACGCCTTGCGGATGTAGTCGAACTGCGCGAGCGCCTCCGCCTTCAACTGGGCGAGGTTCGCTGCTGCGACCGCGGCGCTGGCGTCCTCGTCCTCTTCTTCCGCTTCTTCCTCCGCGGCTTCGGCTTCCTCCTCCTCCGCGGAGGCTTCCGGCTCGACCTCGACGAAGCCATCGATCAATTCGTCGATGCGCAGTTCGTCCTTCTCGACCTGGGTTGCCATGTCGAGGATCTGCTGAATCGTCAGCGGACACGACGAAATGGCCTGCACCATGTGGCGCAGGCCTTCCTCGATGCGCTTGGCGATCTCGATTTCGCCTTCGCGGGTGAGCAGGTCGACCGAGCCCATCTCGCGCATGTACATGCGTACCGGGTCGGTGGTGCGGCCGAATTCGGAATCGACCGTGGTGAGCGCCTGCTCGGCCTCGGCGACGACGTCCTCGTCGGCGACGGCGGGGGTCGAGTCCTGCATCAGCAGGGTTTCGGCATCCGGCGCCTCGTCGTAGACCTGGATGCCCATGTCGTTGATCATGCTGATCACGCCTTCGATCTGGTCGGCGTCCAGCACCTCGTCGGGCAGGTGGTCGTTGATCTCGGCGTAGGTCAGGAAGCCCCGCTCCTTGCCGAGAATGATGAGGTTCTTCAGCTGGGTGCGGCGGGCTTCGGCTTCGACCGGCGTCAGCTCTTTCAGGGGGATCAGCGCCTCGGGTTTCTTGGCGTTGCCGCCCGGTTTTCTTCCACGTACAGCCACAGGCTATTCTCCGCTCAGGCTTCCCCCGCTTGGGCGGAGGAAAAAATCGTTCAAAAACCGGCAATTATACCCCAAACAGGGGCGTTGTCTTGTCGCATCTGGCAAGCTAGGACCGTGCCAGTTCGGTCAATTCCTGCCGCTCGCCTGGGCTCAGGCTGCCGAGCGGGCGTGCCGCCAGCTCCTGCTGCCGTCGTCGCCTCCAGTCGTCGCGCAACTGTCTGACCGCACCGTCGAACTCGGCGTTCCAGTCCCAGCTTTCGTCTTTGTCGAGCAAATCAGTCATCAGTTCATCGACCAGCGCCTCCAGCGAGCTGCCGCGGGCCGCTTCCGCCAGTGCGGGCAGCGTGCGCGGACCGAGATTCGCAAGCCAGGACATCAGCTCCCCCAGGCGTCCGCCCAGCGGATCACGCGCGTCGATCCAGCACGCATCGATCTCCGAAACGCGCTCGGGGTTCATCAGCAGCGTACGTGCCAGACCACGCAGGCGCGAGGGTGCCGGCCTGCGCTGCGGTCGAGCCGCCACGGGCCTTGCCGGCGCCGGACGAACGCCCATGCGCCCCAGCTCGTCCGGCTGCAGATGGGCAAGCTCCGCGATCTGGCGCTGGATCAGGCGGGCCAGCAACGGGGCCGCGATCCTGTCGAGCAGCGGCTTCGCCTCCTTGATCAGGCCCGCCTGCCCCTCCTGGGTGTCGAGCTTGCGATCGCGTGCGAGCTCCCGTACCAGGAACGCCGAGAGCGGCAGGGCCTCGGCGTCGAGCAGGCGCAGGAAGGCGTCCCGCCCGTGGGTGCGGATGTAGCTGTCGGGGTCTTCGCCTTCCGGCAGAAACAGGAAGCTCACCTCCTTGCCGTCCTGCAGCGCTTCCAGCGAGTTTTCCAGTGCGCGCCAGGCCGCCTTGCGGCCGGCGTTGTCGCCGTCGAACGCGTAGACGAGACGGTCGGTGTGGCGCAACAGGGTGCGTGCATGGATCGGCGTCGTTGCGGTGCCGAGCGTGGCCACGGCGAATTCCACGCCATGCTGGGCGAGCGCCACCACGTCCATGTAGCCTTCGACGACGATGGCGCGGCCGGCATCCTTGATCGCGGCACGCGCCTCGAACAGGCCGTAGATTTCCGATCCCTTGTGGAACAGCGGCGTTTCGGGCGAATTCAGGTACTTCGGCTCGCCCTTGTCGAGCACGCGGCCCCCGAAGCCGATGATCTGTCCCTTGACGTTGCGGATCGGGAACATGATGCGGTCGCGGAAACGGTCGTAGCGGCGGCCTTCGTTCTCGACGACCAGGCCGCACGCGACCAGGGCGTCGCCCTGATAGTCCTTGAACACCTGCTTGAGCGGGGAGCCGTCCGGCGCGTAGCCGATGCCGTAGCGCGCGGCGATGGCGCCGGTCAGCCCGCGCCGCTTGAGATAGTCGATCGCGCGCGGCGACGCCTTGAGCTGCTTCTTGTAGAACTGCGCGGCCTGTTCCAGCGCATCCCACAGCGCCGGCGGCGGCTTGGGGCGCCCGGGCTCCTGCGCGGATTCCGGCACCGCCAGCCCGACGTCCTGCGCCAGTGCCGCCACCGCGTCGGGGAAGCTCATGTGCTCGTATTCCATCAGAAAGCCGAGCGCGGTGCCATGGGCGCCGCAGCCGAAGCAGTGATAGAACTGCTTGGTCGGACTGACGGTGAAGGAGGGGGTCTTCTCGCTGTGGAAGGGGCAGCAGGCCTGGTAGTTCTGGCCGGCCTTCTTCAGCGGTACGCGGCGGTCGATGACGTCGACGATGTCGACGCGGACGAGCAGGGTGTCGATGAAATCGCGCGGAATCATGATGACTGCATCATAGACCCGGGCCGGCCGGCCGGGCAGGGGCGGATCAGCCGGCGAGGCGGGCCTTGATCAGCGCGGAAACCTGCGCCATGTCGGCGCGGCCGGCCAGGCGGGGCTTCAGCAGGCCCATGACCTTGCCCATGTCGCGGGCCGACGCGGCGCCGGATTCGGCGATCGCCGCGGCAACGGCCGCCTCGACTTCGGCGGCGGAGAACTGCTCGGGCAGGTAGGCTTGCAGCACGGCGAGTTCGGCCTGCTCCGCGGCAACGAGGTCGTCGCGGCCGGCAGCCTGGAACTGGCTGATCGAATCCTTGCGCTGCTTGATGAGTTTTTCGACGATGCCGCTGACCGCGGCATCGTCCAGCTCGGCACGCTCGTCGACTTCCTTCTGCTTGATCGCGGCAAGCAGCAGGCGGATCGTGCCGAGGCGCGCCGTGTCCCTGGCGCGCATGGCGCTCTTCATGTCCTCGCTAATGCGGGCCTTGAGCGACATGAGAGACGGACGGGATCGTGACGGGCGGCAGGATCAGTACAGCTTGGGGGGGAGTTGCTGGCTGCGCAGGCGCTTGCTCTGGCGCTTGATCGCGGCGGCGAGCTTGCGCTTGCGCTCGGCGGTGGGCTTCTCGTAGAACTCGCGGGCGCGCAGTTCGGTCAAGAGGCCGACTTTTTCGATGGAGCGCTTGAAACGGCGGAGGGCGACATCAAACGGCTCGTTTTCTTTGACTTTGACGTGGGGCATTTGAAGATGGCTTCCTGAGGACTGGAAAAACGAGAATAATAACAAGCCCCCGCGCAATTTTCCAGTCCTGCCTGATTTCCCCCTATTATGCTGGTCCTTGGCGTCGAATCCTCCTGCGATGAAACCGGTGTGGCCTTGTACGACACCGACCACGGCTTGCTGGGGCATGCCCTGCATTCCCAGATCGCGATGCACGATGCGTACGGGGGGGTGGTGCCCGAGCTGGCATCGCGCGACCACATCCGGCGGGTGCTGCCGCTGACGCGCCAGGTCCTGGCCGCCAGCAGGCGTGACCTCTCGGCCATCGACGGCATCGCCTATACGCAGGGGCCCGGCCTGGCCGGCGCCCTGCTGGTCGGCGCCGGCATGGCGCGGGCGCTGGCTTACGCGCTCGACGTCCCGGCGGTGGGGGTGCACCACCTCGAAGGCCACCTGCTGTCGCCGCTGATTTCCGACGTGCCGCCGGCGTTCCCTTTCGTTGCCCTCCTGGTTTCCGGCGGGCATACCCAGCTGATGCTCGTTTCCGGCGTCGGGCGCTACACCCTGCTGGGCGAAACGCTCGACGACGCCGCGGGCGAGGCCTTCGACAAGACGGCCCAGCTCCTGGGACTGGGCTACCCGGGCGGGCCCGCGCTGTCGAAGCTTGCCGCGACGGGGGATCCGGTGCGCCTTACCCTGCCGCGGCCGATGCTCAACTCGGGTGATTTCGATTTCAGTTTTTCCGGCCTCAAGACCGCGGTGCTGACGCTCGTGCGAAAAGCCGGACCCGGCGCGGCGGCGGACATCGCGGCGGCCTTCCAGGCGGCGGCGGTGGAGGTGCTGGTCACCAAGGCGCTCGCGGCCTGCGCGCACAGCGGTGCAACGCGGCTGGTCGTCGCCGGCGGCGTGGGGGCCAATGCGCATTTGCGCGAGCGCCTCACCCGCCAGGCGGGGGCTGCCGGCGTGGCGGTTTTCTATCCACGGCTCGAATTCTGCACCGACAACGGCGCGATGATCGCTTATGCGGGCGCGCAGCGTATGCTGCATGCGCAGACGGATCTGACCTTCGCGGTGCGGCCGCGCTGGGATCTTGCCGCGCTCGAGGCGGTGTAGGCGGCCCGCTTATCGCCCGAACATCGGGTAGGCCTTGCGCAAGGCGTCGAGCCATTTTTCGCTGCCGGTCAGCTGCGCAATCTGCTCGGGAAACAGCAGGAAACCCACCAGCACCGCGATCAGGCACACCAGGATCAACGTGCCGAAGATGCTTTCCGGGCGCAGCACGCCCCAGTAGCGGCTGACGAGGAAAAGCGTGTCCTTCTTGTGCTCCGACATCGACAGCCAGCGACGCAGCAGCTTGACGGCAAGGTAGGCGCCGTAGCCGCCTGCCAGCGAGGCAAACACGATGCGGAAGACGGCGAACATGTCGAGCCCGCCGCCGAGGTACTGGTGGTAGAGCCAGGACACGAAGCCGAGCGACAGTGACGCCAGCACGGCAATGGCGACGTTGATGAAGAGGCGCCGCCGCTCGCGCGCGAGGTCGCGCTGCCGTTCGATGAAGAAGCCGTCGACCTCGCGCTTGAAATATTCGACCTTGTCCTGCACCAGCGACGAAAATTCCGCCTTGGCGTGGACGATCCGCTCGTCGAGCAACGTGCCCAGTCGCGCCGCCGCATAGTCGACCAGCTCACGCACGTCGTCCTTGGTGAACTGCCGCTGTTCGTGCAGTTCCTCGGAAATCTTGTCCAGCTTGGCGTCGATTTCCTGGCTTGCCTGCCAGATCACGTCCTTCAGTTCGGTGCCGGCCTGCGAAACGCCGGTCTTCACCACTTCGGCCAGGCGCACGCCGGCGTGGTCGATCGCCTCGCGCGATACCTCGGCAAGGCTTTCCTTCGCGTGGTCGATGGTCTTGTCGAACAGGGCCATAGAGGAGATCAGGTCCGTTTGCCGATGCGCGCTTCCTGGCCGGTCGCCAGCTTGACGAGATTGCTCTTGTGACGATAGACCAGCAGCAGCGCGATCACCAGCACGGCGACGGTCGGGTTGCCCCAGCCGGTCAGGAGGCCCGAGTAGAGCGGCGCGAGGACGGCGGCGGTGAGCGCGGCGAGCGAGGAGATGCGGAACACCCCCGCCATCGCGAGCCAGGTGGCGAGACAGGCCAGGCCGAGCCAGGGATCGAGGCCGACCAGCACGCCGAGTGCCGTGGCGACGCCCTTGCCTCCCTGGAAGCGGAAGAATACGGGAAACAGATGGCCGATGAAGACCGCCAGCGCGCACAAGAGCACGACCTCTTCGGCCAGGCCAAGCTGGGGGGCCAGCGCGCGTGCCAGCACGACCGCGACCCAGCCCTTCAGGGCGTCTCCCAGCAGCGTCAGCGCGGCCGCCGCCTTGCGCCCCGTGCGCAGGACATTGGTCGCGCCGGGGTTGCCCGAGCCGAAGCTGCGCGGGTCGGGCAACCCCATGGCACGGCTGACGATCACGGCGAACGAGAGGGAGCCGAGCAGGTAGGCGGCGGCAATCAGCAACAGGGTGGTCATAAGTCAGTAAAATGGCGGGTTTTGGGCGGACCCCGCTGGCGGCTTGCGCCAAGGGCAAGGATGCAATGGATATTCTATTTTTGCGGGACTTCCGGCTCGAGCTGATTATCGGCATATACGAGTGGGAACGCAAAGTGCCGCAGCCGGTGCGGCTCGACCTCGAGATCGGCCTGCCTGACTCCAAGGCAGGGGCCACGGACGACGTGGCGGACACCATCGACTATGGCGCCGTGGCCAAGCGCGTGAAGGATTTCCTGCACAATGCCCCGCAGCCGATCACGCTGGTCGAGTCGGTCGCCGAGCACGTCGCGGCGATCGTGCGCGACGAGTTCGGCGCGCCCTGGGTGAAGGTGTCGGTCACCAAATTCGCCATCGTGCCCGGGATCAAGGAACTGGGGATCACGATCGAGCGGGGCGCGCGCGCGTGAGCGTCGACCAGATCGCCGCCGTCCCTGTCGCAAGCGCGGCGGCCATTCTGCTGACCGCGTATTTCATCCGCGGCATCACCGGCTTCGGCTCCGGGCTGATCGCCGTCCCCTTGCTGGCGCTCTTGCTGCCGCTCAAGTTCGTCGTGCCGGTCATCCTCTTGCTCGACTTCACCGCGTCGATGGTGATGGGGGGCTTCAATCTGAAGCGCGTGCAGTGGGGCGAGATCGGCGTGCTGATTCCGCTCGGCATTGCCGGCGTCGTGATCGGCACCAGCCTCTTGGTCAGGTTGCCCGCCGCGCCCATGCTGGCGGCACTGGCGGTGTTCGTGCTCATTTTTGCCGTGCGCAGTCTCTTCAACATTCGCGGCGACAAGCCGATCTCGCGCGGCTGGGCGGTGCCCGCGGCGCTTACTGGAGGCACGGTGGGGGCCCTGTTCGGGACCGGCGGGCCGCCGTACGTGATCTATCTCACCCACCGGATCCACGACAAGGGCGCGTTGCGCGCGACGTTCTCCGCGCTGTTCTTCAGCGACGGGCTGGCGCGCATCGTCAGTTTTCTGGTGGCGGGGCTGCTGATGAGTGCCAAGGTGTGGGTCGCCTACCTGGTCGCGCTTCCGCTCATGCTGGGGGCGCTCTATCTCGGCGGGCGCGTGCACGTCGGGCTGTCCCACGCGCAGATGACGCGTCTGGTCGGCGTGCTGCTGCTCGGCTCCAGCGGGTCGCTGCTCGTCAAGGCGCTGCATACATGAGCCAGCACCGACCCCTGCATTTCCAGAGCGTGTCGTTCGCGGGCCTAGCGCCCGGTGCGCGGCTGATCGTGCTGGGGGCGGTCCATGGCAACGAGACCTGCGGAACGCAGGCGATCCGCCGCGTGATCGCCGAAGTCGAAGCGGGGACGCTCGGCGTTGCGGCAGGGGAGGTTACCTTCGTCCCGGTGGCCAATCCGCTGGCCTACGCGCGCCACCAGCGCATGGGCGACCGCAACCTGAACCGCAACCTCGCGCCGAGCGACGCGCCGGCCGAGTTCGAGGATCATGTGGCGAACTGGCTGTGCCCGCTGCTGGCCCGGCACGATGCGCTGCTCGACCTGCACTCGTTCCATACGGCGGGCGAGCCCTTCGTGATGCTGGGGCCGGAGGACAACAGCGGCCAACTGGAGCCGTTCGCGCGCGCAGCGGAGGAGACGGCGCTCGCGCTCAGCCTCGGCGTGCGCCGATTCGTCGACGGGTGGCTCGACACCTACGCCGCCGGCGTGGCCCGCCGTCTGGCCGGCGGAGCCTCCGCGCGCGAGGCCGACGTGCATTACGGTGTCGGCACGACCGAATACATGCGGGCACAGGGCGGCATCGCATTGACCCTCGAATGCGGTCAGCACGACGATCCCGCGGCACCCGACGTGGCCTACCGCGCGATCCACAACGCACTGGCGCATCTCGGCCTGAGCGGCGCACCCGCGCCCGCCCCGGTCGGCCGTACCGAGGCGCTGCGCCTGTATCAGGTGATCGATCGTGCGGATCCGGGCGACCGCTTCGCGCGCGAGTGGGCCAGCTTCGACCGGGTGACGGCCGGCGAGTGCATCGGCACGCGCCACGACGGCACGCCGGTCGTGGCGGATCGCGACGGCTACATCGTCTTCCCCAACCCGGCCGCGCTGGCGGGGCAGGAATGGTTTTATCTCGCGAGGCCGAGCACGCGGGTGTGACGTCTATCCGCGCGGATGATGCTGCGCGTGCAGCTGCTTCAGCCGCTCGCGCGCGACGTGCGTATAGATCTGCGTGGTGGAAATGTCGCTGTGGCCGAGCAGCATCTGCACGACCCGCAGGTCCGCGCCGTGGTTCAGCAGGTGGGTCGCGAAGGCGTGGCGCAGCGTATGCGGCGACAGCGTGCGCGTGATCCCGGCGGCGAGCGCCCGGCGTTTGATGAGATACCAGAACGCCTGGCGCGTCATGCCGCTTCCGCGCGGCGTCACGAACGCGACCTCGGATAGGCGCTGGCCGAGGAGTTGCGGCCGGGCGTCCGTCAGGTAGCGCCGCAGCCAGCGCACCGCCTCCTCGCCCAGCGGCACCAGGCGGTCCTTGTTGCCCTTTCCGGTCACGCGCAGCACGCCGTCGTTGAGGTTCAGCGCGGTGAGCTTCAGGCCGACGAGTTCCGAGACGCGCAAGCCGGTGGCGTAAAGCGTCTCGAGCATCGCACGGTCGCGCAGGCCGAGCGGCGTGGCGGCGTCGGCGCTGGCGAGCAGGCGCTCGACGTCGCCCTCGGTGAGGGACTTGGGCAATGCGCGCGGCAGCTTGGGGCTGTCGAGATTCACGGTCGGGTCGGCGGTGATCAGCCTCTCGCGCAGCAGGTAGCGGAAGAAGCGCTTCAGGGTCGACGTGTAGCGCGCCGCACTGCGCGGCTGGGCGCGCTGCGCAAAGCGCCAGGCCAGATAGGCCGTGATGTCACCCGGCGCGGCCGCATCCAACTCGCTGCCGCGTTCCCGCTCCAGCCAGGCGGCAAACGCCTTGAGATCGCGGCGATAGGCGGCGAGCGTCAGCTCCGCCAATCCGTCTTCGAGCCACAGGTGGTCGCAGAAGCGGTCGATCAGCGCGTCAATCGTCTTGGGCATCACGCTCGCCCCGTCATTTCCTTCGGGGCGTGCTCCCGCCCGCGGGAGCGGGATTGGCGGCGGGAGGCGCTTCGTGTGCCAGCAGCCAGGCCTTGACGTCGAGCGGGACGCCGGACGCCGCATGCATGAAACCGCCGAGACCGTTCGCCGCAAGGACGCGGTGGCAGGGGATAAGAATGGGCAGCGGGTTCGAACCGCAGGCTTGGCCGACCGCACGCGCTGCGGTGCCGAGCTGCTTTGCCAGGGCGCCGTAGGTCATTGGCCGGCCGGGCGGGATCCGCATCAGCGCGTGCCAGACGCGCAGCTGGAACGGCGTGCCGTGCGGGGCGAACGGCAGGTCGAAGGTGTGGGCGGGGTTTTCCCAATAGGCGTCGAGTTCGCGCGCCAGATGCCGGGCACGGCTGTCGAGGCACGTCGCGGCCAGTGTGTCGACGGCTAGGAAGTCGAGCCGCGTCAGCACGTCGCCGGTGAACACGGCACCGAGGCGGCAGGGCGGGGCGGCGAGGACGGCGTCGTAGGTAATCATCGGGAGGGACTCAGTCGTGTGCTGCGCCGCGCGACTTTTGCATGGCCTCGAGGTCGACCAGGCTGCAGCTGGTCTTGCGGCTGGCGAGGCACTCCGGGGTCCCGGGCGCGTACTCGAACGAGCAGCTGCGCGCCTGCAGCATGGCCCAGTCGTCTTCCGCATAGGCATGCCGCGGCAGGTTCGGCGGGTAGTAGACGCAGCCGAAGCAGTACTCGGCGGCGTTCGAGTCGAGAGCATCGGACATGATGGCCTTTTCACTGCGGTGTGTCGGAGCAGTGTAAATCCGCATGCGCCAAAACAAAACGCCCGCGTGCAGCGGGCGTTCTGTTTTGGCGCGGAAATCCGATTACTCGGCGGCCGCGGCTGCGCCCTTGCGGGCGGGCAGCTTTTCCTTGATGCGCGCGGACTTGCCGGAGCGCTCGCGCAGGTAGTACAGCTTGGCGCGGCGGACGTCACCGCGACGCTTGACTTCGATGCTGGCGACCAGCGGCGAGTAGGTCTGGAAGGTGCGCTCGACGCCTTCGCCGGCGGAGATCTTGCGCACGGTGAAGCCGGAGTTGAGGCCGCGATTGCGCTTGGCGATGACGACGCCTTCGTAGGCCTGCAGACGCTCGCGGTTGCCTTCCTTCACCTTCACCTGGACGATGACGGTGTCGCCCGGGGCGAAGTCGGGGACGGTCTTGCCCAGACGGGCGATTTCTTCCTGTTCGAGTTGCTCGATGATGTTCATGACGATGTTTCCTTACATCTGGCGGGAGAGGTGCGCCCCGTTCAGGACGGACGTCACGCCGTTTCACATTGGCCCAGGGGGATTCAACCCCTGCGCCGCTCATTTCCGGCTTGCCGAAGCCAGCCGGTCAATCCTTCTTCTGCGCCTGTTCCAGCAGGTCGGGTCGCAGTGCCGCGGTGAGCCGCAGGCTTTCTTCCTGTCGCCACTTGGCGATCGCGGCATGGTTGCCGCCTTTCAGCACTTCCGGCACCGCCATACCCTGCCACACCTCGGGCCGGGTGTAGTGCGGGCAGTCGAGCAGCCCCTGGCTGAACGAGTCCTGCGCTGCCGATTCCGCGTCGTTCAGCGCGCCCGGCAGCTGCCGGATGATCGCGTCCATCAGCGCCAGCGCCGGTAGCTCGCCACCCGACAATACGAAGTCTCCGAGCGAGATTTCCTCGTCGACCCGGCGCTGCAACAGGCGCTCGTCGATGCCTTCGTAGCGCCCGCACAGCAGCACCAGCGCAGGCCTTTCCTTCAACTCCATCACCCGCCGCTGCTTCAGCGGGCGGCCGCGCGGCGAAAAGTGCACCACCCACGGCGTCAAATTCTCGCTCGCCAAGTCCTGCTGCACCGCGTTCAGCGCGCGGTCCAGCGGCTCGGCCAGCATCAGCATCCCGGGGCCGCCGCCGTAGGGCCGGTCGTCCACCGTGCGGTGCGGATCGTCGGTGAAATCGCGCGGATTCCAGGCCCTGAATCGGTACAGCCCGCGATCCAGCGCCCGCCGCGTGATGCCGTAATCCAGTACGGCATCGAACATCTCGGGGAAGAGCGTGATGGCGTCGAAGCGCATCAGTAGTCTTCGCCCCAGTCGACCTCGATCGTTCCGCCTGGCAGGTCCACCTTGCCGACAAAGGCCGCGACGAACGGAATCAGGTGCTCGCGCGAGCCTTTGACCACCAGCAAGTCGTTCGCGCCGCTTTCCATCAGGCTGTCGACGGTACCCAGTTCGATGCCTTCGCGGTTGACCACCTTCAGGCCGATCAGGTCCGACCAGTAATACTCGTTTTCTTCCGGCGGCGGCAGATCGCTCTTCGCCACCGAGATTTCCTGTCCGCGCAGGGCATACGCCGCGTCGCGGCCGTCGATGCCGGCCAGTTTGGCGACCAGGGCCTTGCCGTGGTCCTGGATGGCGTCGACTGTGTAGTGCGCCTGCTGCTCGCCGCGGCCGACGCGCCAGGATTCGAAATCCATCAGCGCGCCCGGGTCCTCGCTGAAGGGCTGGACCTTGACCCAGCCCTTGACACCGAACGGGGCGGCGATGCGCCCCATAACGACCCAGTCGTTATTCAATTCAAGTGGCCGACCCAGTCTTCGGCTTCAGCCAAATCAGGCAGCGGCAGCGGGCTTGTTCTGCTTGACCAGGCGCGCGACGGTGTCGGACAGTTGCGCGCCGTTCTGCACCCAGTAGCCGATGCGTTCCTGGTCCAGGCGCACGGCCTCGGCGCCTTCGGGAGCGACCGGATTGTAGAAGCCGACGCGCTCGATGAAGCGACCGTCACGACGGCAGCGCGAATCGGCCACGACCACGTTGTAGAAAGGACGGTTTTTGGCGCCGCCGCGCGAAAGACGAATAACGACCATGGTTCAACCTACCGGTAAACGGAGAAAACCGCGAATTATACTCGAAAAACCCAAGTCCGCCAGTGGGTTGGGCAGCCCCTCCCGCCGAACCGTTTCCCCGCGCGCGGGGAGGGCAAACGCGACGCCGTGCTGCGGTGCAGGCTCAGCGCATGCCGGGCAGCATGCCCTTCATGCCGCGCATCATCTTGCCGAGCCCGCCCTTGCCCATCATCTTCATCATCTTCTGCGCCTGCTCGAACTGGTTCAGCAGCTTGTTGACTTCCTGCACCTGAACCCCGGCACCGGCCGCGATGCGACGCTTGCGGCTTGCCTTGATGATCTCGGGCTTGCGGCGCTCGAGCGGGGTCATGCTGTTGATGATGCCCTCGACGCGGTTGATCGCCTTCTCGTCGGCGCCGGCCGGGACCGGCATCTGGCCGGCACCCGGCAGCTTGTCCATCAATGCAGACAGTCCGCCCATCTTGCGCATCTGCTGAATCTGCAGCTTGAAGTCTTCGAGGTCGAAGTCCTTGCCCTTCTTGACCTTCTCCGCGAGTTTCTTCGCCTGGGCCAGGTCGACCGAGGCCTGGGCCTGCTCGATCAGCGACAGCACGTCGCCCATGCCGAGAATGCGCTGCGCCATGCGCTCGGGGTGGAAGGGCTCGAGCCCGGTCGGCTTCTCGCTGACGCCGATGAACTTGAGCGGCTTGCCGGTGACGTGGCGCACCGACAGCGCCGCGCCGCCGCGGGCGTCGCCGTCGAGCTTGGTGAGCACCACGCCGGTGAGCGGCAAGGCCTCGTTGAACGCGCGGGCGACGTTGACGGCGTCCTGGCCCTGCATGGCGTCGACCACGAACAGGGTCTCGACCGGCTTCATCGCGGCATGCAGGGCCTTGATCTCATTCATCATGACCTCGTCGATGGCCAGCCGGCCGGCCGTGTCGACGACGAGCACGTCGTAGAACTGGCGGCGCGCGTGATCCTGCGCGGCCAGGGCGATCTTCAGCGGGTCGCGCTCGTCGCCGGCCTCGAAGAAGGCGACGTCGAGCTGCTTGCCCAGCTGGCGCAGCTGGTCGATCGCCGCGGGACGGTAGACGTCGGCCGAACAGAGCAGGACCTTCTTCTTGCGGTTCTTCAGCAGCAGCGCGAGCTTGCCGCTGGTCGTCGTCTTGCCGGAGCCCTGCAGGCCGGCCATGAGGATGATGGCGGGCGGGATGGCCGCGAGATCGAGTTCCGCGTTGGTCCCGCCCATCAGGCGCGTCAGCTCCTCGTGGACGATGCCGATCAGCGCCTGGCCCGGCGACAGGCTGGCCAGCACCTCCTGGCCCAGCGCGCGCGTCTTGACGGCCTCGATGAAGTCCTTCACCACCGGCAGGGCGACGTCGGCCTCGAGCAGCGCGAGGCGCACCTGCCGCAAGGTGTCCTGGACATTCGCTTCCGTGATGCGGGCCTGCCCGCGCAGGGTCTTGACGACGCCGGCGAGGCGTCCGCTCAGATTTTCTAACATGGCTTCCTTGTTGCCGTCAGGAGCGGCATGGATAATGAGGCTGGCTGAATCCGAATCTCCATTTTAACGAATGTCCCCGCTATTGCTGGCTACTTTGTGTGTGAGCGCGCTTTATGGCTGGATCGCCTGGCGGCTGCAGCGCGCACCCTCGTCCGCCTCGGTGCGCCTGCTGACGCCGCTGGCGCTGCTGGCGCACGGCGCGCTGATCTTCAATTCGGTGCTGGGGCAGGGCGATATCCGGCTCGGCTTCGGCAATTCCCTGTCGACGATCCTGTGGCTGACCGCGGTCACGTACTGGCTGGCCAGCCAGGGCGCGCCGCTGGCGCGTCTGCAATCATGGGTAAGCGGGTTGGCGGGCGTGTCGGTGCTCGGAATGGCTTTTCTAACCGAAACCCATCCCATTCCCGATTCGCAGGCGCTGGTCCTGCGCGCGCATCTGGTCGTGTCCTTCCTCGCATACGGCCTGCTGGCCGTGGCGGCCCTGCACGCGGTGATGATGACGATGCTCGAGAAGCAGTTGCATCGCGGCGCCTTCCTGCAAAGCGGGACGCCGCCCCTGCTGACGCTCGAGGCGATGCTGTTCCGGACCATCGGTGTCGGGTTCGCGCTGCTGACGCTGGCGGTGTTCAGCGGTGTCTTCTTTTCCGAGGAACTGTTCGGGACGCCGCTGCAGTTTTCCCACAAGATCGTGTTCGGCGTGCTCTCCTGGCTGGTGTTCGGCGGCTTGCTCCTGGGGCGGCATTTCCGCGGCTGGCGTGGCCGCACGGCGCTTTACTGGACAATCACCGGCTTCACCCTGCTGCTGCTGGCGTATCTGGGCACGCAGTTCGTGCTCGAAATCATCCTCCGGCGCTGAGGCAGGGCTGATTGGACAGCTTTTCCACCGGCACGCTGTTTGCGGCACTGGCCGTTCTGTTGCTGACCTCGGCCTTCTTTTCCGCGGCGGAGACGGCGATGATGGCGATCAACCGCTATCGCTTGCGCCACGCGGCGGAATCCGGGGTGCGGGGCGCGATGCGGGCGCAGGCACTGCTGGCCCAGACCGACAAGCTGCTGGGCGTCATCCTGCTCGGCAACAATCTGGTCAATTCGGCGTCGGCCACGCTTTCGGCGGTGCTGGCGATCCGCCTGTTCGGCAACGGCGAGATCGTCCTGTTCGTGGCGACGCTGTTGCTGACCTTCCTGATTCTGGTGTTCAGCGAAGTCACGCCCAAGGTGGTGGGCGCGTCCTTTCCCGAGCGTGTCGCCTATCCCGCGACGCTCGTGCTCGCGCCACTGCTGAAGCTGGCATACCCGGTGGTCTGGTTCGTCAATCTCTTCGTCCAGGCCCTCCTGAAGCTGCTGCGGATCCGCAAACCGGAGCCGGGGCAGGGCAACAGCCTGGGGCTGGAGGAGTTGCGCACCATCGTGCTGGAGTCGTCCGGCCGGCTGCCGCACGAGCACCACCGGATCCTGATGAACCTGCTGGAGCTCGAGGACATCACCGTCGATGACGTGATGACGCCGCGAAACCAGATCGAGGTGATCGATCTCGAGGACGAGCCCGAGCGTGTCCGCCAACAGATCGCCACCAGCCACCATACGCGGCTCGTGGTGCAGGCGGGGTCCTTCGACAACCTGCTCGGCGTCCTGCATGTGCGCCGGGTGCTGCATGCCCTGACCGGAGAGGAGCTTGACCCCGACATCCTGAGGGCCAACCTCGAGGCTCCCTACTTCGTCCCCGCGGGCACGCCGCTGTTCACCCAGCTGCGCAATTTCCAGTCGAGCCGGCGACGGCTGGCGCTGGTGGTCGACGAGTACGGCGAGTTGCAGGGGCTGGTGACGCTGGAGGACCTGCTCGAGGAGATGGTGGGTGAATTCACCACGCAGGCCCCCTCCGATACCGGCTATCTGCGGCGCGAGGAGGGCGGCAGCTGGCTTGTCGAGGGGAGCGTCCTGTTGCGCCACCTGAACCGCAAGCTCGGCCTGGCACTCCCGCTCGACGGGCCGAAGACGCTGAACGGCCTGCTGCTGGAGCAATTCGAGGACATTCCGGAGGCCGGGGTGAGCCTCAAGCTGGGTGAGGTGCCGGTGGAGATCGTGCAAACCCAGGATCGCGCCGTCAAGGTGGCGCGGATCTATGTGCCGGCCGCGGAGGGGCATGCTTCCGAGGGGCCCTCAACTTAGGCGAGAAATCGCCGTTAAGGCCTGTGATTCGCCATACCCGCTGCCGGCGGGCGCGGCGTGAACGATAATTTGACGCGGGACTTGTCAGGAACCAAGCGATGGCAGCTGTGACAAACACCACCAACCTTACCGGACTGGCGCGTGCCATGGTCAACCATGGCTGGCTCTCCGAGGACGACGCCGAGGGGGTCTGGAAACGGGCGAGCCAGTCCGGCGAGTCCTTTGTGACCGAACTGATCAAGGGGCACCGCTTCAAGGCTGACCAGGTGGCCGAGTTCGCGGCGGCCTCGTTCGGCTTTCCGTATCTCGATCTGAACGCCATGGATCATGACAGCCTGCCGCAGGGGCTGCTCGACCCGAAGCTTGTCCAGAAGCGGCGCGTGCTGGCCTTGTATCAGCGCGGCAACAAGCTGTACGTCGCGACCTCCGACCCGACTCACCTGCAGGCGCTGGACGAGGTGAAGTTCCAGACCGGCCAGACGGTGGAGCCTGTGGTCGTGGAGGACGACAAGCTCGGCAAGTTCATCGAGAAGGTTGGCGAGGCGAACGACAATACCCTCGCCGTGCTGAACGCGGAAGACCTTGAACTCGATTTTGCCGACGAGGAAAGCGCGGCCCAGCAGGATGCGCCGGGCATCGAGATCGACGATGCACCGGTGGTGCGCTATCTGCAGAAGATCATGCTGGACGCGATCAACATCGGCGCCTCCGACATCCACTTCGAGCCCTACGAGAAGTTCTACCGGATTCGCTACCGCCGCGACGGCATTCTCTCCGAGGTCGCGCAGCCGCCGATGGCGATCAAGGACAAGATCGCATCGCGCATCAAGGTGCTGTCGAGGCTGGACATCTCGGAAAAGCGGGTGCCGCAGGACGGGCGCATGAAGATGGTGCTGTCGAAGAACCGGGCGATCGACTTCCGGGTCAGCACGCTGCCGACGCTGTATGGTGAAAAGATCGTCATGCGGATTCTCGATCCGTCCAGTGCCCAACTCGGGATCGAGGCGCTGGGGTACGAGCCGTGGCAGAAGGAGGCGCTGATGAGCGCCATCCAGCGTCCTTACGGGATGGTGCTGGTAACCGGTCCGACCGGTTCGGGCAAAACCGTGTCGCTCTATACCTGCCTCAACCTCCTGAACAAGCCCGACGTCAACATCTCGACTGCCGAGGATCCGGCGGAAATCCAGTTGCCCGGCATCAACCAGGTCAACGTCAACGACAAGGCGGGCCTGACCTTTTCGGCGGCACTGAAGTCCTTCCTGCGCCAGGACCCCGACGTGATCATGGTCGGCGAAATCCGCGACCTGGAAACCGCCGATATCGCCATCAAGGCGGCACAGACCGGCCACATGGTGATGTCGACCCTGCACACCAACGATGCCCCCGGCACGCTCACGCGCCTCCTCAACATGGGCGTGGCGCCGTTCAACGTCGCTTCCTCCGTGATCCTGATCACGGCGCAGCGCCTCGGGCGGCGTCTCTGCTCGTGCAAGCAGCCTGCCGACATTCCCCGGGAAACGCTGCTGGCGGCGGGGTTCACCGATGAGCAGCTCGACGACACCTGGCGGCCCTACAAGGCCGTAGGATGCGACATCTGCGGCGGTACTGGCTACAAGGGGCGGGTCGGCATCTACCAGGTGATGCCGATCACCGACGACATGACGCGCATCATCCTCAAGGGCGGCAATGAGGCCGACATCGCCGACCAGGCGCGCCGCGAAGGGGTGCTCGACCTGCGGCAGGCGGGACTGTTGAAAGTGAAAGCCGGCCTCACCTCGCTGGAAGAGGTCGAGGCGGTCACCAATATCTAAGGGATTTTTATGGCTACAGCGGCAAAGGCAGTCAAGAATGCAACCTTCCTGTGGGAGGGCATGGACAAGCGCGGCAAGAAGGTCAAGGGGCAGCTACAGGCCGGCGGCGAAGCCATGGTGAATTCGACACTGCGCAAGCAGGGCATCACCGTCACCAAGGTCCGGAAGCAGAGTGCTCTGTTCAGCAGTGCGAAGAAGATTACTGACAAGGACGTCACGCTGTTCACGCGTCAACTGGCCACCATGATGAAGGCCGGGGTGCCGCTGCTGCAGGCGTTCGAGATCGTCGCGCGCGGCCATTCCAATCCCTCGATGCAGCGCCTGCTGCTCGAGATCAAGGCCGATATCGAGAAGGGTAGCAGCCTCACACAAGCCTTCAGCCGCCATCCTCGGTATTTCGACGCCTTGTTCTGCAACCTCGTGGGCGCTGGCGAAGCCGCCGGTATTCTCGAGGGCGTGCTCGACCGTCTCGCGGTCTACAAGGAAAAGATCCTCGCCATCAAGAGCAAGATCAAGTCGGCGCTGTTCTATCCGGTTTCCATTATCGTGGTCGCGTTCGTCATCACCGCGATCATCATGATTTTCGTGATTCCGGCGTTCAAGGATCTCTTCAGCAGCTTCGGTGCCGACCTGCCGGCGCCGACCCTGGTGGTGATGGCGATTTCGGATTATTTCGTGAAGTACTGGTGGGTCATTTTCGGCGTGATCGGCGGCGGTCTGTATGCCTTCTTCCAGGCCTGGAAGCGTTCGCGCAAGATGCAGATGACGATGGATAAGCTGATCCTCAAGTTGCCAATCTTCGGCCCGGTCATTGAGAAGGCGACGATCGCCCGCTGGACCCGCACCCTGGCGACGATGTTTGCGGCGGGCGTGCCGCTGGTCGAAGCGCTGGAATCGGTCGGTGGGGCGTCGGGCAACCAGGTCTTCGTCGAGGCGACCAACAAGATCCGCGGCGAGGTGGCGACCGGCACGGCCCTGACGGTCGCGATGCAGAATACCGGGCGCTTCCCCAACATGGTGCTGCAGATGGCGGCCATCGGTGAGGAGTCGGGTTCGCTCGATTCGATGCTGGGCAAGGTCGCCGACTTCTACGAGGCGGAGGTCGACGACGCCGTCGAGGCGCTGTCGAGCCTGATGGAGCCGATGATCATGGTGGTGCTCGGCACCCTGATCGGCGGCATGGTGATCGCCATGTATCTGCCGATCTTCAAGATGGGTTCGGTGGTCGGCTGATGGATTTGCTGCTGGCGGCGCCAGCCCTTTTCACGGGGCTGGTTTTCCTGTTCGGCCTGCTGGTCGGCAGCTTCCTGAATGTCGTCATCCATCGCCTGCCCAGAATGATGGAGGCCGAGTGGAAGGCGCAATGCGCCGAACTGCGCGGAGAAGCCGCGCCGGAGGCGCACCGCTACAACCTCTGGGTGCCGCGTTCGGCCTGCCCCCAATGCGGCCACCAGATCACGGCGCTGGAAAATATCCCGCTGCTGTCCTGGCTGTGGCTGCGAGGGCGCTGCTCGGGCTGCGGCACGCCGATCAGTGCCCGCTACCCGTTGGTGGAACTCCTGACGGCACTGCTTTCGGCCGCCGTCGCCTGGAAATGGGGCTGGAGCGTGCAGGCCGCCGGGGCGCTGCTGCTGGTCTGGGCGCTGGTTGCGCTGGCGTTCATCGACCTGGATACCACGCTGCTGCCCGACAGCCTCACGCTTCCGCTGCTGTGGGCAGGCCTATTGTTCAATCTGGATGCCCGGTTCACCAGCCTGCCCGATGCCGTCGTCGGGGCCGTCGCCGGCTATCTGCTGCTGTGGTCCGTGTACTGGCTGTTCAAACTGGCGACCGGCAAGGACGGCATGGGCTTCGGTGACTTCAAGCTGTTGGCGGCCATCGGCGCCTGGCTGGGCTGGCAGATGCTGCCCGTTACCCTGCTGCTGTCCTCTGTTGTCGGCGCAGTGATCGGCATCGGGATGGTGGTGCTGGTCAAGCATGATCGGCGCGTGCCGATTCCGTTCGGCCCCTATCTGGCGGGTGGCGGGCTGGTCGCGCTGTTCTTCGGCGCCGACCTGACGCGGGCCTACCTCGCACAATTCTGATGTTCACCGTTGGCCTGACCGGCGGCATCGGTTCGGGCAAGTCCACGGTCGCCGACCTCTTTGCCGAACTCGGCGTGCCGGTCGTCGATACCGACGTGATCGCGCGGCAGCTCACGTCCCCGGGCGGCGAGGCGCTCGGGGCGATCCGTGCCGCATTCGGCGAGTCGGTGATGCAGGCGGGCGATACGCTCGATCGTGCGGTGCTGCGCCGGCGCGTGTTCGCCGACCCCGCCGCCCGTCGCCAACTGGAAGCCATCCTGCATCCGCGCATCCGGAAGATCGTCGAGCAGACGCTCGCAACCCTGAACGCCGCCTATGCGCTGGTCGTCATCCCCTTGCTCGTGGAAACGGGCGCCTACCGGGATGCGCTGGATCGCGTGCTGGTGATCGATTGCCCGGAAGAGCTGCAGATCGCACGCGTGATGACCCGCAGCGGCCTCGCTGCGGACGAGGTGAAGGCGATTCTGGCTGCCCAGGCCGGTCGGGCGGCTCGACTCGCCGCCGCGGACGACGTGATCGTCAACACGGCGACACCCTCCGAGCTGAACGCGGCGATCGCCGCCCTTCATCTGCGCTATCTCGCGCTGGCAGCGGCATGCTCGTCTTGATTTTCCGCATGGATCGGCGACAATCGCCTGAACCCAACCCACGCGTCGCGGTGTGATCCACTACGAATATCCCCTCAGCGAACGCATCCGTACGCTGCTGCGGCTCGAAGATCTGTTCGATCGCTTCGACGCCTACGCCGCGTCGCCCGATCCCCACGCGCATCATGCCGCCCTGCTGACCTTGTTCGAGATGGCCGAGGTGGCGGCGCGTGCCGACCTCAAGTCGGACCTGCTGCAGGAACTCGACCGGCAGAAGGCGGTGCTCGCGGCATTGCGCGGCAACCCGCACGTGCAGGGCGCGACGCTCGAGCAGGTTCTCGCCGCGATCGAAGCGGCCCACCAGGGCATGTACCAGCTTCCAGGGAAGGTCGGACAGCATCTGCGTGAAGACGACTGGCTGATGGCGATCAAGCAGCGCGCCGCCATCCCGGGCGGTATGTGCGAGTTCGACCTGCCCTCCTACCATTACTGGCTGCACCAGGCTGCGGACGTGCGCGTCAGGCAGCTGCAGCAGTGGCTGGCACCGTTTTCCTCGATCCGTTCCGCGGTCGGCATCGTGCTGGGCCTGTTGCGCGACAGCGGCCAGCCGGAACTCCAGCATGCGAAGAACGGCACCTACCAGCGCATGCTCGAATCGCGCAACCCGCAGCTCATCCGCGTGACGCTCGTCGACGAGTTGCCCTGCGTGCCCGAGATGTCCGCGAACAAGTACATGCTCAACATCCGGTTCGTGCATGCGGGACCGGGGGCGATGCGGACCTGCGCCGATGTGTCGGTCGATTTCGACCTGACCTTCTGCACCCTGTGAAGCCGGCCAAGCCGCCCGTCGTGACCTGCCCGACGTGCGGTGCGGCGGTTCCGTGGACGGCGGAAAGCAAATGGAAGCCGTTCTGCAGCGAGCGCTGCAAGCTCATCGATCTGGGGCAGTGGGCAACCGAGAAATACCGGGTGCCGGCGGAGGAGCAGGAGCCCGAAGACGGGCCCCCGCAGTCGCAGTGAGGATTATTTCTTGTAGGTCTTGACGCCGGAGGGCGTGCCGAGCAGCAGCACGTCGGCGCCACGGCGCGCGAACAGGCCGTTGGTTACCACGCCGACGATCTGGTTGATTGCCGTTTCCAGCGATACCGGGTCGACGATGGACATGCCGTGCACGTCGAGGATGAGGTTGCCGTTGTCGGTCGTGAAGCCCTCGCGCAGACGCGGCTGGCCGCCCAGCTTCACCAGTTCCCGCGCGACGTAGGAGCGCGCCATCGGGATTACCTCGACCGGCAGCGGGAACGTGCCGAGCACCCCGACCAGCTTGCTTTCGTCGGCGATGCAGATGAACTGCTTGCTGCACGCGGCCACGATCTTCTCGCGGGTCAGCGCGCCGCCGCCGCCCTTGACCATGGCGAAGTGTTCGGTGATCTCGTCGGCGCCGTCGACGTAGATCTCGAGTTCGCCGACGCTGTTCAGGTCCAGCACCGGGATGCCGTGGCCCTTCAGGCGCGTGGCGGTCGCTTCCGAGCTGGCGACGGCGCCGTCGATGCGGCCCTTCACCTCGGCCAGCGCGTCGATGAAATGGTTGGCGGTCGAGCCGGTGCCTACCCCGATGATGCCGCCCTTGGCATAATCCACCGCAGCACGCGCCACGGCTTGCTTCATTTCGTCCTGAGTCATGATCGTTTCGTCGATTTGGATGCAGCCCGCTAAGATAGCGGCATCGCCCCTTTTTTACAAACGCCCCCGCCGCCATGAGTCAACCTGACGATTACCTCGAACGCATTCTGACCTCGCGCGTCTACGACGTGGCGATCGAGTCGCCGCTCGACGAGGCGCACAATCTGTCGTCCCGCCTCAACAACCGCATCCTGCTGAAGCGCGAAGACCTGCAACCGGTGTTTTCGTTCAAGTGTCGCGGTGCCTACAACAAGATGGCGAAATTGACGACGGCACAGCTTGCGCGCGGGGTCGTGGCGGCGTCGGCCGGCAACCACGCGCAAGGCGTGGCGCTGGCGGCGCAAAAACTCGGCGCGACCGCCATCATCGTCATGCCGGTGACCACGCCGAAAATCAAGATCGACGCCGTGGCCGCGCGCGGCGCGCAGGTCATCCTGCATGGAGACAGCTACGACGATGCCTGGGCCCACGCCAACCAGATCGCCAAGGAAGCCAAGGCGACCTTCGTCCATCCCTACGACGATCCCGACGTGATCGCAGGCCAGGGTACCGTGGCGATGGAACTGCTGCGCCAGCACCCGGGGCCGATCCACTCGGTCTACGTGCCGGTCGGCGGCGGCGGCCTGATCGCCGGCATCGCCGCCTATATCAAGCGGCTGCGGCCCGAAATCAAGATCGTCGGCGTCGAGCCCGACGACGCCGACGCGATGGCGCGCTCGCTCTGCAAGGGCACACGCGTCACCTTGCCGCGCGTCGGCATCTTCGCCGATGGGGTCGCGGTGAAGAAGGTTGGCAAGGAAACCTTCCGCCTGTCGCAGCGCTACGTCGACGAAATCATCCGCGTCAACAACGATGCGATCTGTGCGGCGATCAAGGACGTCTTCGAGGACACGCGTTCCATCCTCGAGCCGGCCGGCGCCTTGTCGATTGCGGGCATGAAGGCCGCAATCGCCGGCGACAGGCTCAGGGGCAAGACGCTCGTTGCGATCGCGTCGGGCGCCAACATGAATTTCGACCGCCTGCGCCATATCGCCGAGCGCGCCGAACTGGGCGAGAAGCGCGAGGCCGTGCTGGCTGTCACCATTCCGGAAACCCCCGGCAGCTTCAAGGCGTTTTGCGCCCTGCTCGGGGCGCGCAACATCACCGAGTTCAACTACCGCTATTCCGACCCCAAGGTGGCGCGCGTGTTCGTCGGGCTGTCGGTTCCCGGTGCAGGCGAAAGTGCGCGCGTAGTCGAGCTGCTGCAGCGCCACGGTCTCGAGGCGATCGACCTCACCGACAACGAAATGGCGAAGCTGCATGTGCGCCACCTCGTCGGCGGCCGCGCGCCGGAAGTCGTCAACGAAGCCCTCTACCGCTTCGAATTCCCTGAACGGCCGGGCGCCCTGATGCAGTTCCTGCAAAGCATGAGCCGCGGCTGGAACATCAGCCTGTTCCACTATCGCAACCATGGCGCCGACTATGGCCGGGTGCTGGTCGGCATCCAGGTGCCGGACAAGGAAAAGCCGGCGTTCAGGACCTTCCTCGACGAACTCGGTTACCGCTACTGGGACGAGTCCCGCAATCCGGCGTACCGGCTGTTCCTGCACTGAAGCCGGCACCCGCGCCGCAAGGCCCCGCCGCCGCTGCCTGTCCCGGGCGGCATGGCGGGCGCATGTTACCCTCGCACCATGCTTCGATCCGTTCTTCTTTTCCTGCTGGCCGTGATGAGTGTGACGGCCGTGTGGGCGGCGCCGGGCGATGACGCCGTGCAGCGCGCGCAGGAGGCCTATGCCGCCCGCAAGCCCACCGAACTGTCACGGGCGGCACGCGACGTTCCCCCCGACCATGTCCTGGCGCCCTATGTCGAATACTGGCAGCTGATGCTGTCGGGCCGCACCGACGATGCGCGCATCGCCGACTTCCTGGCGCGCTACCCGGGCAGCCGCCTGGCCGAGGCCGTGCGCGCCGACTGGCTGAAGTCGCTCGGCGCGCGCCAGGCGTGGCCGGCGTACCTCGGCGAGTACGTGCGCCTCGTCAAGCCGGACACCATGCTGCGCTGCTATGCCTATCGGGCGGAATGGGCGCTGGGGAATCGCAGCCACGAGAAGGAGGCAATCGCGTTGTGGTACACGGGACGCGACATGCCATCCGCCTGCAGCCCGCTGTTTCAGCAGCTGATGGAGGCCGGCCTCCTCGGTGAGGCCGACATCTGGCGACGCATCCGGCTGGCCCTGGAAGCCGGCAACCCGGGCGTGGCCAAGTCCGTTGCGAGCGCACTGCCGGAGGCGCAGCGGCTATCCCCTGTGCGGCTGGATCAGGCCACCCGCGACCCCGCGCGCCTGCTGAACGGCGCAAGCCTCGACCTCGGGCAGCGGGGCGATCGCGAGATCGCGCTCTACGCGCTCGACCAGTTGGCGCGTCGCGACTCCGCGGCGGCCGAGCGCGCCCTGCGCAAGTTCGCCTCCCAGCTCAATGCGGACGATTTGCGCACCGCCTGGGCGCGGCTTGCGACCTGGGCCGCGCGCCGCCACGAGGCCGGCGCGCTGACCTGGTTCCGGCAGGCAGGGGACGTCGCGGTGAGCGACTTCCAGCGTGAATGGTGGGTGCGCGCCGCCCTGCTGGCGGGGGACTGGAAAACGGTGCAGCGCGCCATCGAGAGCATGGGCGACGCCACCCGCCAGCAGCCGGCCTGGCGCTACTGGCTGGCACGCGCCCTGCTGGAAAACGGCCGGCGTGCGGCGGCGAATGCGCTGCTGCTGCCGCTCTCGCGCGAGCATCATTACTACGGGCAGCTCGCGCAGGAAGAGCTGGGGCCGGTGATGCAGGCGCCGGCCATCAACATCAAGGCGGGGGGCGACGATATCGCCGCCGTCGCCCGGCAGGCGGGCATCGTGCGTGCGATGGCGCTGCATGAACTGGGATTGCGCTACGACGCCACCCTCGAGTGGGACTGGGCGACGCGCGAATTCTCGGATATCCAGCTGCTGGCGGCTGCCGAACTCGCCCGGCGGGCAGGGTGGTACGACTGCGCGATCAAGACGGCGGAGCGGACGCGCGAACTGCACGACTTCGAGTTGCGCTTCCTGGCGCCGTATCGCGCCGAGGCGCAGAAGGCCGCGCGCGAAAACGGCATCGACGAGGCCTGGGTCTTCGGCCTGATGCGGCAGGAGAGCCGCTTCGTGAACGTGGCACGCTCAAGCGTCGGCGCCTCGGGCTTGATGCAGATCATGCCGGCCACCGCACGCTGGATCGCCCAGCGGCTCGGCATCCGGCGCTTCCATGTCGACGAGATGCGGGACCCGGCCACAAATATCCAGTTCGGCGCCTACTATCTCAAGCACGTGCAGTCCTCGCTCGACGGCTCGCCCGTGCTGGCGACCGCAGCCTACAATGCCGGCCCCGCGCGAGCCCAGCGCTGGCGCGGCACGCAGCCCATGGAGGCCGCCGTCTACATCGAGGCCATCCCGTTCGCCGAGACGCGCGACTACGTGAAGAAGGTGATGAGCAACGCCATGTACTATGCTGCCCGCTTCGGCCAGCCGTCCTCGCTGCTGACCGACCGGCTGGGCATGATTCCGGCGCGCAAGATCGCCGTACCGGCGACGGAGCCGGATACCTCGCTGGAAGTCGAACAGCCGGACGATTAGAATCCGCCTTGCTTCCCACTCCGTTTCCAGTCCTGACATGAAGATTCAACGCATCTGCATCCTCGGCGGGTCCGGCTTCGTCGGCACCCAGCTGGTCAGCCAGCTCGCCGCGCGCGGGCTCCACGTTCGCGTGCTCTCCCACCGCCGCGAGATGGCCAAGGAACTGATCCTGCTGCCGACGGTGGAGGTGGTCGAGGCCGACGTCCACGACCAGCAGGCCCTGATCCAGAATTTCCGCGGCATGGACGCGGTCATCAACCTGGTCGGCATCCTCCACGAGGACAAGGTCGGCCGCATCGACCTGCCGAGCGCGCGGCGGGGCGATTTCCAGAAGGTCCATGTCGAGCTGGTGCGCAAGCTCATCCACGCCATGGGCGAGGCGGGCGTGCACCGCCTGCTGCACATGAGCGCGCTGGGAGCCGATCCGAATTCACGCTCCGCCTACCAGCGTTCCAAGGGCATCGGCGAAGCGCTGGTGCGCGAGGCGGGCATGCGCCACAGCGAGCACGAGAACTGGTACCTCAACGGCCCCAAGTTCATCCATGGCTACGGCCTCGACGTCACGATCTTCCGCCCGTCCGTGATATTCGGCCGGGGCGATTCCTTCCTGTCGATGTTCGCGCGCCTGCTCAAGACCTTTCCGGTCGTGCCCCTCGCGGCAGCCGGGAGCCGCTTCGCCCCCGTCTACGTGGAAGACGTCGCGCACGCCTTCGCCGACAGCCTCGACAACCCCGCCACCTTCGGCCAGACGTACCCGCTTTGCGGCCCTAAGACCTACACGCTGGGCGAACTCGTGGCCTACGTCGGCAACGTCATCGGCAAGAAGCGCAGCATCGTCGCGCTCGGCCCCTGGATGTCGTACTTCCAGGCATGGGCGCTCGAGTTCAAGCCTGGCAGGAAGCTGATGACGCGCGACAACTACTACGCCATGACCACCGACAACGTGTGCAGCGGCGGCTGGCCCGCGGTGTTTGCCTTCCAGCCGGCCTCGCTCGAGGCGATCGCCCCCGAGTACCTGCGTGCCGACACGCCGCGCGCCCGGTACGAGGACTATCGCGAGAGCGCACACCGGTAATTCCATCGCGCCGCCATGAAGAGCTATGTCGTCGGCGGCGCCGTGCGGGACCGGTTGCTGGGACTGCCAGTGGCCGATCGCGATCACGTCGTGGTCGGCGCGACCCCGGACGACATGGTTGCGCAAGGGTTTCTCCCGGTCGGCAAGGACTTCCCTGTCTTCCTGCATCCGCGGACGCGCGAGGAGTACGCGCTTGCGCGTACCGAGCGCAAATCGGGACGCGGCTACAAGGGATTCACCGTGTATGCCGCGCCGGACGTCACGCTCGAGGAGGACCTGCGCCGGCGCGATCTCACCATCAACGCGATCGCGGAGGACGAGAACGGCACGCTCGTCGATCCCTACGGTGGCCGGCAGGATTTGGCCGACAAGGTGTTCCGTCACGTCAGTGAAGCCTTCGCCGAAGATCCCGTGCGCATCCTGCGGGTGGCTCGCTTTGCCGCGCGCTTCACCGATTTTTCGGTCGCGCCCGAAACGCATGCCCTGATGCGCCAGATGGTCGACAACGGCGAAGTCGACGCGCTGGTGCCGGAGCGCGTCTGGCAGGAGATCGCGCGCGGGCTCATGGAGGCGCGACCCTCGCGCATGTTCGAGACGCTGCGCGCGTGCGGCGCGCTGGCCCGGCTGTTTCCCGAGATCGATCGCCTGTTCGGAGTGCCGCAGCCCGCGCAGCACCATCCCGAGATCGATACCGGCGTGCACGTGATGCGTGTCGTCGACTGGGCCGCGCAGCAGGGATTGAGCCTCCCGGTCCGCTTCGCGGCGCTGACGCACGATCTCGGCAAGGGGGCGACGCCACCGGAGCTTTGGCCCCGTCATGTCGGCCACGAAGCCCGGGCCGTCGACCTGGTGCGCGCGCTCTGCGATCGCATTCGCGTGCCGGCCGAATGCCGCGAGCTCGCCGTCGCGGTCGCGCGCGAGCATGGCATGGTGCACCGTGCGCTGGAGCTGCGCCCCGGCACGCTCGTCGAACTGCTTGAGCGTGTCGATGCGTTTCGCCGGCCAGCGCGCTTCGAGGAATTCCTGCAGGCGTGCGAGTGCGATTTTCGCGGGCGGCCGGGCTACGAGGAAAGGCCTTTCCCGGCGTTGGATCATCTGCGGCAGGCGTTGCGTGCGGCGCAGGCAGTCGATGCGGGTGCCGTGGCGAAGCGCGTCGCACCTGCGCACATCCGGGAGGCCGTGTTCCAGGCGCGGGCCGAGGCGGTTGGCGCACTGCGGCCGCACTGGCAACATTTCCCGCACGGGGCCGACATCGGGGTGCGCGGCATCGGGCCGACGCTCGCCGCGGCGTTCGAACAGGCCGCGCTGGCGATGACCGCGGTGGTGACCGACCCGGCCGGCGTGGTGCCGAGGGAGGCGGTTGATGTCCAGTGTGAAGCCCCGGACAATGAAATGCTGCTGGTCGACTGGCTGAATGCGCTGGTCCTCGAAATGGCGGCGCGCCATATGCTGTTCGCCCGCTTCGAGGTGAACCTCGAAGGCCATCGCCTGCACGGCACCGCGTGGGGCGAGACGGTCGATCCGGCACGGCACCAGCCGGCCGTCGAGATCAAGGGCGCCACCTATACTGAGCTGAGAGTCAGAGAGGACGAGTCGGATCGCTGGCTCGCCCAGTGCGTGGTGGACGTCTAGAAGATACGGGGGCCGAGATGGACCTTGCCCGGTTCAGCCAGGTGTCGGAAGTCGAATGGCGCGTGGAGCCCGTCGGCGGGATGCGCGTGCCGGCGGTGATCTTCGCGGATGCGGGCCTGATCCGCGAGATGGACGACAAGGTGTTGGAACAGCTCACCAACGTCGCGACGCTGCCGGGCATCGTCGAGGCGGCCTACGCCATGCCCGACGCGCACTGGGGCTACGGCTTCCCGATCGGCGGCGTGGCGGCGTTCGATGCCGACGAGGGCGGCGTCGTGTCGGCCGGCGGCGTGGGCTTCGATATCTCCTGCGGCGTGCGCACCCTGCATACGGGACTCACGGCCGCCGAGGTGGAACCGCGCAAGCAGCGTCTCGCCGACCATCTGTTCGCGCATGTTCCGGCCGGTGTCGGCAGCACCGGCCAGCTGCGCCTGAACGCCAACGAGATGGATGCGATGCTGCGCGGCGGCGCGCGCTGGGCGGTCGAGCGTGGCTATGGCAGCGCGGCCGACCTCGAGCGCATCGAGGAGCACGGCTGCATGTCGGGCGCCGAGCCGGGCGAGGTTTCCGAGCATGCCAAGCGCCGCCAGCGCGACGAGATCGGCACGCTCGGATCCGGCAATCACTACCTCGAACTGCAGGAAATCGCCGAAATCTACGACAGCCAGGCGGCCGACCGCTTGCGGCTGCGCGTCGGCGAGGTGGTGGTGAGCATCCACTGCGGTTCGCGCGGGCTTGGGCATCAGATCGGCACCGAGTTCCTGCGGCAGATGGTGGTCGCCGCGCCGGGCTTCGGCATCGAGCTCCCCGACCGCGAACTCGCCTGCGCGCCCATCAAGTCACCGCTCGGGCAGGCCTATCTGGGTGCCATGCGCGCGGCCATCAACTGCGCGCTCGCCAACCGGCAGGTCATCACCCATCTTGCACGCGAGGTCTTTGCCGATGTCTTTCCCGGCACGCACCTGGGCCTGATCTACGACGTCTCGCACAATACCTGCAAGCTCGAACCGCATACGGTCGACGGCCGCACGCGCCAGCTCTACGTCCACCGCAAGGGGGCGACGCGCGCCTTCGGCCCCCGGCATCCGACGCTGCCTGCCGACCTTCGCGATGTCGGCCAGCCCGTGCTGATCGGCGGCAGCATGGGAACGGCGTCCTACATCCTGGTCGGCACCGAGGCGGGCAGGACGCGCGCCTTCAGCTCGGCCTGTCATGGTGCCGGGCGCGCGATGAGCCGCCATCAGGCAACGCGCCAGTGGCGCGGCCGTGCGCTGGTCGACGAACTGGCGAGCCAGGGGGTGCTGATCCGCAGCCCCTCGCTGCGCGGCGTGGCCGAGGAGGCGCCGGGCGCCTACAAGGACGTCAGCGCGGTCGTCGACGCAGCCGATCGCGCAGGTCTGGCGCGCAAGGTCGCGAAGCTGAAGCCGCTGGTCTGCATCAAGGGGTGAGCAGGACGGTCGCCCCAACCCGAGAAGGGGAATCGTGCGGCGGGGTGGAACTGTCGCCGTGGCGCGGCGTCGAACCGCTCAAGTCCGGCAGGTGCGCAACCGCGTCCCGCGTTGCCGGGATCGCCCTTCAGACGTCAGGACATCCCATGCCTTATAGCGAACAAACCGTGCAATCGGTCCGGCCGTGGTCGGAGCGGACCTTCAGCTTCACCCTCAGCCGGCCGCAGGATTTCGTGTTCGAGAACGGCGAATTCGTCACCATTGGCCTGAAGCGTGAAGGGAAGCTGGTGGCGCGCGCGTATTCGATCGTGTCGACGGCGGCCCATGACCATCTGGAATTTCTCAGCATCCACGTGCCGGACGGGCCCCTGACCAGCCATCTCGTGAACATCCGCCCCGGCGACAGCGTGTGGGTCAACAGCAAGGCGACCGGCTCGCTGACGCGCAATCACGTACTGCCCGGACGCACCCTCTACATGCTCGCGACCGGCACCGGGCTTGCCCCGTTCATGAGCCTGATCCGCGACCCGCGACTTTATGCGCACTATGAGAGCGTGGTGCTCGTGCATTCGGTCCGTACGGTCGCCGAGCTGGCGTATCGATCGGAGATCGAGGCGCTCGCCAACCCGCAGCTGCGCTACGTCCCGACGGTCACGCGCGAAGCTTTCCCGACGCCGGAACGCGGCGGCGATCTGTTTCGCTCCGGCGAGTTGTCGCGGCGCCTGGGCCTGCCTGCCCCCGACCCCGCGCACGACCGCGTCATGATCTGCGGCAATCCGGAGATGACGCGTCAGTTGACGCATCACCTGAAGGACGCCGGCTGGACCCTGACCAACCACCGCGGCATCGGCAATTTCACCACCGAACTCGCCTTCGTCGTTCACCACGAGTGATTCGGGCGCGAGGCGCCGCTATGGCCGGCGGGCATCGCGGGTTCAGTCATCGTCGTCGTCATGATGGCGGTGGCGATGCTCCCAGCGCTCGCGTCGCCAGCCCCGGTCGTCCCAGCGGCGGTCATCCCAATCGCGCCGGTAGCCGCCGTAATAGACCCGCTCCACAGGGTAGGGCGCAGGAACCACGATGGTGCGCCCGGGATAGTAGGGCGTATGCGTCCAGTAGCGGTAGCCGCCGGATTCGTAGAGCACCCGGAAGCCGTCCGGCGCGCGCGTGCCGAACGAGATCGTGAAACTCGGTTCGACCGAGATGACGCGGCCGTAGCCATAGTCGCCGCCATGGGCGAAGCTCGCGCCTGACGCAACGAGCAGGGCGGCAGCGGTCAGCAGTTTGCGCAACATGATTCGTCTCCTTTCAGGTTCGCGACGAGGACGTCAGTTGTCCCACCGGTTGTAACGGTCGTCCCGGCGCCCGTCACGCGGGTCGTCGATCACATCGAAATTCCCGTTGAGCGTCAGCCACCTTCCCGGATCGTACGGCAGCTGGGTGGCGTAGACGCGGCCCTGGAAGCGATAGCGCACGTCGTAGCCGCTGATCACCTGGCGGTAGTCGTCGCGGACGCGGCAGCGCTCGACCTGGCGCGGGCGCGTTTCTTCGTAGCGCGTGCCGCCGCCGTTCCAGCGGTCGCCGACCACGGCGCCCGTGGCGGCGCCCACCGCGGCGGCGGCGACCCTGCCGTCGCCCTTGCCGACGGTCGAGCCGAGGAGCCCGCCGGCAATGGCGCCGAGAATCGCGCCGCCACCGCTGCCGTCGCGATAGCTGCGGGTCTCGTAGCCGACCGTTTCGGTCCAGCATTCGCGGTGTGGCTCGTTGATCGTGTCGTAGATCGGCGTGCTCGAAATCACCCGGGCGCGTGCGGTGAACCCGTCGCCCCAGCCCGGGCTGGCGAGGGCCGTGCCGCTCGCTGCGAGCAAGGCGGCGAGCAGGGCGGCGTGTTTGACAGTGCGGACTTTCATGCTTCTCTCCTGGTTGCCTCGAATAGGGGGCGGTCAGCGACGGTCACGCTGGCGGCGGTCGTCCTCGAAGCGCTGCTGCTGGCGCCGCTCGTAGCCGTAGCCGTAGCCTTGCGGTCCTTCGCGTTCGACGTCGCGGCGCAGGCCGCGGCGTTCATCGCGCCGCTCGTCGCGTCGGTCCTGGCGAATCTCTTCGCCGCGGTCACGCGCAGCCACGAGGAACATCGGGTCGGTGAAATGCGGCGCTGCCTGAACCGGGGCGGCGATCACCAGTCCCAGTGCGGCCAGCCCGACAATCCGCGTGCATCGTGTGTCCATCGTGGTCTCCATTTCCGTGGGCGGCGGGTCGGCCGGCCACGCTTCGCAGTGTGGTTGAGGAAAGTAAGCGCACTGTTTCGCGCAGGCGTGATTTTGTAACAGTGTGTAACGGGATGGGTAAGGGGCGCGCAATGGCGCTGCTATAGTTTGCGCATGGAAACGCACACCATCTACGTGACCGACGACGATCCGGGCATCCGCGAGCTGGTGGCCGAATACCTCACGAGCCAGGGCTACGCAGTCGAGACCGCGGCCGACGCGGCAGGGCTGGAACGCCTGCTGGCCGCGCGCTTGCCCGACCTCCTGGTGCTCGATTGGATGATGCCCGGCGAGGATGGCCTTTCGGTCGCACGGCGGCTGCGCGCCCAGCCCGGTTTCCCGCCCATCCTCATGCTGTCGGCCAAGGGCGAGGACATCGACCGCATCATCGGCCTCGAGGTCGGCGCGGACGACTACCTGCCCAAGCCCTTCAATCCGCGCGAACTGCTGGCGCGCATCCGGGCGGTGCTGCGGCGCCAGGATCGCGGCACGCCTGGCTCGGCTGGAGGGGAAAACCCGCGGCTCGTCCGCTTCGGCCCGTTCAGCGTCAATCTCGATGCGCGCACCCTGACCCGTGGTGATGCCGAAATTCCGCTCACCGGGGGCGAATACGAGCTGCTGGAGATCTTCGTCACCCACGCCAACCGTGCGCTCTCGCGCGATTGGCTGATGGACCAGCTGCGGGGATTCGAGCGCGACCCGTTCGACCGCAGCATCGACGTGCGGGTCAACCGGCTGCGCAAGAAGATCGAGGACGACCCGGCGAATCCGGCCTACATCCGCACGCAGCGCGGGCAGGGCTATCTGTTCGTGCCGCAGGGCAAAGGGTGAAGCTGCCCCGTTCGCTGTTCGCGCGCACCGCGCTGACGCTGGCGCTCGCCTTCGTCGTGTTCCAGGCCGCGGCGTTCTGGGTCGTTTACCGCACGCTCATCGTCCCGGTCGCCGAGCGTTCGGCCGACGATCTCGCCGGACTGATCGTCCTTTCGGCGCAGACCTGGGTCGAGCTGCCGCCGCCGACGCGCGCGGCGTTCGAGCGCGAACTGGCGCGCCGCCATGGCCTGCGCCTGACGGCGCAGGGCGTCGCAGCGACCGCGGACGCGCCGCATTTCGCCTTCCGCGCGCAGATCGAGGCAGCGCTGGGCCGCCGCATCAATGACGACGTGGTGCTGCACGGCGTGCCGGGGACGCGGGCGGTCTGGCTCGACATCCCGCTGGGCGGGCACGACCTGCATGTCGGCTTCTTTCCCGATCGCTACGCGGTCAAGCCGCCGCTCGCCGCCATCGCCGTCATCAGCCTGGGCGCATTGCTGAGCCTGCTGACCGCGGTGTTTCTGGTGCGCCGCCTCACCGTTCCGCTGGGGCGCGCCGCTGCCGCGGCGCGGCAGGTCGGCGCCGGCGAGCTGCCGGAGCCCCTGCCGGAAACCGGCCCGGCCGAACTGGCCGAGCTGGCCCGTCGCTTCAATACGATGGCGGCCGAGGTGCGGGCGCTGCTGGACAACCGGACGACGCTGCTGGCGGGGATTTCACACGATCTGCGCACGCCGATGACGCGCCTGCAGCTCAACCTGGAAATGCTGCGAGACGACCCGAGCCCGGCGCGGATCAATCGTGCAGTCGGCGATCTCGCCGAAATGAACAAGCTGATTACCGGCTACCTCGAACTGGCGCGCACGACCCAGGCGGAGCCGAAGGCGCGCTTCGATCTCGCGGGCCTGCTGGAGGAAACGGCGAGCGATGCCGGAATCGCCTGGAGCGGCGCCGCACCCTGCATGGTCGTGGCGGGGCGCCTGGCGGTGCGGCAGATCGTGTCGAACCTTGTGCAGAATGCGCAGCGCTATGGCGGCGGCACGCCCGTCGAGCTCGTTCTGGCATGCGCCGACGACGTGGTGCGGGTCATCGTCCGCGATTCCGGTGCGGGGATCCCGAACGACGAACTGGAAAAGGTGTTCCGGCCCTTCTACCGGCTGGAGACGTCACGCTCGCAGGCAACCGGCGGGACCGGGCTGGGGCTGGCGATCGTGCGCCAGCTGGCGGAGACGAATGGCTTGAAGGTGCTGCTGCACAACCGCCCGCACGGCGGGCTGGAGGCGGTGCTGGAAATTCGCCGTTGATGATTCCGGGCGGCGCAGCTTTGGTTCGCGCCCTCGCCCGCTGGCGGGAGAGGGGTGGGGAGAGGGAGACGCCGGGTTGGCCGGGGCCTCAGGTGCAGTGCACCGACGTGCGCCGCAGCACCCTGAACTCGATGAACAGCAGCGTGAGACTGAACATCGACATGCGGCAGGTGCTGCCGCTGAAGAAGCCCAGCGGCGAACGGGACAGGTTGATGCTCACGCTGGTGGTCCTTCCGACTTGCATCAGGCGGCGGGCTGGCGTGCGAACAGCGAGAACTGCACGAACAGCAGCGACAGGCTGGTGAGGCTCATGCGTTCGGTCTGGCCGTGGAACCAGGCGAAGGGCGAGGAGCTGAGTTCGAGAACCAGTTGGTTTTGGCCGAATTGCAGTTTCATGATGGACTCCTTGTCGCGGGTTGCTTGCCTCACTACGTGCAATGCCTGTGCCACCCGTCATGCGCGCCCGGATGCGAGAAAAATTCCATATGAAACAATTGCTTGAAATTTCCTCGTGAGGCTGGCGGTCGGCGTCGACGCGGGCGGTTGACGGAAAACCGTCACCCCGCGTCGAAGCGCCGGACACCCGGCGGCGCGACGCGGGACGGCTGACGTGCTCGGGTAGAATCCCGCTTTGGCCCGCGCGGGCGTATGTCGCAGGTTTCCTCCGCATGATCCTCCTCAAGAACCTCAGCCTCCGGCGCGGCGCCAAGCTCGTGCTCGACGACGCCTCGGCAGTGGTCAATCCCGGCGAGAAAGTCGGCCTGGTCGGCCGCAACGGCGCCGGCAAGTCGAGCCTGTTCGCGCTGCTCAACGGCAGCCTGCACGAGGACCACGGCGACTTTTCGATGCCGCCGCAGTGGCGGCTGGCGCAGGTGGCGCAGGACATGCCGGAAACGGCCGACTCGGCGACCGATTTTGTCATCGCCGGCGACACCCGGCTGGCCGAGGCGCGGCGCGAGGTCGCTGCGGCCGAGGCGAGCGGCGACGGCGAACGCATGGCGCACGCCTACACGGCGCTGCACGACGCGGGATCGCACGACGCGCGGGCGCGTGCGCAGGCGCTGATCCTGGGCCTCGGCTTCCAGGTGCGCGAGCTGGATCGGCCGGTGGACAGCTTCTCCGGCGGTTGGCGCATGCGGCTGCAGCTCGCGCGTGCGCTGATGTGCCCGTCTGACCTGCTGCTGCTCGACGAGCCGACCAACCACCTCGACCTCGACGCCCTGGTCTGGCTGGAAGCCTGGCTGAAAAAGTATCCGGGCACGCTGATCGTCATCAGCCATGACCGCGAATTTCTCGACGCGGTGACGAACGTCACGCTGCACATCGACAACGCCCGGCTCACCCGCTACGGCGGCAACTACAGCACCTTCGAGGAGACGCGCGCCGAGCAGCTCCTGCTGCAGCAGGCCGCCTACGCGCGCCAGCAGGACAAGATCGCCCACCTGCAGGATTTCATCGACCGCTTCAAGGCCAAGGCGAGCAAGGCCAAGCAGGCGCAGAGCCGGGTCAAGGCGCTGGAGCGCATGGAAAAGCTCGCGCCGGTGCTCACCAGCGCCGACTTCACGTTCGAATTCCGTGAGCCGCAGGCGCTGCCCAACCCCATGCTCACGCTGAACGGCGTCGCCGCCGGCTATGGCGACACCGTCATCGTGCGCCACGTCGACCGTTCCGTGCTCGCCGGCCAGCGCATCGGCATCCTCGGCGCCAACGGCCAGGGCAAGTCGACGCTGGTGAAGACCATCGCTCGCGTGCTGCCGGCGATTTCCGGTGAGATCGTCGAGGGCAGGGGCCTCAACATCGGCTACTTCGCCCAGCAGGAACTCGATGTCCTGCGCCCCGACGACACCCCGCTCGGCCACATGATCCGCCTCGCGCGCGACACCGTCGCCGTTGATTCGAGCGGCGCCTTCAGCACCCGCGAGCAGGACCTGCGCAGCTTCCTCGGCAGCTTCCAGTTCACGGGCGACATGGTCGCCCAGCCAGTCGGCACCATGAGCGGCGGCGAGAAGGCGCGGCTGGTGCTCGCCATGCTGGTATGGCAGCGGCCCAATCTCCTGCTACTGGACGAACCGACCAACCACCTCGACCTCACCACACGCGAGGCGCTGGCGGTCGCCCTCAACGAATTCGAAGGCACGCTCATGCTCGTGAGCCACGACCGCGCGCTGCTGCGCGCCGTGTGCGACGAGTTCTGGCTGGTGAGCCGCGGCGGCGTCACCGATTTTGACGGCGACCTCGACGATTACCAGCGCTACCTGCTGGAGGAAGCGAAGCGCGTGCGCGACAGCCTGAAGGCGGTCGAGATGGCGGCCAAACCGGCCGCGCCGCCGCCCGCGCCGCGGCGCCCGCCCTCCGCGGGGCGGCTCAAGGCGCTGCGCCAGAAGCTCGACAAGCTCGATGCGCGCATGGCGGAACTGCACGCGGAAAAGGACGCGCTGGAGGCGCGCCTGTCGGGCACGCTGTCGGTCGAGGCCATCACCGAGGCCGGTGGGACGCTTGCGCAGCTCAACGAGGAACTGGCGCGCGAGGAGGAGGCCTGGCTGGAATTGTCGGCCGAAATCGAGGCGCTGGAAGCCGCCGGCGCCTAGAAATCCCGCCAACCACGCTAAAATCGCGGTTTTCCCGACAAGCCGTTCAGACGACGTGAAACCCACCTTCCAGGACATCATCCTCACCCTGCAACGCTACTGGGGCGAGCGCGGCTGTGCGCTGCTGCAGCCCTACGACATGGAAGTCGGCGCCGGCACCTCGCACACCGCGACCTTCCTGCGCGCGCTCGGGCCCGAGCCGTGGAAGGCCGCCTACGTGCAGCCCAGCCGCCGTCCCAAGGACGGCCGCTACGGCGACAACCCCAACCGCCTGCAGCATTACTACCAGTTCCAGGTGGTGCTGAAACCGGCACCGGCCGACATCCTCGAGCTCTACCTCGGCTCGCTCGAGGCACTCGGTTTCGATCTCAAGCAAAACGACGTCCGCTTCGTCGAGGACGACTGGGAGAACCCCACGCTCGGCGCCTGGGGGCTGGGCTGGGAGGTGTGGCTGAACGGCATGGAAGTCACCCAGTTCACCTACTTCCAGCAGGTCGGCGGCATCGACTGCAAGCCGATTACCGGAGAGATCACTTACGGCCTCGAGCGGCTGGCGATGTACCTGCAGGGCGTCGAGAGCGTCTACGACCTCACCTGGACCGAGGGACTGACCTACCGCGACGTTTATCACCAGAACGAAGTCGAGCAGAGCGCCTACAACTTCGAGCATAGCGACGTCGACTTCCTGTTGACGGCGTTCGGCGCGCACGAGAAGAAGGCGCAGGAACTCATGGCCGCGCAGCTGGCCCTGCCGGCGTATGAACAGGTGCTGAAGGCGGCACATACCTTCAACCTGCTCGACGCGCGCGGCGCGATCTCGGTCACCGAGCGCGCCGCCTACATCGGGCGCATCCGCAACCTCGCGCGCAGCGTGGCGAAGAGCTACCTCGACAGCCGCGCACGGCTCGGCTTCCCGATGGCGCCGCGCGACTGGGCCGAGGACGTGCAGGCCATGCTGGCCAAGAAGGAGGCCGCGTAATGAGCGCGCAAAACCTCCTCGTCGAACTGTTCACCGAAGAACTGCCGCCCAAGGCGCTGAAGAGGCTGGGCGAGGCCTTCGCCTCCGCGCTTGCGGAAAGCCTGGTCGCGCAGGGCCTCGCCGAAGCGGGCGCGGCCGTTGTGAATTTCGCTTCGCCGCGCCGGCTCGGCGCCCACGTCCACGGGGTGCTGGCGCGCGCCGCCGACAAGCCGGTGTCGACCAAGCTGATGCCGGCGTCGGTCGGCCTCGATGCCAACGGCCAGGCGACGCCGGCGCTGCTGAAGCGCCTCGCTGCGCTGGGCGCTGACGCATCCGCGGTCGCGTCGCTGCGTCGCGAAGGCGAAGGCAAGAACGAGGCGCTGTTCCACGACAGCGTCGCGCCGGGCGTCGCGCTGGCCGAAGGCCTGCAAAAAGCCATCGAGGCCGCGATGGCGAAGCTGCCGATTCCCAAGGTGATGACCTATCAGCTGGCCGACGGCTGGAGCACGGTCAACTTCGTGCGCCCGGTGCATGGTCTCGTCGCGCTGCACGGCGCCGACGTCGTGCCGGTGTCGGTGCTGGGTCTCGAGGCCGGTCGCATGACGCAGGGACACCGCTTCGAGGCGCGCGCGAATCCCGTCGCGCTGACCAACGCCGATTGCTACGCGCTGCAGATGGCGACCGAGGGCGCCGTGATTGCCAGTTTCTCCGAGCGTCGTGCCGAGATCGTGCGTCAGCTCGAGGCCGCCGCTGCGCCGCTCGGCCTCACGCCGGTGGAGGACGACGCGCTGCTGGACGAAGTCTCGGCGCTGGTCGAGCGCCCCAACGTGCTCGTCGGCCAGTTCGAGGAGGCTTTCCTGGAGGTGCCGCAGGAATGCCTGATCCTCACGATGAAGGCGAACCAGAAGTATTTCCCGCTGCTCGACGCGGCGGGCAGGCTGACCAACCGTTTCCTGATCGTTTCCAACATCTCGCCCGACGATGCATCCGCGGTCATCGGCGGCAACGAGCGCGTGGTGCGTCCGCGCCTGGCCGACGCCAAGTTTTTCTTCGACCAGGACCGCAGGAAGACGCTGGCGGATCGGGTGCCGGGGCTGGCGAAAGTTGTGTATCACAACAAGCTCGGTACCCAGGGTGAGCGCAGCCAGAAGGTTGAGCTGATTGCCGTCGGGATTGCGGCGATGCTCGGAGACGAGCGGCTCGAATCGGCGGTCAGCATGGCCGCGAAACTGGCCAAGGCAGACCTGCTTACCGATATGGTCGGTGAGTTTCCCGAGCTACAGGGCATCATGGGGCGTTATTACGCGCAGCACGATGGTCTGTCCGACGACGTCGCCTTTGCAATCGAGGACCACTACAAACCACGCTTCGCTGGCGACGAACTGCCGCGCAGTGACGTCGGCGTGTGCGTGGCGCTGGCCGACAAACTTGAAACGCTGGTGGGGATGTTCGGGATCGGAGAGAAACCCACCGGCGACAAGGATCCGTTCGCGCTGCGGCGCCATGCGCTGGGTGTCATCCGCATGCTGATCGAACGCGACCTGCCGCTGAATCTTGATGCACTTCTCTTCGTGGCGGCGGGCATTCGCGGTTTCTCCGAAGACGATGCGAATCAGGTTGCCGTATTCATGTTTGAGCGTCTTTCCGGGATGCTGCGCGAGCAGGGCTATTCGGCACAGGAGGTCGATGCGGTCGTCAGTCTGCGTCCGCAACGCCTGGGCGACATTCCGAAACGGCTCACTGCTGTGCGTGCGTTTGCGGCACTGCCCGAATCCGAGAGCCTCGCCGCCGCCAACAAGCGCGTCGGCAACATCCTGAAAAAGGCCGAAGGCGAAGTGGGCGACAAAGCCGACCCGGCGCGCTTCGTCGAGGATGCGGAAAAGGCGCTGTTCGCCGCGCTCGGCGAGATCGCCCCGCAGGCCGACGCGGCCTTCGAAGCGGGGGACTACACGGCTTCGCTGCAGAAGCTCGCCGCCCTCAAGACGCCGGTCGACGCCTTCTTCGACCACGTCATGGTCAACGCCGACGATCCCGCGCTCAAGGCGAACCGGCTTGCGCTCCTGAACCAGCTGCACCGGACCATGAACCGGGTGGCGGACTTGTCGCGTCTGGCAGCGTAAACTTTCGCGCATGAAGCTCATCATTCTCGACCGCGACGGCGTCATCAATTTCGACTCCGACCAGTTCATCAAGTCGCCCGACGAATGGCGGCCCATCCCGGGCAGCCTCGAGGCGATCGCGCGGCTGACGCGCGAGGGGTGGCGCGTGGTGGTGGCGACCAACCAGTCGGGACTGGCGCGCGGGCTGTTCGAGATGGCGACGCTCAATGCGATCCACGCCAAGATGCACAAGGCGGTGGCGCAGGCGGGCGGGCGCATCGACGCCGTCTTCTACTGCCCGCATGCGGCCGACATGAACTGCGGCTGCCGCAAGCCGAAATCGGGCCTGTTCGAGGAGATCGCTGCGCGCTACGGGCGCGACCTGCACGGCGTGCCGGCGGTCGGCGACTCGCTGCGCGACCTGCTGGCCGCGGCCAGCGTCGGCGCGCGGCCGATGCTGGTGCGCACCGGCAAGGGCGAGAAGACGCTGGCGGCAGGCGGTTTTCCGGAGGGCACGCCCGTGTTCGCCGACCTCAGCGAGGCCGTCGACCACCTGCTCAAGGCCGCCGCATGAATTGGGTCCGCTCGGCGATCTTCGCGGTCCTGCAGACCGCCTTGACGATCTTCTTCAGCATGGTGGCGCTGTTCAGCTTTCCGTTCTCCGCCCATGCGCGCTACCGGCTCATCACCGGCTACAACCACATCGTGATCTGGCTCGCGCAGCAGCTGCTCGGCATCCGTTACGTCGTCGAAGGGCTGGAGCACCTGCCAAAGGAGCCCGCCATCATCCTCGCCAAGCACCAGTCGGCCTGGGAAACGGTCGCGTTCCTCTGTCTGTTTCCGCCGGTGTCCCCCGTCATCAAGCAGGAGCTGCTGAAAGTGCCGTTCTTCGGCTGGGGCTTCCGGCTGCTCAATCCGATCGCGATCGACCGCAGCGCCGGGCGCGAGGCGCTGAAGCAGATCGTCAGGCAGGGCAAGGACAAGCTCGCGCAGGGCTTCTGGGTGCTGGTGTTCCCGGAAGGCACGCGGGTCGCGCCGGGCGAGAAGGGGCGTTACGGTATCGGCGGCAGCTGGCTGGCGGCGGAAACCGGAGCGCCCATCGTGCCGGTCGCGCACAATGCAGGCGAGGTGTGGCCGCGGAATGCCTTCGTCAAGCGGCCAGGCACGGTGACCGTGCGCATCGGGCCGGCGATCCCGACCGAAGGCAAGACGGCGGCCGAGCTGACGCGCGCCGTCGAGCAGTGGATCGAAACCGAGATGGCGAGGCTCCCCCCTGCTGCCGCACACCAATAGCGGCGTCCTGCAGATCGGCGACGCTGCCGTTCCGTATCAGCTGCGCCGTTCGCGGCGTCGCCGCACGCTCGGGCTGACCGTCACCGCGCAGGAAGTGCGCATCCATGCGCCGAGCTGGACCCCCCGTGCCGAGATCGAATCCTACGTGCGGCAGCAGCGCGACTGGCTGCAGCGCGCCTGGTCACGCATGCACGCGGGCATGCAGCGGGCGGAATCGGGGGCCGCGAACGAACTGCGCTATCTGGGGCGCCGGCTCAGGCTCGATGTCCGGCACTCGCTCTTCCACGAGGTGCGGCGGGACGGTGACACGCTGCGTGTGTACGCGCCGCTGGATGCGGATGCCGGGGAACTGGTGCGCGACTGGTTGCTTGCCCGCGCCGAACGTCTGCTGGCCTGGCGGCTTGCGCGCATCGCACGCCGGCTGGGGCGCGCGCCCAGCCGCTTCGCCCTGTCCGACGCGCAGACGCAGTGGGGCAGCTGCACGCGGCGCGGCCACATCCGCCTGAACTGGCGGCTGGTGCAGGCGCCGCTGGCGCTGATCGACTACGTCGCCGCACACGAACTGGCGCACCTCGTCCATCTCGACCATTCGCCGCGCTTCTGGGCGCAGGTCGCCCAACTGTGCCCCGATGCATTGGCAAGGCGTGCCGAGTTGCGCAAAATGGGGCACTCCCTGTTTCAGGTTTGATCAACATGCGTATCCTGCACACGATGTTGCGCGTCGGCGACCTCGACCGCTCGATCGAGTTCTACACCCACGTCCTCGGCATGAAGCTCCTGCGCCGCAAGGACTATCCCGGCGGCAAGTTCACGCTGGCCTTCGTCGGCTACGATACCGAGGACAAGACGGCGGTGCTCGAGCTGACCTACAACTGGGGCGTCGACAAGTACGAGGTCGGCAGCGGCTACGGCCACATCGCGATCGAGGTCGACGACGCCTACGCCGCGTGCGACGCAGCCGCGGCCAAAGGCGGCAAGGTGCTGCGCCCGGCCGGGCCGATGTCGCACGGCACCACCGTGATCGCCTTCATCGAGGATCCCGACGGCTACCCGATCGAGTTCATCCAGAAGGGCACGGCGGGGTGGAGTGGGGGGTGAGTGGCAAGCGTAAGTGGTAAGCGGTAAGCGGTCAGCGGTCAGCGGTCAGCGGTCAGCGGTCAGCAGAGAATCCTGTCCGCTCCCCGCTCCCCGCTCCCCGCTCCCCGCTCCCCGCTCCCCGCTCCCCGCTCCCCGCTCCCCGCTCACCGCTCACCGCTCACCGCCTTCGTAATCAGCGGCACCAGCGGCTCGGGCAGCCGGATCCTGCCGGCCAGCGCGAAATCCTGCGCGGACTTCGACATCTTGCCCCAGGTGCGGCGAATGATCTGCAGCCATTTCTCCTCGTCGTACTCGGGCTTGCTCTGCGCGAAGGCCAGCATGTAGTGCTCGATGAAGACGAGGTTGGCCGTGTCCTCCAGCATCTGCGAATCGGGATTGACCTTGATGCCGCGCTTGCCGACCGCCTTCTTCACGCGTTCGATCATGGCTTCGTCGTAGCCGGCCTGGCGCATCAGTTCGCCGGCGGTGTCGGCGTGGAAGGTATAGAGGCCGGTGCGCCACGCGTGATAGCCCTCCTTGTTCATCGGATAGCTGCTGCGCGGCACCGTCCAGCGCCGGATGTGCTGGGCGCGCACGGCCAGCTGCGCTGCTTCTGAGGCGTCCGGCGCGAAGCGGGCGAGCATCTCCGACATGCGCCGGCCGTACAGGAGCTCCTTCGGCTGGCCTTCGTCCAGGTTGGGATCCTCGGCATTGGCGGCATCGAACAGGGCCAGGGTGCGTTCGAAGCGTTCGCGGTTCTCGATCATGCGTGTCCTTGAAGGTGGATTCAGTTGTCCCGGCGATGCGGCCTTGTCTGGTGCACTCGGCGGAGCCTGGGGCGCGTGCGCGCGATTGCGGGCAAGGCGCAGCGCGCCGTCGGGATCCGGCGGGAACTCGCGGAATCGCGGAGGGTCGCATCGGGCACACGTTGACCCCTCGCGCGCCCCCACGGCGCCCTCACAAGGATACCGTCTATGAGCGATCTCTTCTCGCCTGCGCGCTTCGGCGCCATCGAGCTTCCCAACCGCATCGTCATGTCCTCGCTGACCCGCAACCGGGCCGGTGCCGGCAACGTACCGACGCCGCTCGTCGCGGAATACTACCGTCAACGCGCATCGGCCGGGCTGATCCTCACCGAGGCCTCGCCGATCTGCGCCGAAGGCCACGGCTATCCGCGCACGCCGGGAATTCACACGCCCGAACAGATCGCCGGCTGGAAGGCGGTGACCGCGGCGGTCCACGGCGCAGGCGGCCGCATCGCACTGCAGCTGTGGCACGTGGGGCGGATCTCGCATCCCGACCTGCAGCCGGGCGGCGGGCGGCCGGTGGCGCCGTCGGCGATCCGGCCGGCGGGGCAGGTCTATACCGGCACGGCAATGAAGGACTTCGTCACGCCACGCGCGCTGGAAACCGCGGAACTGCCCGGCGTCGTCGAAGCCTACGCCCGCGCCGCGCGCAACGCCATGGAGGCGGGTTTCGACGGCGTCGAGGTGCATGCCGGCAATGGCTATCTGCTCGACCAGTTCCTGCGTTCGTCGACCAACCGGCGCAGCGACGCTTACGGTGGCGGCAAGGAAAACCGGGCGCGCCTGCTACTGGAGGTGATGGAGGGGGTTTGCCGGACGGTCGGCCATGACCGCGTCGGTGTGCGCTTGTCCCCGGTGACGACGTTCAACGACATCGCCGACGACGATCCGCAGGCCACTTTCGAGTATGTGGTGACGCAGCTCAACCCCCTGAAGCTGGCGTTCCTGGACATCCTGCAGGGGACGGGCGGCGCGCCGCGCGAGCAGTGGGTGCCCTTCGACTACGCGCGGTTGCGTGCGCTCTACGTCGGCAACCTGGTTCTCAACAACGGCTACGATTTCGCGACCGCGCAGGTGGAAATCCGCGCGGGTGCCGCCGACGCCATCGCCTTCGGCCGCCTGTTGCTTGCCAATCCCGACCTCGTCGAGCGCTTTCGCCGCGGTGCGCCGCTCAATGCCCCGGATGGGCAGACGTTCTACAGCGGCGAAGAAAGAGGGTATACGGACTATCCCTTCCTGCCTGGCTGAGGAGCGGGATCCGCGGCCAGGGGCGCCGGCCGGTGGATCGCATACCCCTGGGCATAGTCCACGCCGACGGCGCGCAGCTTCTCGAGGATTGCGTCGCTCTCGACGAATTCGGCGACCGTTCGCAGGCCGAGGGCGCGGCCGATCCGCGCGATCGCCTCGACCATCGTGAGGTCCGCCGCATCCTCGACGATGTTGCGGACCAGGGCGCCGTCGATCTTGAGCGAATCGACCGGCAGGTTCTTCAGGTAGCTGAACGAGGACATGCCGCTGCCGAAATCGTCCAGCGCGAACCGGCAGCCGAAATTCTGGAGACGCTGCATCACCTCGCGCACGCGGGCGAAATTGGCCACCGCGACCGTCTCGGTGATCTCGAAACAGAGTGCGGTGGTGGGAATCGCGGTGCGCCTCAGGGCGTCTTCAAGAAAGACGAGGAAGCGGTCGTCGTTGAGACTGGCCCCCGACAGATTGATCGCGCAATGCGCCGGCATGCCTTGATGCGGACGGCCGCATTCCCCGCCGAGCAACAGATGCTGGATCACCCAGCGGTCGATGGCGGGCATCAGGCCATAGCGCTCGGCGGCGGGAAAGAAGCGAGCCGGTGCGACGATTTCGCCGTTCTCGTCGACCAGGCGCAGCAGCATCTCGACATGCACGCCGTCGGCGTCGTCCGTGTCGCGGAGACCGAGGATGCGCTGGTGCCAGATCTGGAAGCGGTTCTCCTCCAGCGCCTTCTGCAAGCGGGCGACCCAGGCCATTTCCTGGCGCTTGTCCTTGCTGGCGGCGCCCTCGGAATACAGCTGGGCACGGTTGCGTCCTTGATCCTTGGCGACGTGGCAGGCGGCATCGGCCGCGCTCAAGGCCTCTTCGGCCGAGGGGATGTCGCGATTGATCGCGCAGACGCCGACGCTGGCGGTGATTTCGAAGGGCCGGCCATCCCAGGTGAAGCGATGGGCGGCGACGTCCTCGCACAGCGATCGCGCCACCTTCATCGCCTCCTCGATCGGGCGGTCGTGCAGCAGCAGGCCGAATTCGTCGCCCCCCAGGCGGGCGACGAGATCGGCGGAGCCGGCCAGCTTCTTCAGGCGCATGCCGATCTGGTGCAGCAATTCGTCGCCGGCCGCGTGGCCGCAGGTGTCGTTCACGACCTTGAACTGGTCGAGATCCACGTAGAGAAGCGCATGCGGCACGGCGCCGGCGTGCTGCGCGTTGACCAGCGTGCGCAGCCGTTGCCGGAACGCGCGGCGGTTGAAGAGTCCCGTCAGGTCGTCGTGGCTGGCAAGGTGCTGCAGTGCCGTTTGCAGCATTTTCTGTTCGGTGGTGTCGCGCACGATGCCGATCACCAACTCGCCGTCTTCCAGGTGGACGCGGTTCATGCCGATCTCCACCCAGCGGGTGTCGCCGCGTGGCGGCCGGATTTCCACTTCGAAGCGCACTGCCTGTCCCTGGGCCGCAGCGGCAAACTGATGACGGAATTGCGATGCGGTCGCGGCGGATCCGAACAGGTCGGTGATCGGGATGCGCTGGCCATGGGCGGTCAGCTCGGCCTCGCTCATTCCCAGCCACTGCGCCAGGACCGGGTTCGCGACGTGGAACTTCATCTCGTCGCACAGCACGAAAATGCCGTCGTTCGCGCTGTCGATGTAGGCGCGGAGCAGCGCACGCTCGATGTCGGGCTCGAGGAATGGCATTTTTGGCGTCGGCGCACCCGCAGGCGTGATGTTCATAGCGATGATTGAAGGACCCACCCCATAACGGATAGCGGTGTCCGAATCTTGAGGCAGGTCGGCGGCGTCCGCGCAGGCGTCAGGCGGCGGGCGCCCGGGCCGCGAGATGGCGGGCGATGGCTTCGTAGTCGGCCAGCGGCAGTGCCTCGGCGCGCAGGCCCGGATCGATCCCCAGCGCGGCAAGATCCTCCGCCCGCATCAGGGCGCCGAGGGTGTTCCGGAGCGTCTTGCGCCGCTGCGAGAACGCCGTCGCGACCACCCTGGCGAACAGCGCCTCGTCGAGCGGAACGATTTCAGATGCGGATTTCGGGATCAGACGCACCACGGCGGAGTCGACCTTGGGCGGCGGCTCGAACGCGCCGGGCGGCACGTCGAGCAGCCACGCCATGTGGAAGCGCCGCTGCAGCATGACCGACAGCCGGCCATAGTCGGCGCCGCCCGGTGCGGCGACCATGCGCGCGACGACTTCCTTCTGCAGCATGAAGTGCATGTCGCGGATGTGTGGCGCGAAGGCCATCAGGTGGAACAGCAGCGGGCTGGAGATGTTGTACGGCAGGTTGCCGACCACGCGGACGTCGTTGCCGAGGCTGCCGAAGTCGAATTTCAGCGCGTCGCCGGCGTGGATCGTGAGGCGCTCGGCCGGCCACGCCTTCTGCAGGCGCGCGATGATGTCGCGGTCGAGCTCGACCGCGTGCAGGTGCGGCAGGCGCTCCAGCAGGGGGCGGGTCAGGGCGCCGAGGCCGGGGCCGATTTCGACGACGGTCTCGCCGGGCTGCGGGCGGACGGCCTCGACGATCGCATGGATGATCCCTTGGTCGACGAGGAAGTTCTGGCCGAAGCGCTTGCGGGGAATGTGGTTAACCGTTTTGGGCATCACTTTCGCTCCCTCCCCCATTTGGGGGGAGGGTTGGGGAGAGGGCAAGCGCAGCGCTCGGTCTGGGCATCACGTTTGCCCCCTCGCCCCCTTGGGGGAGAGGGTCGGGGAGAGGGGGGCATAGGGTTCTCGGTGAGTGGTAAGCGGTAAGCGGTGAGTGGTGAGTGGTGAGTCGTGAGTGGTGAGTGGTGAGTGGTGAGTGGTGAGTGGTGAGTGGTGAGTGGTGAGTGGGATGGCGCTTTTATCGGCTCACTGCTTACCGCTCACTGCTCGCCATCTCCAGCGCCATCTCGATCGCGGCCAAAAGGCTGCCGACCTCGGCCCGCCCGCTGCCTGCGAGATCGAGCGCGGTGCCGTGGTCGACCGAGGTGCGGATGAAGGGCAGGCCCAGCGTGACGTTCACGCCGGCGCCGAAGCTGGCGTACTTGAGCACCGGCAGGCCCTGGTCGTGATACATCGCCAGCACGGCGTCGCAGGGTTCGTGGCGGATGCGCGAAAAGAGCGTGTCCGCGGGTTGCGGGCCGACGAGATCCATGCCCTCGTGGCGCAATCGTTCGAGCACGGGCGCGATGATGTCGATTTCCTCGCGCCCCAGGTGGCCGGCTTCGCCGGCGTGCGGGTTGAGCCCCGCGACGGCGATGCGTGGCGCCGCGATGCCGAACTTGCGCTGCAGGTCGGCGTGCAGGATGCGGATGACTTCCGCCAGCAGCGGCGCGGTGATCGCATCCGCCACATCGCGCAAGGGCAGGTGGGTGGTGGCGAGTGCGACGCGCAGCCCGCCGCCCACGAGCATCATCACGACCCGCCCGGTGCCGCTGTGGTCGGCCAGATATTCGGTGTGGCCGGTGAAGGCGAAGCCGGCGTCGTTGATGACGCCCTTGTGCACGGGGGCCGTGACCATCGCGTCGTACGAGCCGTTCATGCAGCCTGCGAGCGCGGCGTCGAGGAGCGCCAGCACGTGTGCGCTGTTGTCACTGTCCAGCGTACCCGGCGTCACGCGCGAGGCGGCCGGGATATGGCGGACGTGCAGGGCGCCGGGACGATGCGCCGGGACCGCGTCGCCGGCCTCGAATTCGACCGCGATGCCGAGCCGGGCGGCCCGGCTGCGCAGCACCTCGAGATCGCCGAGAACCGAGAGCCGGCAGGGCAGCGCCTGCTGTGACAGGGCGACGCAGAGGTCCGGGCCGACGCCGGCAGGCTCGCCCGCGGTGACCGCGATCAGCGGCAGGGGCACGGTCTCGCGCGGGCTCGAAGGTTCAGTCGATGGGGCGGATTTCCACATAGGCCGCATCGCGGATCTGCCGCACCCAGTCCTGGAAGGCTTCGTCCGCCTTGCGCTCGCGGATCGCCTGGCGCGCGAGCAGCCGTTGGCGCTCCTGCGTGACGTCCTGGGTCCGCCGGTCGAGTACCTGGATCAGGTGCCAGCCGAACGGCGTGTGCACCGGATCGCTGATCTCGCCCGGCTTCAGGGCGTTCATGGCCTTCTCGAATTCCGGCACCGTGTCGCCCGGGTTCACCCAGCCGAGATCGCCGCCCTTGGATGCGCTGCCGTCCTCGGACTGCAGGCGCGCCAGTTCGTCGAACTTCGCGCCGTTCTCGATGCGCTCCTTGAGCTGCAGCAGGCGGTTGCGGGCGTCGGCCTCCGAGGTGAGCTCGTTGGTCTTGATCAGGATGTGGCGGACGTGCGTCTGCGTGACCTGGAGGGTGGCGTCGAGCCCGCGCTTGTCGATCAGCTTGAGGATATGGAAGCCGTTGCCGCTCGTCAGGATGGGGCTGACCTGCCCCGGTTGCAGCTGCTTGAGCGCGTCGGCGAACAGCGTCGGGATCTTGCCGCTGGCCCGCCAGCCGAACACGCCGCCCTGCAAGGCGTTGGGCGCGTCGGAATAGCTCGCGGAGAGCTGGCCGAAATCGGCGCCCTTGGCGAGCTGCGCGAGGATGTTCTCGGCGCGGCTCCGGCGCGCCTGGATCTGTTCGGGCGTGGCATTCTCGGGAACGGCCACGAGGATGTGCGCGAAGTTGTATTCGGTCTCCACGCCCTGCCGGGCCTGCGTCTGCAGGTAGCCGTCGATTTCCGCGTCGCTCACGGTGATGCGGTTGTCGACGTCGCGCTCGCGCGCGCGGGCGATGAGCAGCTCATTGCGGATGGTGGCGCGCATGCCGTCGAGGCTCTGTCCTTCCTTGGCCAGCGCCGCGGCCAGGCCCGCCATGTCGAGGTGGTTCTGCGCCGCGATGCGCTGCAGGGCACGCTCGACCTGCGTCGGGTCGATGCGGATGCCGGTGGCCTTGGCGTGCTGGCGCAGCGCAAGCTCGGTGACCATGCGCTCGAGCAACTGCTTTTCGAGCACGTCGCGCGGCGGCAGCGGCGTATTCTGGCGCTCGAGGTTGCGCACCACCTCGTCGTAGCGCGTCGCGAGTTCCTGGCGGGTGATGACCTCGTCGTTGACGACGGCGACGATGCGGTCGAGGTCCTGGACGGCGGCATGGGCCGGCACCAGGGTCGACACGGCGAGCAGCAGCGCCAGGGCCCACTGCGGGCAGCGCCATTCAGGGCGTTTGAACAAGTTCATTGCTAGGCCTGTATCCGGGAACAGAGTGTTTCAGAACGTCGAGCGGGTTGGAGCCGATGCGGCCCATTCCGTTCAATTCGAGCTGGATGAAGAACGCCTCGGTGGACTGGTCGGCCTTGGTGGCAAGGCGTTGCAGCACGCCGCGCAGCGACCAGCACCCCGCATTGTATTCAAACCCGGCCAGGCCTTCGACCAGCTTGGCGTCCTTGAACGAGTAGTTGTAGCGGAACATGCCGTACCAGCGGTGGCCGAGCGGCCATTGCGCGGAGATGTCGACCTGCTCCGTGGTCTGGTCGATGAAGCGGTAACCGAGGTTCAGCACGCGTCCGGGGCCGGGGCGATAGGAGGCGGCGAGGTTCTGGCGGATCGTGGCGCCGGTCTGGGTGTCGAACTGCCAGGCGGTGTCGATGCGCCAGGCGCGCGTGATCTGGCCGCTGACGGCTGCAAGCAGGTCGGTGGCGTTGCTGGTGCGCACCGGGTCGCCGGGATTGAGGGTCACCTGCTGGGTGCTGAAGTAGTAGCGCTGGCCGAGCGTGACCTGCAGCCGCTCGAGGCCGCTGGCGGCTTCGGTGAAGCGGCTGGTGACGGCGAGCGTCAGCTGGTTGGCGTCGTTGACGCGGTCGCCGCCGATGAACTGGTTCTCGGTGAACATCTGCGCGTAGCTGAAGTCGAGCAGCGCGGTGTCGAACACCGGGATGTTGGACTGGTCGCGGTAGGGCGCGTAGACGTAGTAGGCGCGGGGCTCCAGCGTCTGCTGGTAATCCTGGTCGGCGAAGCGGAACGGGCGCTCGAAGGTGACGCCGCTGTCGAGGCTGAGGATCGGCAGGTTGCGGGTGACGTGCTGCGGCTGGGACGGCGCGGAGTTGTCGAGTGCGTAGTAGGTGCTGTGCCAGCCGATCTGCGGCGTGAGGTAGCCGAAGGAATTGGTGAGCGGCATGCGCAGCGTGGGATAGGCCAGCACCCGCGTGCCCTCCACCAGCGTCGGGTGGGCGAAGCGCGTCGCCTCGCTGGCGAGGTGGAATTCCAGTCCGTTGCCGAAGACCTTGTTGACGCCGAGCAGCGCCTGCGGCAGGCGCGCGTAAGGCTCCAGGATCGGGGTGGACGAGGTCGAATCCTGCAGCGTCTGGAAGCTCTGCGCGCGCAGTTCCGCGGTCCAGTTGGGATGGCGGGTGGTCAGCCAGGCCTCGTGGTCGAGGTGGGTGGTCGACGTCGCGGCGAGCAGGTTGGAAAGGTCGCGGAAATAGTCGTCGTCGGACACGCGATTGAACAGCATGCCGGCCTCGGTCGCAGGGCTGATGCGGTAGATGTTGTTGAGCGCGACGCTCCAGCGGGAGCGGTTGGCCACGCTGTCGTTGGGCAGGTACTCGAAGCGGTTCACGCCATGGAAATCGCTCAGCAGATAGCGGAATTCGGTACCGAGCTGCATCCCGCGCTTCGACATCAGCCGCGGATAGAGCGTGGCGTCGTAGTTCGGCGCCAGGTTGAGGTAGTACGGCAGCAGGATGTCGAGGCCGCTTCGTTGCGTGGTGCCGATGGTCGGCGTCAGCACGCCGGTCTTGCGCGCATTGTCGAGCGGGAAATCGACCCAGGGCGTGTACAGGATCGGCACGCCGAGAAAATGCAGCGAGGCGTTGCGCGCCGTTCCCACGTTGCGGTTGCGGTCGATGTCGAGGTCCCCCACCTTGAGGAACCAGTCGTCGTTGCCGATCGGACACGTCGTATAGATCGCATGCTTCAGCGTGCACTGCTGCTCGTTGAGGAAGTCGATGCGATCCGCATGGCCGCGCCCGGGCTGAGGGGGCGCCACCGGTGCGGCGCCTGTGACGGTCTCGTCGGCACGGCCGGCCCGCGTGCGTCCGGGCTGCGCCGTGAACCGGTAGACCGGCTGAACGAGCTCGCCGCTGTAGTCGCCGAGGTTGAACTTCAGCGAATCCCCCGTCACGACCAGGGCCGGCTGTTCCAGGCGGACATGGCCGCGCGCCCGGACCTGGTCCTGCGTGAGGTCGTAGAGCAGCCAGTCGGCGTAGAAATTCTGTCCCGCCTGCCGGGCCTCGACGTCACCGGTCGCCTCGACGACGTTGGGGGCGGTCGTCTCGATGCGGTCGGCCGTCAGGAAAAGCGGTCCTTCCTTGCCGGCGGCGGTCGATCCCTTCAGCTCGACGTCCTTCTTGAGGACGAGCCCGTCCGCGGCCGCGGAACCGGCGGTCAGCAGCAGCGCGACGAGCGTAAAGCCGGGCAGGGTGGACAAGCGTTGTAAAATCCGCAGGTTCGTTATTCGGAGCAGGTTCGCAGTGGAACGTTTGCAGGCATTACAGGACTGGGCCGCCCGACAGTTGGGGGGGGATTCCCTGGATATCGCCCCCGCGTCGGCCGACGCCAGCTTTCGCCGTTATTTTCGCGTCTCTGCCAAAGGCCGCGATTATATCGTGATGGACGCGCCGCCGGCGCACGAGGATTGCCGGCCCTTCATCGCGGTCGCCCGGCTGTTCGGCGACGCGGGCGTGCACGTGCCGCAGGTGCTGGCGCAGGATCTGGAGCAGGGCTTCCTGCTGCTGACCGATCTCGGCAGCACAACCTATCTGTCGGCGCTCGACGAAGCCGCCGCCGATCGGGGCGTCGCGCGCGAGCTCTATCTGGCGTCGAACGACGCGCTGATCCGCATCCAGCAGGCGAGCCGCCCGGGCGTGCTGGCGGAATACGACCGTGCGCTCCTGACCCGCGAGCTGATGCTGTTCCCCGAGTGGTACGTCGCGAAACACCTCGGCGTCGCGATGACGGAGCAGCAGAAGGCCGTCCTCGAGACCGTGTTCGAGCGCCTCCTCGCCAACAACCTGGCTCAGCCGCAGGTCTTTGTCCACCGCGACTGGCATTCGCGCAACCTGATGGTGTCGGACCCCAATCCGGGCATTCTCGACTTCCAGGATGCCGTCTACGGCCCGATCACCTATGATCTTGCGTCGATCTACCGCGACGCCTACATCCAGTGGGACGAGGAACAGCAGCTCGACTGGGTGATCCGTTACTGGGAGAAGGCGCGTGCGGCCCGCCTGCCGGTGCGGCAGGACTTCGGCGACTTCTGGCGCGACTTCGAATGGATGGGCGCGCAGCGTCACATCAAGGTGCTTGGCATCTTCGCGCGCCTGTATCACCGCGACGGCAAGGACGGCTACCTCAAGGACATGCCGCTGGTCATGCATTACCTGCGCAAGGTGTGCGAGCGCTACGACGAGCTGAAGCCGATGCTGTTCCTGCTGGATGGATTGGAGAATCGGGATGTGAAGGTGGGGTATACGTTCTAGCGGTGAGCGGTGAGCGGTGAGGGGTGAGTGGTGAGTGGTGAGTGGTGAGCGGTGAGCGGTGAGCGGTGAGGGGTGAGTGGTGAGTGGTGAGTGGTGAGTGGTGAGTGGTGAGTGGTGAGTGGTGAGTGGTGAGTGGTGAGTGGTGAGTGGTGAGGGGTGAGTGGTGGGCGGTGAGGGGTGAGGGGTGGGCGGTGAGGGGTGGGCGGGCGAGAGGGCGAGAGGGGAACATGAAAACGGCAATGATCCTGGCAGCGGGCCGCGGCGAGCGCATGCGCCCGCTCACCGACCGCACGCCCAAGCCGCTCCTGGTGGTCGGCGGCAAGCCGCTGATTGTCTGGCACATCGAGCGCCTGCGTGCGGCAGGCTTCACCCACATCGTCATCAACCATGCCCACCTCGGCGAGCAGATCGAGGCCGCGCTGGGGAACGGCGCGGCGTTCGGGGTGTCGATCGAGTATTCGCGCGAGGCGAGCGCGCTGGAGACCGCCGGCGGCATCGCCACGGCGCTGCCGCTCATCGGCGCGGACGCGTTCGCCGTGGTGAACGGCGACATCTACTGCGAATACGATTTTTCGCGGCTTGCCGAGCCGCTGGCGCTGCTGGCGGCGGGGCGCGACGCGGCGCACCTGGTGCTGGTCGACAATCCGGCGCACCATCCGCAGGGCGACTTCGTGCTGGACCGCGGCCGCCTGAAGGACGCCGACGCGCCGCTCACGCCGCACCCCGCGCGGCTGACCTTTGCCGGCATCGGCGCCTACCACCGCGCGCTGTTCGCCCATACGCCGGCCGGCGAGAAGGCGCCGCTGGCACCGCTGCTGCGGCTCGCGATCGACGCCGGGCGCGTGTCCGGCGAGCATTTCGGCGGGCGCTGGGTCGACGTCGGCACGCCGGCGCGCCTGGATGCCCTGGATGACGAACTGAGACACGAGCATGCAAGCTGATTCCGCGATCTACCGCGCCCGCCGTCAGCGGGTCATCGACGAGATGGGCGAGGGCGTGATGGTCATCGCCACCGCGCCCGAGGTGGCGCGCAACCGCGACACGCATTACCCCTACCGGCACGACAGCTATTTCTACTGGCTGACCGGCTTTGCCGAGCCCGAAGCGGTGGTCGTTCTGATTGCGGGTGACCAGCCGCGCCACATCCTGTTCTGCCGCGAGCGGAACGACGAACGCGAGATCTGGGACGGCTTCCGCTACGGCCCGGCCGCGGCACGCGAGGTCTTCGCCTTCGACGAGGCCTTCGCGTTCGACGCGCTCGATGCGGAGTTGCCGAAGCTGCTCGAGAACCAGCCGCAGCTCGCCTACATCATCGGCCGCGAAGCCGCGTGGGATGCGCAGGTCATGGGCTGGCTCAATACGGTGCGCGGCAAGGCGCGCAGCGGCGTCCACGCGCCGGTCCGCATGGTCGACGCGCGCGTCTGGCTGGACGAGATGCGGCTGGTGAAGGACGGCCACGAGCTCGCGCTGATGCGCCACGCCGCGGAAATTTCCACCGGCGCGCACCGCGCCGCCATGCGCGCGACGCGCCCCGGGCGTCACGAGTACGAGATCGAGGCGGAACTGCTATCCGCCTTCCGCCGCGGCGGCGCCGAGGCGCCGGCCTATACCTCGATCGTCGCCAGCGGCGCCAACGCCTGCGTGCTGCACTACGTGTTCAACAACAAGCCGATGCGCGACGGTGACCTCCTGCTGATCGACGCGGCCGCCGAGTTCGGCAGCTACGCCGCCGACATCACCCGGACCTTTCCGGTGAACGGCACCTTCAGCGCGGCGCAGAAGGACGCCTACGAACTGGTGCTGGCCGCGCAGGCCGCGGCGATCGACGCGGTGCGCCCCGGCAACCACTGGAACAGCCCGCACGAGGCGGCGGTGCGCGTGCTGACGCAGGGCATGGTCGATCTCGGCCTGCTCAAGGGCGAGGTCGACGGCCTCATCGAATCGAGCGCATACAGCCGCTTCTACATGCATCGCACCGGCCACTGGCTCGGCATGGACGTGCACGACGCCGGCGACTACAAGATCAAGGGCGCGTGGCGCCCGCTGCTGCCCGGCATGACGCTGACGGTCGAGCCGGGCCTCTACATCCGCCCGGCGGACGACGTGCCGGATGCCTTCCACAACATCGGCATCCGCATCGAGGACGACGTCGTGGTGACTGCCTCCGGCTGCGAGGTGCTGACCAATCCGCCGAAGACGGTCGCGGAGATCGAGGCGTGGATGCACGGATGACGGCTGCGCAAGACACGGGCGACCTCCTCGTCGTCGGCGCCGGCCCGGTCGGGGCGGTGCTGGCGCTGGCGCTCGCGCAGCAGGGCGTGGCGGCGCGCGTCCTCGAGGCGCAGTCCGCGGACGCACGCGGCGACACCCGTACCCTGGCGCTGGCACACGGCTCGCGTCTCATTCTCGAACGCCTCGGCGTGTGGACGCGCCTGGCCGACGTCACGCCGATCACCCGCATCCACATCTCGCAGCGCGGCGCGCTCGGCGTGACGCGGCTCGCGGCCGACGAACTCGGCGTGCCGGCCCTGGGCTACGTACTGCCCTATGCCGAACTCACCGCCGCGCTGAAGCACGCGCTGGGCGATGCCGGCATCGCCGTCGAATACGGCGTCGCGGTCGATCGCGTCGAGTCGTCCGCCGATGCCGCGCGGCTGCACACCGCCGACGGCCGCACGCTCGTCGCGCCGCTGGCGGCGGTCGCCGACGGCGGTCGCGGCGACGAGGCGCCCCAGCCGAAGTTCGAACGCAACTACGATCAGACGGCCGTGGTGTGCGACGTGCAGACCGAATTGCCGCACGCCAACCGCGCCTTCGAGCGCTTCACGCCCGAGGGCCCCGCGGCGCTGCTGCCCAAGGGCGACCGCTACGCGCTGGTCTGGACCGCAAGCCATGCCGACGCCCAGCGCATTGCCGCGCTGCCGGAGGGCGAATTCCTCGCGGCACTCTACCGGCATTTCGGCGGGCGCATGGGGCTGTTCCTCGGCGCCAGTCCGCGCAAGACCTTTCCCTTGCGGCTCGCCTGGACCGGCAGCGAGGCCGCGGACCGCGTGGTGCGCATCGGCAACGCGGCACAGACGCTGCACCCGGTCGCGGGCCAGGGCTTCAACATCGGCCTGCGCGATGCCTGGGAGCTCGCGAGCCTCGTCGGCGACACGCCGCGCGAGGCGCTCGGCAGCGCGGCGATGCTCGCCGCCTATGCGCGCGGCCGGCGCACCGACGTGCTCGGCGGCCTCGGCTTCACCGATTTCCTGGTGCGGACCTTCTCCAACGATTTCGCGCCGCTGCGCCATGCGCGGGGCCTCGGGCTGCTCGCGCTCGAAGCGGTGCCGCCGCTGAAGGCCTTCGTTGCGCGGCGCATGATGTTCGGGGCGCGCGGATGAGCTGGCTTCGTCCCTTTCCCCAACCCTCTCCCGCTTGCGGGCGAGGGGGCAAAGGTCGCGCCTGTATATGAATAACGAACGCTATCAGGCCGTCATCGTCGGCGCCGGGCTCGTCGGCGCGGCCGCGGCGCTGGCGCTCGGCAGGCAGGGCTTCCGCGTCGCGCTGATCGAACGCCAGGTACCGGCGCTGCCCGACGCGACCTGGGACACGCGCATCTATGCGATCAGCCCCGCGCCGCAGCGCTTCCTCGAGCATACCGGAGCCTGGCAGCGCCTCGACGCCGCGCGCATTCAGCCGGTGTACCGGATGGACGTCGCCGGCGACACGACGGGCGCGGTGCGGCTCGACGCCTATCAAGCCGGCGTCCCGCATCTGGCGACGATCCTCGAAAGCGGGCGTCTGCAGCACGCCTTGTGGCAGGCGATCGAGGCCGACGGCAGCGTCGACCGCTTCTGCCCGGCCGCGATCGAATCGCTCACGCGCGACGGGGACGACACCCGGATCACCCTGGCGGACGGCACGGTGTTGCGTGCCGAACTGGTCGTCGGCGCCGACGGCGCGGCATCGCGCATTCGCGACTGGGCCGGGCTCGCGTCGACGCTGGTTCCCTACGGCCAGAGCGGCGTCGTGGCGAACTTCGAGTGCGAGCGTCCGCACCGTGGCACGGCGTATCAGTGGTTCCTCGGCGGCGACATCCTGGCCTGGCTGCCCCTGCACGGGAACCGCATGTCGATGGTCTGGTCTACCGGGACTGAACATGCGGACGAACTGGTGCGCCTGGGGGCCGCGGCGCTGGCGGAAAAGGTCCGCGCCGCCGGCCACGACCGGCTGGGCAGCCTGCGCCCGCTGACGCCGGCGGCGGCGTTCCCGTTGCGCCTCATCCGGGTGGCGAGTCCGGTCGCCCCCGGCGTCGCGCTGATCGGCGATGCGGCGCACGGCGTGCATCCGCTGGCGGGGCAGGGCGTGAACCTCGGCTTCGGCGACGCCGAGGCGCTCGTCGCGGTGCTGGCGCGGCATCGGCGCGCGCACTGCGGCGACATGCGCGTGCTGCAGGCCTACGCGCGCGAGCGCGCCGAGCCGGTGCAGCGCATGCAGGCCGTCACGCACGGGCTGCACCATCTGTTCGCCGACGATCATGCGGGCTGGCTGCGCAACGCCGGGATGCGCATCGTCGACCGTCTGCCGCCGCTCAAGGCCGCGCTGGTGCGCGAGGCCATGGCCTGAGCTTTTCTGTTTTTCCTACTGGAGTCTCGAATGAAATTCACTTCCCTGGCATTGGCCGCGAGCCTGCTCTTCGCCGCATCCGCGCAGGCCGACGAAGCCGCCATCCGCAAGGCGCTCGCGCAGCAGTTTCCCGGGGCCACCATCGCCTCCGTCAAGAAGACGCCGTACAGCGGGCTGTTCGAGGTGTATCTCGACGGACAACTGATCTACATGGACGACAAGGCGCAATACGTGTTCGCCGGCGACGTCATCGATTTCAAAGGCCGGACGAACCTGACGCAGGCGCGCCTGAACGAGCTGCAGGCGGTGAAGTGGGATACGCTTCCCCTCAACAATGCGCTGAAGACCGTCAAGGGCACCGGTGCGCGCAAGCTGGTGGTGTTCTCCGACGTCGACTGCCCGTTCTGCCGCAAGTTCGAGGCCGAGCTCGCCAAGGTCGACAACATCACCGTCTACACCTTCCTCTATCCGGTTGAGGGCCTTCATCCCAAGGCGGTGCAGGCGTCGAAGCAGATCTGGTGCGCGCCCGACCGCAACAAGGCGTGGAACGACTACATCACGCGCGGCACCGTGCCGAGCAACGACGGCAAGTGCGCCAATCCGGTCGATGCCACGATCGCGCTCGGCAGCAAGCTGAGGGTCCAGGGCACGCCCACCCTGATCTTTGCCAACGGCGTGCGGGTTCCCGGCATGGTGCCGGCCGCACAGCTCGAGCGCCTGCTCGCCGCCAACGCGAAATGAGCGCCGACTTCTGGGAGGCGCGCTACGCGACCGAGGACTACATCTTCGGCACGGCGCCGAACGTGTTTCTCGCGAGCCAGGCAGCGTACGTGCGTCCCGGCATGCGCGCCCTGGCGATCGCCGACGGCGAGGGCCGCAACGGCGTTTGGCTCGCGCAGCAGGGGGCGCGGGTGCATGCGGTCGACTTCTCGCCGGCCGCGCTGGACAAGGCGCGCAAGCTCGCGGCCGAACGGGGCGTGGCGCTCGAATTCGAACAGGCCGACATTCTTTCCTGGGACTGGCCCGAGGCTGCCTACGACCTCGTGGCGGCGATCTTCATCCAGTTCGCGCCGCCCCCCGAGCGCGACCGCATCATCGCGGGCATCCGGCGCTGCCTCAAGCCCGGCGGCGTGCTCGTCCTGCAGGGCTACACACCGAAGCAGGTGGAGTTCGGTACCGGCGGCCCGCCGAGCGCGGCCAACATGTACACCGCCGAACTGCTGCGCCAGTGGTTCGCCGACTGGGACATCCTGCACCTGCGCGAGCACGAGTCCTTCATCAGCGAAGGCAGCCATCATCACGGCATGTCGGCGCTGATCGACCTGGTGGCCAGGAAGCGCTGACGACGAGGGGGCGCGCTACTTGCGCAGCTGCTCTTCCTGCGCCAGCGTACGCAGGCCTTCGAGGCCGATGGAGAGCGTCGGGGTGTCGCCCTCGCCGTCGCGCGGGAACACCATGTAGGCCGGCAGCTTGAACTGCGGATTGTCGGGGACCTCCCACAGCTGGCCGGCCTCGATGTAGTGGCGCACCAGCCGTTCGGGGAAGTAGCCACTGCCGCCATAGGTCAACAGCTGCTGTACGCCGAGCCAGCCGATGTTGGCGACCAGCGTGGGGGGCGGCGCGTCCGGATGATGGTCGCTGAACTGCGCGTGGAACTCGGGGCCCCAGTCGATGTGGATGTAGCCGTCATCGGGCCAGCCGCGGGCGGGGTCGTTCGTCACCAGCACCAGCGTCTCGTCGAACAGCGGCTCGACCACCAGCCCGGGGCGCGACGTCGGCGTATACAGCACGCCGATGTCGACGGTGCCTTCGATCAGGCTCTGCATGATGTCCTCCTCGAAGCCGATCTCCAGGCGCAGCGAGATGTCCGGCGCGGCCTTCCGCATCCAGTCGACCCAGTGGGGCAGGAAGCCCTCCCACAGCGCGATGCGCCCCGACAGCGTCAACACGTCGCGAAAGCCCTGCGGCAGGCCGACGTCGTGCAGCGCCTGTTCCAGCGTACGCACCAGATGCTTGGCGTGGCGCAGGAAGCGCTTGCCGGACGGCGTCAGTTCGGCGCCGTTGCGGCCCCGGTGGAAGAGGCGCGCGCCGAGCGTCGTCTCCAGCGAATGGATGCGGGCGCTGACGGTCGACTGGGTCACGTGGAGGCGGTTTGCCGCGGCGACGAAGTTGCCGGTGGCGGCTACGGCGAGGAAGGTGCGGGCGAGTTCGGTGTCCATGGGCTCATATCGGTATGACCGATATTAGACACCAAAATTTATCGTTGGATGGATATATAAGAGATCCCTAAACTAGGCCTCGTCATCCAACCGGAGCCTGCCATGAATCGCCGAGCCGAACTGGACAGCCTGATGCCCCCTTGCGACAACGAAGGCTTTTTGCTCGAGCCGGGAGACTGGAATCCCGCGCTCGCGTCCCTGCTTGCGGCCGAAGACGGGCTGTCCCTCACGCCCGCCCACTGGCAGGTGATCGATTTCATCCGGGCCAGTTACGCCAAGACGGAAAGCGTGCCCGAAGCCCGGCAGGTGATCCAGCACCTCGCGCGCAGCGGCGGCGACAAGCGCGCGGCCAAGCAGGCCTTGTACCAGCTGTTTCCGCGCGGCTACGGCCAGCAGGCCTGCCGCCTTGCCGGCATGCGCAAGCCGCTCAAGCTGATGCTCGACGTGTGACGGAAAGGGACGCAGCGATATGAAGATTGCCTACGTCGTCTCGGAGCGCGAGCACTGGGTATCGGCCGTCGGTGGGCTGCTGGGCCTGCTGGCGGTGGTGTGGGTGTGCCACATCTACCTCGGTGCCTATGCCGGCGGCCTCGTCGTCGCGTCGATGGGCGCCTCGGCCGTCCTCCTCTTCGCGGCGCCGCACGGTGCGATGTCGCAGCCCTGGGCCGTGTTCGGTGGGCACCTCGTCTCGGCCATTGCCGGCGTGACCGCGGCGCGCTGGCTGGCGGACAGCGATCCGCTGCTGGCCGCGGCGATGGGGGTGGGCATGGCGATCTTCGCCATGTATGCGCTGCGCTGCCTGCATCCCCCCGGCGGGGCCACGGCGCTGTATGCGGTGATGGGCGGGGACGCGATTCATGCGCTGGGCTACGGCTACGTGTTCAACCCCGTGTTGCTGAACGTGGCGGTGCTGCTCGCGGTGGCGATCGCGTACAACTACCCTTTCGCCTGGCGCCGCTACCCGCAAATATGGCACCGCAAGACCGCGGGGGCCGCGCCTGATCCCGCCCATCCCGAGGTGGAGGAGAAGGCCATGATTCCGCACAGCGATCTCGTGTATGCGCTGAGCCAGCTCGATACCTTCATCGACGTCAGCGAGGAAGACCTCCAGCGCATCTACGCGCTGGCGCTCGGGCACCACGTCTCTGCCGACGAGGCGGCACTGCAGACCGCCACCCCGGCCAGCGAGACGGCCTGAAGCAAGGCCCTCGCGGGCCTGCCCGAGTTGGCTAAAGTGAAGGTGTTGCCAGCGAGGCAGCCGCGCAGGAGGGCGGCCGCGCGATGCCATCACTCCCCAGCCCCCTTCGCCCCTTGTCGGCTGCCGGCCACGCGCCCGGCGCACCCGGCATTGCGCCGAGCTGGACCGCGTCCGACAAGGATCTGGTCGGCACGGCGCTGGGATCGTCGCGGCTGTGGTTCACCCTCGGCCACGGGATCGTCAACGAGGTCTACCACCCGCGCATCGATATCCCGCAGGTGCGCGACCTCGGCTTCATCGTCGCCGACGATGAGGGCTTCTGGGTCGAGGTCAAGCGCCACGGCGACTATGAACTGAGCCTTCCCGCGCCGGGCGTCCCGCTGCCGACCGTCGTCCACCGTCACCCGCGCTTCACGCTCACCCTGCGCCTGTGCCCCGACCCCGCGCGGGATGCGCTGCTGATCGACCTTGAACTCGAGGCCTCTCCAGACCTGCGCGTCTACGTCCTGCTTGCGCCGCACATCGGTGGCACCGGCTGGCGCAACCAGGCGGCGGCGGCGACGCATCAGGGCCGCGGCGTCCTGTGGGCGCGCCAGGGCCCGTTCGGTCTGGCGCTGGCCGGCGCGACGCCGGAGGGCGGCGATGCCCTGGGCGCGGCCTCGGCCGGTTATGTCGGCGTTTCCGACGGCTGGCAGGACTTCGCGGCCAACGGTCGCATGACCTGGCAGTATGCCGAAGCGGGTCCCGGCAACGTGGCGCTGATGGCCGAGGTGGCCCGGCGGGCGACGCTGGCGCTGGGCCTCGCGACGTCGAAGCACGCGGCCGCGACGCTGGCCGGATCGGCGCTGCTGCAACCCTTCGAGCAGACCTTCAGCCAGCAACGGGCGGCCTGGGCGGGCTGGCTGCAGGCCTGCCGCCCGGCCCGCGATCTCGGCTTGCCGGAGGAACTCGGTCCCCAGTACGCGCATTCGGCGCAGGTGCTCAAGACGCACAGCGACAAGACCTTTCTCGGCGCGATGGTGGCGAGCCTGTCGGTGCCCTGGGGCGACCAGGGCGAGGAGCGCGGCGGCTACCATCTGGTCTGGCCGCGCGATCTGGTCGAATCGGCGCAGGCCCTGCTGGTGCTGGGGTGCGCCGGCGAAGCGCGGGCGGTGTCGGGCTACCTGATGGCGACGCAGCACGCCGACGGCCACTGGAACCAGAACCAGTGGCTCGGCGGCAAGCCTTACTGGGCCGGAATCCAGCTCGACGAGACGGCGTTTCCGGTGCTGCTCGCGTCCAGCCTGGCCGCACGCGACGCGCTGGGCGGCATGCGGGTCGCCGACAGCGTCCGCCGCGCGCTCGCCTTCCTGATCCTCAACGGCCCCGCGAGCCCGCAGGACCGCTGGGAGGAGGACGCGGGCGTCAATCCGTTCACGATGGCGGTCTGCATCGCCGCGCTGGTCGCCGGCGCGGCCCTGCTGCCCGAGCCGGAGCGTGCGCTGCCGCTCGCGGTCGCCGATTTCTGGAATGCGCGCCTGGAGGACTGGTGCGTCGTGCGCGACACCGAACTCGGGGCGCGGCACGGCGCGCCCGCCTACTACATACGCGAGGCGCCGACCGCCATCCTCTGCGACGACCGCGCCATGCAGCGCGCCCTGCCGATCAACAACCACAGCTACGACCTCGCGCTTCCGGCGAGCGAGCAGGTCGCCACCGACTTCCTGCAGCTGGTGCGGCTGGGGCTGCGGCGCGCCGACGATCGCCTGGTGTGCGATTCGCTGAAGCTGGTCGACGCGCTGCTCAAGACCGATACGCCCTACGGCCCGGTCTGGCACCGCTACAACGGCGACGGCTATGGCGAACATCAGGACGGGCGCCCGTTCGACGGGGCCGGCCGCGGGCGGGGCTGGCCGCTGCTGACCGGCGAACGCGGCCATTACGAACTCGCGGCCGGGCGCGACCCGCTGCCTTATCTGCGGGCCATGGCCGCGATGGCGCGGCGCGGCCTGATCCCGGAACAGGTCTGGGACGATCGGCCGCGCGCCGGGTTCCGGCCCGGCGAGCCGACCGGCGGCGCCATGCCGCTTGCGTGGGCGCATGCCGAATTCATCAAGCTTGCGGCGTCGCGCGCGGCAGGGCGGCCGATCGATCGCCTCGAAACGGTCTGGGCCCGCTATCGTGGCGTGCGGCCCGAAGCGGCCTGGACGATCTGGACCCGCGGCGCGCCGCTCACCCGTCGCCAGCCGGGGACGGGCGTGTGGATCATCCTGCCCGAGCCGGCGATGGTGCACGTCGGATTCGACGGCTGGCACGCGGTCGCCGACGAGCCGACGCTCGCCCACGGCGCCGCGCTTCACGGCGTGCAGCTCGACGCCGCCCGGCTCGCCGGGTGCCGTCGCCTGGACTTCACCTGGCGCGCGCTGCGCAGCGGGCAGTGGCATGACGGGGTGGCGTCGATCGAGCTCGTCTGAGGCGCCCGCGTCGGCAACCCCGTCGCCGAAGCATCAGCCGGCGGCGGGTCGGCGCCTGTGGGCGCTCAGGCGAGGTCGAAGCGATCCAGGTTCATCACCTTGGCCCACGCCGCCACGAAGTCCCTGACGAACTTCTCCTGGGCATCGGCACTGGCATAGACTTCCGCCAGGGCGCGCAGCTGCGAGTTCGAGCCGAAGATCAGATCGACGCGGGTGCCGCTCCAGCGGCGTTTGCCACTCGCGCGATCGATCCCTTCGTAGACCCCGTCCTCGCCCGCCAGGGGCTTCCACGCCGTGCGCATGTCGAGCAGGTTGACGAAGAAATCGTTGCTCAGCGTGCCGGGGCGATCCGTGAAGACGCCGTGCGGCGACTGCCCGACGTTGGCGTTCAGCGCCCGCATGCCGCCCACCAGAACCGTCATCTCGGGGGCGCTGAGCGTCAGCAGCTGCGCCTTGTCGACCAGCAGTTCCTCGGCCGACACGCTGTACTGCGCCTTCTGGTAGTTGCGGAACCCGTCGGCGATCGGTTCCAGCACGGCGAAGGATTCGACGTCGGTCTGCTCCCGAGAGGCGTCCATTCGGCCCGGAGCGAAGGGAACCGTCACCTCGACGCCGGCGCGCCTCGCGGCCTCTTCGACGCCTGCGGCGCCGGCCAGCACGATCAGGTCGGCGAGCGATACCTTCTTGCCGCCGGCCGCGCCGGCGTCGAACTCGCGCCGGATGGTGTCGAGCTTCTCCAGCACGCGGGCCAGCTGCTCGGGCTGGTTGGCTTCCCAGTCCTTCTGTGGCGCGAGGCGGATGCGCGCCCCGTTGGCGCCGCCGCGCTTGTCGGAGCCGCGGAAGGTCGAAGCCGAGGCCCAGGCGGTGGCGACCAGTTCGGAGACGGTCAGGCCCGATGCCAGCACCCGGGCCTTGAGCGCGGCGATGTCCGCTTCGCCGATCAGGGGATGGTCGACCGCGGGGATCGGGTCCTGCCAGATCAGTTCCTCGGCCGGTACCTCGGGACCGAGGTAGCGCGAACGCGGGCCCATGTCGCGGTGCGTCAGCTTGAACCAGGCGCGCGCGAAGGCGTCGGCGAACGCGTCCGGGTCTTCCATGAAGCGCCGCGAGATCTTTTCGTAGGCCGGGTCGAAGCGTAGCGACAGGTCCGTGGTCAGCATGGTGGGCAGGTGCCGCTTCGACGGATCGTGGGCGTCCGGAATCGTCGCGCCGGCGCCCTTGGCCACCCACTGGTGCGCGCCGGCCGGGCTCCTGGCGAGTTCCCATTCATAGCCGAACAGGTTCCAGAAGAAGTTGTTGCTCCACTTGGTGGGCGTGGTGGTCCAGGTGACTTCCAGGCCGCTGGAGAGGGTGTCGCCGCCCTTGCCGGAGCCGAAGCTGCTCGTCCAGCCGAAGCCCTGCGCCTCGATCGGCGCGGCCTCGGGCTCGGGGCCGACGTGCGAGGCCGGGCCGGCGCCGTGGGTCTTGCCGAAGGTGTGCCCGCCGGCGATCAGCGCGACCGTCTCCTCGTCGTTCATCGCCATGCGCGCGAAGGTCTCGCGGATGTCCTTCGCGGCGGCGACCGGGTCGGGGTTGCCGCCGGGCCCTTCCGGGTTGACGTAGATCAGGCCCATCTGTACCGCCGCCAGCGGGTTTTCCAGGTCGCGCTCGCCGGAATAGCGTTGCTTGTCGTCGAGCCACGCGTTCTCGTTGCCCCAGTACACGTCCAGCTCCGGCGCGTAGATGTCCTCGCGCCCGCCGGCGAAGCCGAAGGTCTTGAAGCCCATGGATTCCAGCGCGACATTGCCGGCGAGGATGATCAGGTCGGCCCAGGAGATTTTCCTGCCGTACTTCTGCTTGACCGGCCACAGCAGGCGGCGCGCCTTGTCGAGGTTGACGTTGTCGGGCCAGCTGTTGACCGGCGCGAAGCGCTGGTTGCCGTGCCCGGCGCCGCCGCGGCCGTCACCGGTGCGGTAGGTACCCGCGCTGTGCCAGGCCATGCGCACGAAGAAGGGGCCGTAGTGGCCGAAGTCCGCCGGCCACCAGTCCTGCGAGTCGGTCATCAGCGCGCGGAGGTCCCGCTTCACCGCCGCGAGGTCGAGGCGCCTGAATTCCCCGGCGTAGTTGAAGCCTGCCCCCATCGGGTTGGACGCGGGGGGATGCTGATGCAGGATCTCCAGCGGCAGCTGGTTCGGCCACCAGTCGCGGTTCGAGGTGCCGCGCCCGGCCTTGTGATGACCGGCGTCGTGGTGAAAGGGGCATTTGCTGTCGGACATGGCGCTTCTCCCATCGATGGTGGGCTTCACGGCAGGGTGACTGCATTTAAGACCATGAGCGAAGCGTTGTCTCTTGAATAATATGAAACGAATCGATTGATGAAATCGAATGGCTCGTGCCCGACGTGCGCCGCGCAGAACGCGTCTCGCACGGGACGGTTGCGGGCACTCCGTATGGGCGGCGCAACGCATCGAGGGGCGGACGGGGCGACGCGCACGTCGAGACGCCGGCGCGTGCGACCATATATATCGTGCCGTGATATATTCTGTCCGGCGCAGACTGCCCCGGCGGGTTCCCCGGTTCGCACGCCCGAGCCCGCGCCGCTCAGGAGGCATTCCCGCCAGCCCACCACGGCGGGCCCTGCCGGTTCAGTTCAGTTTGTACCTGCCCGTATCGATCCATGCCAACCGGAAACCTGTGATGACGCATACCAAGCGAGACTATTCGGTCGACCCGCGCCTGCTGATGATGTCGGCGGCCGCCATGTTCATCGGTGCGCTGAGCACGCTCGCCGCGGCCGCGCTGCTCGCGCTGATCCATTTCTTCACGAACCTGTTCTTCTACCAGCGGTTTTCCTGGGCCGACGTCACGCCTGCGCAGCATGCGCTGGGGCCGTGGGTGATCGGCGTGCCGGCGATAGGCGGAATCCTGATCGGCCTGATGGCCCGCTACGGCAGCGAGAAGATCCGCGGCCACGGCATCCCCGAGGCGATGGAGGCGATTCTCTTCGGCAAGAGCCGGATGTCGGCGCGGGTGGCGGTGCTCAAGCCGGTCTCGTCGGGCATCGTGATCGGCAGCGGCGGGCCGTTCGGCGCCGAGGGGCCGATCATCATGACCGGCGGATCGCTCGGCTCGCTGTTCGCCCAATACCTGCACCTGACCGCCGCCGAGCGGAAGACACTCCTGGTTGCAGGCGCGTGCGCCGGGATGACGGCCATCTTCTCGACGCCGGTCGCCGCACTCCTGCTGGCCGTCGAATTGCTGCTGTTCGAACTGCGTCCCCGCAGCCTGCTCCCCGTCGCGCTGGCCTGCGCGACTGCCGGGTTCCTGCGCGATCTGGCGTTCGCCCCGGGGCCGATGTTCCCGCTGTCGACCGAGCCTGTCACGACGGCGGCGCTCGCTTCGTGCGTGATCGCGGGGCTGCTGTGCGGCGCACTGGCGGCGGCGCTGACGCTGGCGCTCTACCGGACCGAGGACTTCTTCCATGCCCTGCGCCTGCACTGGATGTGGTGGCCCGCGCTCGGCGGGCTCGTCGTCGGCATCGGCGGCTACTTCGAACCGCGTACGCTGGGCGTCGGATACGACGTGATCGGCGACCTGCTCAACGGCCGGTTCCTGCTGACGGCGGCCGTCGCCCTGCTGGCGGTGAAGGCGGTCATCTGGGTCGTCGCGCTCGGTTCCGGCACCTCGGGCGGGGTGCTCGCGCCGCTGCTGATGCTGGGGGCGGGGCTCGGGGTGCTGCTCGCGCCCCATCTGCCCGGCGGCACGCCGAGCCTGTGGGCCCTGGTGTGCATGGCAGGCGTGCTCGGGAGCACGCTCGGCGCGCCGCTCACGGCGATCGTCTTCGCCTTCGGGCTCACCCACGACAGCAATGCACTCCTGCCGCTGTTGCTGACGACCGCCGTGGCCTACGGCCTGACTGCGCTGACCATGAAGCGTTCGATCATGACCGAGAAGATCGCGCGCCGCGGCCTCCACATCTTCCGCGAATATGGCGTGGACCCGCTGGAACGGCAGCACGTCGGCGACCTGATGAGCACCGACGTGGCCGCGATCGACGCCGACACGCCGATCGCCGACGCCCTCGCGCGCTGCCGCGCCGAGCGCGACCCGCACCGCCTCTATCCGGTGACGCGCGACGGCCGGGTGATCGGCACGATCGATTGCCAGACCCTCGCTGCGCACGCGCACGCCGCCGGGCGCTGCGGCGATCATCTGCGCCCGCTGCAGCCTCACCATCTGCTGCTGCCCGGTGCGACCGCGCGCCTGGCGGCCGGGCGCATGGCGCAGCTCGAGACCGCAGGCTTGCCGGTCGTCAGGGACGCGGCGAGCATGGATCTCGTCGGCATGGTGTCGCTGCGCGACCTGCTCAAGCCCAGCCGCGGTCTGCTCGAGGAGGAAACGTTCCGCGAGCGCCTGCGGTGAGTGCGTCTCGCCGCGCGCGGCGAGTCTCGCTTGCAGGCATGCGGCACTCGCGCTTACAGTCTTGCGTGTCGTTTCCCCGGATGGCTGACGAAATGGGCGTTCGCGCATGACCCTGCAGGAACTGAAATACCTGGTGGCGCTGGCCGACCACGGCCATTTCGGCCGGGCGGCCGAAGCCTGCTTCATCACCCAGTCGACGCTCTCCACCCAGATCAAGAAGCTCGAGGACTTCCTCGGCGTCACGCTGTTCGACCGCAGCCTCAAGCGCGTCACGCCGACGCCGATCGGCAAGGAAATCCTGGCCGCCGCGCGCAACATCGTCGAGGAGGCGGAGCGGATACGCGAGCTCGCCAAACATGCCCAGGACCCGATGGCGCGCACCCTCCACCTCGGCGTCATCCCCACCCTCGGTCCCTACTACCTGCCGCATGCGCTGACGCTGGTGCACAGGAAGCATCCGGGGCTGCGCCTGCTGCTGCGCGAGGAAATGACGCCGCAGATTCTCGAGCACCTGGTCGACGGCAGCCTCGATGCGGGCCTGCTCGCGCTGCCGGTGAACGACGACGCGCTGCGCGTCGAGCCGGTCTTCCACGAGCCGTTCTACGCGGCCCTGCCGGCGGGGCACGCGCTGGCGGCGCGCGACACCCTGAAGGTGACCGACCTCCTGAAGGAGAAACTGCTGCTGCTCGACGAGGGGCATTGCCTGCGCGACCAGGCGCTCGACGTCTGCGGGGCACGGCAGGATCGGCGCGAGGAAGTGCGCGCGACGAGCCTGGAGACGCTGCGGCAGATGGTCGGCATGGGCCTCGGCGTGACGCTGCTGCCGGCGCTCGCGGTCGATGCGGCGCCGCGGGTCAGCCGCAAGGCCGTCGAGATCCGGCCGTTCAGGATGCCGGCCCCGGGCCGCACCATCGGCCTCGTGTGGCGCCGCCGTGCGCCGTTTCCGGAAACCTTCGAGCGTCTGGCCGCGACGCTCAAATCGAGCCTGCCTGCCGAAGTGGAGCCTGCCTGATGTCCGATCTCAACGATCCCCGCGTCTTCTTCGCCGCCGAACGCACGCTGATGGCATGGAACCGCACCGGCCTCACGCTGATGGCGTTCGGCTTCGTGCTCGAGCGCTTCGGTCTGTTCCTGCACGTGCTGCGCCAGAACCCGACCCAGGCGGGGCGCGACACCTCGTTCTGGATCGGCATCGCCTTCATCTCGCTGGCGCTGGGGGTCATCGGCTTTTCCATCATCCAGTTCCGCCGCGTGCTGAAGACGCTCAAGCCGGTCGAGATCCCGGCGCGCTACTGCACCTGGTCGGGCATCGCGATGAACCTCTCGGTCGTGGTGCTGGGTTTCGCGTTGCTCACCTATCTCTTCTCCGAGCTGTAGCCGCCGCGAGGCTGCGGGGCAGTCCGCACCCGCGTGATCGAGGGCGTCAATCGTCCCGATCAAAAATATCCGTTAGATAAATCAATCTGTGATCTCTAACATCGCTCCTGTCTTGATCGACAACGCAAATCAAACACAGGAGCCCATGATGCAGAACACGCAATCCCCGACCATCCGGAACCTCGAAGCCGCCTTCGCCGGCGAGTCGATGGCCCACATCAAGTACCTGTGGTTCGCGCGCCAGTGCCGCAAGGCCGGCGACGAAGCCACCGCCAGGGTGTTCGAGGACACCGCGGCACAGGAGATGCTGCACGCCTTCGGCCACGCCGAGCTCTTGTTCGCCGACGAGACCATGACGCCGGCCAGGTGCCTGCAGTACGCGATCGAGGGCGAGACCCACGAGTACACCGAGATGTACCCGACGTTCCGCCACGAGGCGATGATCGAGGGCAACAGCGCCGTGGTCGCCGATATCGACGAGCAGATCGCGGAATCGAAGGAGCACGCCGAGAGGTTCAAGGCCGTCCTGGACAAGGCTGCCAAGCGCTTCGCCGCGCTGGCCAAGGTCGAGGAGAGGCACGCGAAGCACTACCAGGCGCAGAAGGACGCGATCGCGGCCTGAACGATTGACGACATCGATTGAACACCGAATACGGGAAAGGATCCATCATGAAAGCTTGGCAATGCATCGTTTGCGGTTACCTCTACGACGAATCGAAGGGCGATCCGGCGCACGGCATCGCCCCCGGCACCCGCTGGGAGGACGTGCCAGACAGCTGGGAATGCCCGGACTGCGGCGTCTCGAAGGCCGACTTCGAGATGGTCGAAGTCACCGCAGCCTGACCTGACGACCGGGGGCGTTCGTCGCCCCCTTTGATTCAACGGAGCATCCCATGACGACACCCCTCTCTCCAATCCTCTCCCCGAACGGGGAGGGGGCGCAGATGCCGAGCCCGGACCGGCCGATCGTCATCGTCGGTTCCGGCCTCGCCGGCTACACGCTGCTGAAGGAGATCCGCAAGCGCGACGCGGCCGTACCGGTCACCCTCGTGACGGCGGACGACGGTGCGTTCTACTCCAAGCCCAAGCTGTCGAACGCGCTCGCCGCCGGCAAGCCGGCCGCGGCGCTGGCCGGCGCCAGCGCGGAGAAGATGGCGGCCGAGCAGAATGCGACCGTGCTGGCGCACACCCGTGTCTGCGCGATCGACACGCAGGCGCAGCGCATTCGCACCGACCGGGGCGAACTGGACTACGCCGGGCTGGTCCTCGCACTCGGCGCCGACCCGATTCCGCACGGCCTTCAGGGCGACGGCGCGGCCGACGTGCTGGCGGTCAACGACCTCGCCGACTATGCCGCATTCCGCGCCGCCATCGACGGCAAGCGGCGCGTCACCGTCCTCGGCGGGGGGCTCATCGGCTGCGAATTCGCCAACGATCTTGCGCAAGCAGGCTTCGCGGTCGACGTGGTGCACCTTGGCGCATGGCCGCTGGAGCGCCTGCTGCCCCAGGAAGCCGGCGTGCGCCTGGCCGACGGCCTTGCCTCGCTCGGCGTGACCTGGCATTTCGGCCGCACGGCCCAGCGCGTCGAGCACGCGGGAGAGGGCTATGGGGTGACACTCGACGACGGCGCGACGATCACGACGGATGTCGTGCTGTCGGCGATCGGCCTCCGCTCGCGCACCCGGCTCGCCCGGGCGGCCGGCCTCGCGACGGGGCGCGGCATCCAGGTCAATCGCCTGCTCGAGGCCAGCGTCCCGAACGTCTACGCGATCGGCGACTGCGCCGAGGTCGACGGCGTCGTGCTGCCCTACGTGCAGCCGCTGATGGTGCAGGCGCGCGCGCTGGGCGCCACGCTCACCGGCGCGCCGACGGCGGCTGTCTATCCGGCCATGCCGGTCGTGGTGAAGACGCCCGCGCATCCGGTCGCCGTGTTGCCGCCGACGATCGGCGCGGCGGGGGGGTGGAAGGTGGAATGCGGCGATGCCGGCGTGTGTGCGCTGCATCTCGACGCGGCCGGGCAGCTGCAGGGCTTCGCGCTCACCGGGGCCGAGACCGGCCGCCGCGACGCGCTGCTCAAGGCGCTCGCGGCATGAGCGGCACGAAGGCGGGCGGCGGCATCCCGGTCGTCGAATCGACGCTGACCTGCCCGCACTGCGGTCACGCCGAAACCGAGACGATGCCGACCGACGCCTGCCAGTGGTACTACGCATGCAAGGGCTGCGGCGCGCTGCTGCGGCCGCGGCCGGGTGACTGCTGCGTGTTCTGCTCCTACGGCAGCGTGCCGTGCCCGCCGGTGCAGGCCGGCGGCAGGAACGGGGCGTGCTGCGGCGGGTAAACCGGGCCGATACGGATTCAGCAGTTCGGGCAGGGTTCGACCGGCAGCCCGCGCGACACCCAGCCGGGCCCGGCACTGCTGCCGAGCATGCCTTCGCGCACGTTGTAGACGTGGGTAAAGCCCGCCTCCCGCAGAACGCGCTGGGCATTCGCACCGCGGTTGCCGGCGCGGCTGAGCAGGGCGATCGGCCGGTGGAGGTCGTTGCCGAGCGCGGTCCTGACCTGCCGCACGAACGCGGCTTCGCCGTTGCTCTGCGCCATGTCGATCATCAGCGCGCCCTTGACGACGCCGGTCTGCCGCCGTTCCTCGGCGGGGCGCACATCGATCAGCGTGAGGGTGCCGGCCTGCGCGCGGGCATAGGCCTCCGGCGCGGCGAGCGTGGCCGCCTGTTCCCGCGAACAGGCGAGGAGCGACAGCAGCGTGAATGCGGCGAATGCCGCAAGCGACAGACGGGGTACCGACATGGGCGCTCCGGAGGAGGACGGGGGTGGCGCTAGTGTAGCGTGCCGACGGAACGCTCCGGTAGGGGCGCGTAGCCAGCGCCGCCTGCATGGGCGAAAATGGCGCATGGACATCTTCCGCATCTTCCATCTGCAGTGCGCGCGGCGGCTGCCGGCGCTGTCGGAATCCCATCCCTGCTCGCGCCTCCATGGCCATTCGTTCCGCGTCGAGCTCGGCGTCAGCGGCGATCTCGATCCGGTGCACGGCTGGGTGGTCGACTTCGCCGAGATCGAGGCCGCGTGGCAGCCCATCCACCGCACGCTCGACCACCGCTATCTCAACGACATTCCCGGGCTGGAGAATCCCACCAGCGAAAACCTGGCGATCTGGCTGTGGGGGCAGCTGAGGCCCGTGCTTTCGGGCCTGTCCTGGGTCAAGGTCATGGAAACCCACGACTCGGGCTGTATCTACCGCGGCTAGCTGGCCCGCGCCGCGCACGAAAAAACAAAGGGCGCACCGAAGTGCGCCCTTTGCCAGTCGGTGAATGCCGGTCAGTGGGTGTGCTCGGTGCCGCTCTCGCCCTCACCTTCCTCGTGGCCGCCGGACTTGCCGTGGAAGATCTTGCCTTCCACCGACTTGCTGCCGCCTTCCGAGCTGTCGTGGTGGGCGCTGCCGCCCTTATGGGAGGAACTGCTGTGGCTGCCGCCCTTGTTGCCGCCGCCCATGTACTTCGGGCCCTTGCCCTTGCCGCCGGATTCGTGGCCACCCGATTCGTGGCCGCCCGACTCGTGACCACCGGACGAATGGCTGTCGGCGGCATAAGCGGCCGCGCTTCCAGCCGCAAGACCCGCAGCGAGCAACCCAATCGTCACCCATTTTCCGTAAGCATTCATGCTGATAACTCCTGTTGCGAACAATGCGCCGGGCGGCGAACCGCCCGGCTGGGTTCTTAGCGAACGCCGTTGTCGTGCACGAACTGGATCACCTGCAGGTAGTCGTCCGCGGCGGCTGCGAAGTCATCCGCACCGCCGGTGGGCGTCGGGTCGACCCAGTTGGTGTCGCCGAACACGGCGTCATACAGGTTGACGGTCTCCGCCTTGTACGTCACGCCATCCGGCTGCAGGACCAGGACCTGTGCCGTCGCATTCTTCCAGGTCGACTCGCGATCGTAGTTGACCGACGAGAAGTCGTAGTACGTCGTGCCGCTGTTGATGCCGAGGATCGAGTCCATGTACACGACGGTATCGACGCTGATGTTGCCGGTCTTGTCCGCCGCCGCGGCCAGCAGCGCAGCGGGGTTGAAGCCGGTGGGCAGCGTGACGCCCGCAATCGTGCCGGTCGTCATGTAGGCCTTGTACAGCGCCAGGTTCTCCAGCGGCGAATCGATCGCGGTGCCGTTCACCGTCAGGCGGCCGGCGGCATCGAGCCCGATCACGGCGCCCGTGGCGGTGAGCTTGGTCAGCGCTTCGTCGAGCGAGTGCTGCAGCACCTTGGTCGGCGCGCGCGCGACGCTCAGGCGGCCCAGGTCGACTTCGGCCGTATACACGTTCACGCCGTTGATCGTGGTCACCAGGTTGCCTTCGGCATCATAGGGAATCGTCACCAGCTTGCCGTCCACGAGATACGGGACCAAGTTGCCGGAGGCATCGTAGACGTAGGCGATGGGCTGCACCAGGCCATCCGCGTTCGTGATGGGAACGCCGTTGGCGTCGCGCAGGATCACGACCATGTCGCCGAAGAGGTCGCCCTTCTTGGTGCCCGCCGTTCCAGGCTTGCCACCGGCGCCGGCCTTGCCGCCCTTGACGCCGGCCCAGACCGGACGGTCGCTGTCTTCTTCAGCGGCCGGAATGCGGAAAATCTTGTTGGTCGATCCCCCCTTGCCTTGGCCGCCCTTGTTGGCCGAGCCTTTCTGTGCTCCGCCCTTGTTGGCGCTACCTTTCTTGGCACCGCCGTCCTCGGCCGCATGCGCGGACGAAATGACGCCGAGGTCCAGTCCTGTGACTACGCTGGCGGCCATCGGCACGGCCAGCATGGCGAACGTGGTGCTGCCGGCCAGGATCAGTTTCTTGAAATTGAATGCGTGCTGCGTCATGTATCTCTCCATTGTGAAAATTTACGCGTCAACATTTGCGTCCGACCGGCGGCCGGCGCGCAAATTTCTTTTTTACTTCAATTGAAAATTAAGTAATCTTTTTAAGATTTGCACTGACATTTCGCAATTTCGCTGCGATCGGATCGTCGCGCTTCCCCCGGTCAGAAGCGATAGCCGAACCCGAGGCGGGCCAGGCTTTCCGTGTTGTCGAAGCTCATCACGTCCGCCGCGGGTTGCGTCGGGCTGACGTTGACCGCATCGTTGTAGCGCGTATAGCTGTAGTCCATGCGGATGAAGGTGTTCTGCGTGGCCGGAATCTCGGCGCCGAGCCCGACGCGCAGGCCGTCCAGGGTGTCGCTCTGGTTGACCTCCGGACCGTTGCCGCGGTGGTAGTAGGTGTTGAAGCGCGTCCGCACCTCGCCGATGCGACCGTAGAGCAGGCTGCCGTTGGGCAGCACATAGCCGAGCCGCACGCCGGCGCCGTAGCCGCCGCGCTTGTCGGCGGCGAAGTCGCGGCCGCCGCCGCCGCCACCGGCGGCGCGCTGATGCTCCCAGCCGAAGTTCGCCGCCTCGCCCTCGAGCTCGAGGCCGACGTAGACCTGCCTGAAGGTATGGCCGTAGCCGGCGAAGATGCCGCCGGTGAAGCCCTGGCGGGCGAAGTCGCCGGTGAAGCTGTAGGGGCCCGAAGGCGGGCTTCCGTCCCACTGCGTGCCCGTGAGGTTCGTGCCGAGCACGCCGTGGCCAAGACTCGCGCCCATGTAGACGCCGTCGTGCTCGGAAGCCGGGCGCGTCGCGACGGCCGGACGCTGGCCGCCGAAGCGCCAGCCGAGGCCGAGGCTGAAGACGGCGTCGTTGTTCCGGAACGAGTCGGTGGTGTAGGTGACCGGCGCGTTGTCGGACTGGTAGGTCACGCCGTAGCTGCCGTAGCGGGTGACGCTGTAGTCGGTGCGCACGAACAGGTTGCGCGAAGCCGGGATTTCCAGGCCGAGCCCGAGGCGGGTGCCGGTGTCGGTGCGGTCCTGGTCGGAGGCGCCGGTCGCCGCATACTGGTTCTCGGTGTAATAGGTATGGAAGCGCGTGCGCACCGCGCCGAGCTTGCCGTACAGCATGCCGCCGTCGAACAGGTAGCCGGCGCGCAGGCTGGCGCCATAGTTGGCGTCCTTGTCGACGGACTGGGTGCGCGCGTCGCCCTTCGCCTTGCTGTGATACCAGCCGGCCGTGCTGTCGCCGGCGTCGACCTCGACGCCGAGGTACCAGTTGTCGGCAAGCTCGGTGCCCCAGCCGCCGAAGACGCCGTAGCTGGCGCCGAAGGCGCCCATTTCGCCCCAGTCGTAGCCGGTGCCGTTGTCGCGCGAGCCCCGCGTCGACGTGGTCAGCCCGCCGTGGCCCAGCTGGGCACCGAGGTAGAAGCCCGAGTAGAGGCCCTGCGCGCGCGGCGCCTCGGGCGCGCCGGCTTCCTGCTCGGGAATGATCGAATAGTCGCGGCTGCGCGCCGGCGTGTAGCCGACGCTGAACATGACCTGGTTGCGGCTGTATTGGGCGTTCTGGAAGCTGGAGGCGCGGTCGACGATGCGCAGGTCGGCGCCGAGGTAGACGGTCGGCATCACGTAGTAGCGCAGGCCGGCGCCGGCGTCGATGATCTTGTCGAGGCGGTCGAAGTCGTTGAACTGGCTGCGGGTGTAGGCGGCGCGGCCGTTGGCCGACAACTTGCTGGTGAGGTGGCGCTCGACCTCGAAGCCGTAGGTGGTGTCGGTCGAGCTGGACGCATAGACCCCGTTGCCGAACACGACGGTCTCTTCCAGCGAACGGTCGATGAAAGCCGTCGCGGTCGTCTGCGACGTCGGCTTCCACGCGACCAGCGCGCCGAAGTAGGGCTTGTTGATGTCGGAGAAGCCGCTGTAATCGAAGTTCTGCTGCATCACGCCGGCGAAGGCCTCGCCCGCGATGCGCTGCGGCTGCAGGGTGAACTTCAGGCCGGCCGCGGCACGGTAGCCGTCGGAGTCGCGGTTGAAGGTCTGGCCGGGAATCAGGTTGTCGTAGCGGCGCGTGTCGGTCGACACCTGGCCGAAGACCTCGTATTGCGGCGACAGCACGTAGCCCAGGCGCACGCCCAGCGAGCCGAGGTTGTAGTCGCGGTAGTCGTTGTTGACCGTCGCGCCGCTCGGCAGCGCGCCGTTCAGGTAGTCGTACTGGTCCCAGGTGCCGCCGGCGCGCAGGCGGAAGGCGCCGAACGCATGCGAAATCCCGAGGTGGGCTTCCTCGTGGTCGTAGCGCGTCGGCTCGACCTGCGACAGGTTGCTGCCGGGCGTCGACCGGTCCTCGTGGTCGCGCGAGTGGCGGGCGCCGCCGAAGACGTTGGTGTTCGGGCTGATGTCGTAGCGGCCGTCGAAGCCGAGCCAGTAGTCGTCGACGTTTTCCGCGTCGTGCTTCCGGTAGCGGTCGAAGTCGCCGCCGGCATCGAAGTTCAGCGCATGCCGCGTCCACTTCGATTTGACGGCGACGGACGGCGACAGCGTATAGACGACGTCTTCGCTCAGGTAGCTGTGCAGGGAGCCGTCCGGGCGTTCGGCGTAGATGTTGTCGTCGTAGGTCGCGGCAAGCGACACCTCGGGGAAGACCAGGAAGGAGCCCCAGGGCAGGCCGACGAACTCGCTCGGCATCGGCGGGAAGACGGGCGGAGTCGGGCGGGTCGCCAGCACCGGCGCCACCGGGGTCGTGACCGGCGCCGTGCCCGGGGTCCCGGCCGCGTTCTGGTTCTGGTTCTGCACCGGCGGCGGCGACGGCGGTGCGCCCCAGGCGTTGAACGACGTGGCGCTGAACAGCGTGGCCATGCAGGCCGCGAGCGGCTTCAGGGAAGACTTCATGGATTCTCCGTCAGGGGTGTGCAGGCGGGCATCCCTTGCGGGCCCCGCTCTTGTTGGTCAGGACAAAAAGGCATGGGCCGATTCTACCGGCGGCTCGGCATGGCCAAGCGGCGAATTGACAATTGTCAATGCCACATTGTGGCTATTCGACAACAGGCGTTCAGCCCTGCGCCAGCCGGACCAGCCCGGCGTGATCGCAGACGACTTCGTTGCCGCGGTCCGCGTGGACCAGCCCGCGGCGCTTGAACTCGGCCATGATGCGACTGGCGGTTTCGGTGGTGACGCCGAGCAGCGCGCCCATGTCCTCGCGGCTGGGCATCGTTTCCGGCTGGTTGCCGCTGCAGCCCAGCATGACCAGCAGCCGCGCCATGCGGGCCTCCGCGGTGCCGGTGGAGAGCGACACGATGCAGTGTTCGGCCTGGTCGACCGAGCGCTGCCAGCGTTGCATCAGCGCCTGGTGCACGGCCGGGCTGGTGCGGTCGAGCTGTACGACGACCTCGCGCGGAATGCGGCAGACGTCGGCGTCGCGCAGCGCGATCGCCGTGTGGTGGTAGCGTTCGCCGACCAGCGTCTCCATGCCCGCCACGTCGCCGGGCCGCAGCAGGCGGACGATGCGCTGGCCGCCGTTGGGCAGGTCGATCCTGAGCTTGAGGATGCCGCTGCGCAGCGTGTAGACGCTCGGTGCCGCCGCGCCCTGCTCGTAGAGCACGGCGGATTGCGGGACATGCAGGTTGTCGATGGGCTGCAGGATGGCGTCGAGCTCCTGCGGGGTCAGCCCCGAGAACAGGACCGAATTGCGGATTTCGCAGACCGCGCATCGGGAGCGGCCCTGCCACTCCACGTTCGTGCAGTTCGGCTTCATCGGCGGTGCCCCCGGACGGACGGGCTGGGGGCGGGCAGGGGGCTGGGCAGGGGGCTGGGCAGGGGGCTGGGCAGGGGGCTGGGCAGGGGCATCGAGTCGCGATCGGTGTCCAAGGGAAGGGGAGATATCGCCGCCGGGCGATGGTCTTTTCATTCTAACCACATATCCCGCCGGCGATGGAAGCCCCCCGCCGTTCGGGGGGGCCGCATTCAGTTCGCGTCGACCGAGTCCGGCGCGGCCGAAGGCGCCGCCTCGGGCGGGAGCGGCGTGGCCAGCACCTTGTCGATGCGCTTGCCGTCGAGGTCGACGACCTCCAGCCGCCAGTGCTCCCAGGTCAGCACGTCGCCGGTCTGCGGCAGCCGGCCCGACAGCCACATCACCAGGCCGCTCAAGGTGTGATAGCGGCCGCGGTCCTCGTCGGGAACGTGCCGGAGGCCGAGCCGGTCCTTGAGTTCGGGGAGCGGGATCAGGCCGTCGAGCAGCCAGGATCCGTCCTCGCGCGGGACCGCCCAGGCATCCTCCAGGTTGCGCGGCGTGAACTCGCCGGTCACCGCCTCGAGCACGTCCTGCAGGGTCACGAGGCCGTTGATCTCGCCATATTCGTCGATCACCAGCACCAGGTGCGCGTCCGAGGCCCGGAACTGTTCGAGCAGGTCCATGCCCGTCAGGCTCTCCGGCACGAAGACCGCCGGCATCCGCTGCGCCGCGAGATCGGGGCGGCCGCCGCGCAGCGTCTGGTCGAGCAGCTGCTTCGCCGTGACGATGCCGAGCACGTCGTCGAGGCTGCCCTTGCATACCGGGAAGCGCGAATGCTCGGACTCGGCGACGCGCCGCAGGTTGTCGTCGAGCGGACGCGTGGTGTCGAGATAAACGATGTCGGCACGCGGCGTCATCAGCGAGTTGATCGGACGGGCGTCGAGCCTGAACACGTTGCGCACCATCTCGCGTTCCTGCTGTTCGATCGCGCCGGTTTCCGAGCCTTCTTCGAGCAGCGCGTGGATCTCCTCCTCGATCACGCCGGCCTCGCTCGATTCCTGCCGGCCGAGCAGGCGGAGGATCGTGTCGGTCGACGCCGAGAGCAGGCGTACGAACGGCTGGGCGGCGGCCGCCAGCAGGCGCATCGGGCGCGCCACGCGGCGTGCGACCCCCTCCGGATTGAACTGGCCGAGGCGCTTGGGCACCAGTTCGCCGACGACGATCGAGAGGTAGGTGATGACGACGACCACCAGCGCGGTCGCCCCGATGCGGCTGGCTTCGCTGTCCACGCCGAGCGACCGCAGCCATGCCGACAGGGGCTCGGCGAGGACGGCCTCGCCGATGATGCCGTTGAGGATGCCGATCGAGGTGATGCCGACCTGTACCGTCGACAGAAAGCGCGTCGGATCGTCGTGCAGCGTCACGGCCGCCGCCGCGCCGGCGTCGCCCTCCTCGGCGAGACGCGCAAGGCGCGCCCGCCGCGCCGTCACGAGGGCGATCTCGGACATGGCGAACGCCCCGTTCAGCAGGATCAGGCCGGTCAGCAGCAGGATTTCCATGCGGAGAGCGGAAATGGCGTGTTGGCGGCCGTGACAAGGAAACGGCGCCCGTGAGAGGCGCCGCCTGCGCGGGACGCCGTGCGCTTACTCGATCGCCAGTTTCCTGGCAGAGCTCGCCGCCTTCTTCGGCAGGGTCAGTTCCAGCACGCCGTCGCTGTATTTCGCCTGCGCCTTCGAATCGTCGACGTCGTGGGCCAGCGTGAAGCTGCGGGCGACCTTGCCGACGTAGCGTTCGGAGCGCAGCACTTTCTCGCCCTTCTTTTCTTCCTTCTCGATCTTGGTTTCGGCGCTGATCGAGACCTGGTTGCCTTCGATGCTGACGTGGATGTCTTCCTTCTTCACGCCGGGGATGTCGGCATGCACGGTGTACGCAGTGTCGTCCTCTTTCAGGTCCATCCTGATCTGCATCTGCGGCTGGCCCTCGAACGCCACGGGGCGGACGAAGAAGCCCCGGAACAGGTCGTCGAAATCGCCGAAGGGGTCGAAGCGGGTGAGATGAAAGGGATCGTAGCGGGTGAGGTTGGCCATGTCTTTCTCCTCTCGGGAACGGATCGGAATGCGGGTTTCACCGGGCCGGCGGTGCTGATCTCAATCTAGGTCCGGGTGCCGATAAATCAAGACGCCCGCGTCTCCTTATGCTGTCTATGCTGGAGGCGTGGATGCCACCGCCCCGCTCCCCGCGCACATTCAGAGCCAGGCCGCCGAGCAGGCACTGGCCGGCCTGCACACGTCGGCGGACGGGCTGACCGGGGCCGAGGCCCGGCGCCGGCTGGCCGAATTCGGCCCGAACCTCGTCGAAGAGATCGGCCGCGAGCACCTGCTGTTGCGCTTCGCCCGCGAGTTCACGCATTTCTTCGCCCTCATCCTGTGGGTCGGGGCGGGCCTGGCGTTTGCCGCCGAAGCCTTCGACCCCGGCCAGGGCATGGGGCGGCTCGGCGTTGCCATCGTCGGCGTCATCCTCATCAACGGCGCATTCTCGTTCTGGCAGGAATACCGCGCCGAGCGCGCCGTCGCCGCGCTGCGCCGCCTGCTGCCGCAGCAGGTGCGGGCGCTGCGCGGCGGCGCGGTCGTGCAGCTGCGCGCGAGCGAGCTGGTGCCGGGCGACATCGTGCTTTTGGCGGAAGGCGATTGCGTGCCGGCCGACTGCCGTCTCATCGAAGCCTTCGCCCTGCGCGTCAATCTCTCCACGCTGACCGGCGAATCGCTGCCGCAGGCGCGCGATGCCGGACCCCGTCCGCCCGTCCCGACGCTGCAGGCGAAGAACCTCGTGCTCGCCGGCACCTCCGTGGTCTCAGGCGAGGCCCGCGCGGTGGTGGCGGCGACCGGCATGCGCACCGAGTTCGGCCGCATCGCCCACCTCACGCAGACGGCCGGAGCGACGACGTCGCCGCTGCAGCGCGAGATTGCGCGCCTGTCGCGCATCGTCGCCGTGCTCGCGACGACCCTCGGCGGGGTGTTCTTCTTCATCGGCCAGGCGCTCGGATTGCCGTTCTGGGAAAACCTGCTGTTTGCCATCGGCATCATCGTCGCCAACGTGCCCGAGGGCCTGCTGCCGACGGTGACGCTGTCGCTCGCCATGGCGACGCAGCGCATGGCGCGGCGCAACGCGCTGATGCGCCACCTGCCGGCGGTCGAGGCGCTCGGCTCGACCACCGTGATCCTGTCCGACAAGACCGGCACGCTGACGCAGAACCGCATGGCGGTGCGCCGCCTGTGGCTGGGCGGCGAAGCCTTCACGGCGCAGGGGGTCGCCGCGCGGCCGGACATCGGCGCCGATCATCTCGCGCTGTTCGTCGATGCGGCGGTGTGCCATACCCTCAAGGCGGTCGAACGGGGCGGCGCGCGCGACTGGCTCGGCGATCCGATGGAGGTCGCGCTGGCCACGATGGGGCGCGAGGTGGCGGGTGCGCTCGAGGGTTTCGTGCGGCGCGACGAGATTCCGTTCGACACCGAGCGCAAGCGCATGTCGGTGCGCTGCGACACGCCGCAGGGCCCGATGCTCTATTGCAAGGGTGCGCTCGAGACGGTGCTTGCCGCATGCGACGGCGTGCAGCTGGCGGGGCGCGTGACGCCGCTGGATGCGACCGCGCGTGACCGCGTGCTTGCCGCGCAGGACGAGATGGCGAAGGCCGGCCTGCGGGTGCTGGCCTTCGCCCACGCGCCGGCGCCCGACGGGCTGCCCGACGAGGAGCGCGGCCTGACGCTGTCCGGCCTCGTCGGGCTCGAGGATCCGCCGCGCCCGGAGGTGGCCGACGCCATCGCGCGCTGCGCGGCGGCGGGCATCCGCGTCGTCATGGTCACCGGCGACCATCCCCACACGGCGCTCGCGATCGCGCGCGAGATCGGCCTGGTGAAGGGGGCGCAGCCGCTCGTCGTCGGCGGCGACGCGCTGGACCACCTGTCGCCGGCGCAGCTCCAGCTGGCGCTCGACGCGCCCGAAATCCTGTTCGCCCGCGTTGCCGCCGAGCAGAAGATGCGCATCGTCGAGGCGCTGCAGAAGAAGCGCGAGATCGTCGCGGTGACCGGCGACGGCGTCAACGACGCCCCGGCGCTGAGGGCTGCGGACATCGGCATCGCGATGGGGGTGGCCGGAACCGACGTCGCACGCGAGGCGGCCGACATGATCCTGCTCGACGACAATTTCGCCAGCATCGTCGCGGCGATCGAGGAGGGGCGGGCGGTGTTCGACAACCTGCGCAAGTTCCTCACCTACATCCTGACCTCGAACATCCCCGAGCTCGTGCCCTACCTGGCGTTCGTGCTGTTCGGCATCCCGCTGCCGCTGACGATCATCCAGATCCTGGCGGTCGACCTCGGCACCGACATGCTGCCCGCGCTCGCGCTGGGTGCGGAGCGGCCCGATCCCGGTGTCATGCGGCGCCCGCCGCGCGCGCGGCGGGAGCGCCTGCTTTCGTGGGGGCTCATCGGGCGCGCCTACCTTTTTCTCGGCCTGCTGGAGGCGGCGGGCGCGATGGCGGTGTTCCTCTGCGTGCTGGCCGATGCGGGCTGGCGCTACGGCGAGCGGCTCGCGCATACCGCGCCGCTCTATCTCGAGGCGACCACGGCCTGCCTGGCGACCATCGTGGTCATGCAGGCGGTGAACGTCTTCCTGTGCCGCCATCCGCGCCGGTCGCTGTTCGCATTCGGCCTGTTATCCAATCCCCTCATCCTGCTCGGGGTCGCGGCGGAGCTGGCGCTCCTGCTGTTCATCGCCTATACGGCGGCGGGCAACTGGCTGTTCGGTACCGCACCGGTCAGCGCGGCGGTATGGGAGGGCGCGCTGGGGCTGGCGCTGGCGATGGCCGAGGAAGTGCGCAAGGCATGGCTGCGGCGAACGCCGCCCTGACCGTGCGGCCGGATGCGGGTCCGCTCAGCTGGTCCAGAGCGCGTCGAGGTTCTGGATGCCCCACTGGGCGGCATCCTCGCGGCCGACGATCTTGTCGACCACGCCGGGGCGCGACAGGTCGAGCACCTCCGGCACGATGTAGGTTCGCGACCGGGTGGAGAAGAACGCCTTCACGCGTGGCGCCAGCAGCGACTTCTCGGATTGCTCGATGACCACCGCGAGGCGGCCGGAGTCGAGCCTGACCAGCGAGCCGACCGGATAGATGCCGATGCTCTTGACGAAGGCCTGGAACACCCGCTCGTCGAAATGACCCTTGCTCCATTCGGTCATCCTGCGCAGCGACTCGGCGGGGTCCCAGCCCGCCTTGTAGGGCCGGTTGGAGGTGATCGCGTCGTAGACGTCGCAGACCGCCCCCATCTTGGCGAACAGGGTCGTCTGGTCGCCGGTGAGGCGGTCCGGATACCCGCTGCCGTCGACCTTTTCATGGTGGTGCAGGCAGACGTCCAGCACGACGTCGCTGGCGGTCCCGCCGTCGACCAGCAGGCGGTGCCCGGCGACCGGATGGCTCTTGATGATGCGAAATTCGTCGTCGGACAGCTTGCCCGGCTTGTTGAGCACGTCCATCGGCATCAAGGCCTTGCCGAGGTCGTGCAGCAGGCCGGCCATGCCCGCCTCGCGCACCGCGCCGTCGTCCAGGCCGAGCTGGCGCGCGAGCGCGACCATCAACGCGCAGACCGCGACCGAGTGCATGTAGGTGTAGTCGTCGGCGGTCTTCAGGCGCGCCAGGCTGATCAGCGCGCCCGGATTGCGCAGCACCGACGAGGAAATCTCCTCGACCAGCTCGCCGGCCGCCTCGGCGCTGATCGCCTTGCCCATGCGCACTTCCTGGAACATCGCGACCACCGCGTGGCGCGCCTTGGCGCAGATCATGGCGGCGCGCTTGAGCTCTTCGCTCATCGAGGTCTGCCTGGGCGCCGCGACCGGCTGGCGCACCTCCGCCTCCATCAGCATGTCGCTCACCGAAGGCTCCGGCACGCCCGTGGGTGCATCCGCGACGTCCAGTCCCTTCGAGGCATCGATCCAGACTTCCGTGATGCCGCTTTCGACGATGCGCCGGATGTCCGCGGGGTCCGTCAGGACGAACTTGCTGCGCCAGAACGGGTGCGACATCCACGGGCCGACCAGCTCATGGAGGTGCATCCCCGGACGCAGGTTGTTGACGTGGATTTTCTTCAGCACAGTGACGCGTGCAACGGGCGGAATGCACGCATTGTGCCGTACTTGCAGGACAACTCAAGCCCCGCGTCGGCGGGGACGATCAGGCGCGCGTCGCCGCGACCTCCAGATATTCGGCCGCGACCGCCGTGCCGCCGCCGTCGGCACGGTTGTGCTCGGACCACAGCTGCTCGAGGTCGCTGCGCAGGGCCGCCTGGCCGCCGGCGTCGAGCGCGGCGAAGGCCCGGTTGGTGGGGCCGTAATAGGTGAAGAAGAAATCGACCACGTCGGCCGGCGGGAACGGATACTCGAGCGGGTACATCCGGCGCGCCACGCGGAAGTCGGTCGCGCCGCCGCCGAGGCGCTCGCGCACGGTCGCCTCGTCGCCCCAGAGCACCGGAGACGGCATGCCGGGCGGGGGCGGGACGTGCTTGGCGGTGGCCTTGAACATCTGGCCGACGAAACCGCCCGGCGTCCAGTTCCCCATCACGATGCGGCCGCCGGGCCGGCACACCCGGATCAGCTCGGCCGCCACCCGTTCGGGCCGGGGCGCGAACATGGCGCCGATGAGGCTGAAGACGACGTCGAAGGCCGCATCGTCATACGGCAGTTCCTCGGCGTCGCCTTCGTCGAAGCGGATGGCCAGCCCTTCGGCCCGGGCGCGCGCGCGCGCCTGGTCGATCAGGTTGCTGGCGATATCGACGCCGGTGACGGCGGCACCCACGCGCGCGGCCGGAAGGGCCAGCTGGCCGGCGCCGCATGCCACGTCGAGGACGCGCGTGCCCGGCCCGATACCGAGGGCGGGAAAGAAGTCCATGGCGCCGGCTTCGAGGTAACGGGCGAAATGGCCGTAGTCGCCGGCCATCCACGTCGCCTTGAGGCGTGCCTTGAGGGCGCTCATTTCGGGTGACAGGGGGGGGGTCGTTGTCATTGGTCTCTCTCCTCGGGTCAAAAGAAGGCGCGTGCGCCTACATGCCGATCAGTTGCGCATGCAGGCCGCGTTCCTGGAACGTGTGCAGCAGGGTGGAGGCGCGCGCGACGTCCGCGTCGTAGACGACCACCATCAGGTGCTCGCGGCCCGGATGCCGCCCCACCGAGACGACCCCGCGGTCCTGCCGGATGCCGCGCTCGAGCTCGGCGAACAGGGTCTCGTCGACGGGTTCGTCGACATGCACGACTATTTCGTTCAGTGTGGTGTCCATGATGGGCCTCCTGCGGATCGGGGTTGCGACAAACGGGCGGCGGCCGTCGGGCCGGACGCCCGTTTGTCGGCCGCATTGCCTACTATCAACCTTAGCGATTCACGCGCGTGCGACCATGACCGAAACGCCAAGAGTTTTGCCCGAAACGCCGGGAGCGGTGCCGGCGGACCTGCTGTCCGACCTGCTCGCCAGCATGCACCTGTCGGGCGTCGTGCTGTTCAGCACCGAGTTCCACGAGCCGTGGGGGCTGGTGTCGCCGCCCGCCTGCGACCTGTCGCGCATGCTGCCGTTTCGCACCGAGCACATCATCCCCTTCCACATCGTCGCCGAGGGCGGTTGCTGGCTGGAATTGAAAGGACACCCGCCGGCATGGCTGGAGGCGGGCGATGCGGTGCTGCTGCCGTATGGCGACGTGCACGTCCTGCGCGGACGCGAGGCGGCCTCGCCGGCGCCGGCGACCGAGCTGCTGCCGCCGCCGCCCTGGCCAGACATCCTGCGGGTGCGGCACGGCGGCGACGGCGCGCGGACGCGCATCGTCTGCGGCTTCGTGCAGTGCGACGAACTGCTGTTCCACCCGCTGCTGCGCCACCTGCCCGCTCTGATGCACGCCGGGCCGCGGCGCAACCCGGATGCCGAGTGGCTCGCCAGCACGATCCGCCACACCGCACAGGAGGCCTGCGGCGCGGACCCCGGGGCGCGCTCGATGCTGCCGCGGCTGACGGAACTGATGTTCGTCGAAATCCTGCGCCGCCACATGCAGGCGCTCGCCGCCGACGAAGTCGGCTGGTTCGCCGCGGCGAACGATCCGATCGTGGGCAGCGCCTTGAAGTGCCTCCACCGGGCGCCGCTGGACGACTGGAGCGTGGCGCGCCTGGCACGCCAGGTCGGTGTGTCACGCACGGCGCTGGGCGGGCGCTTCAGGCATTTCCTCGCGATGCCGCCGATGCGCTACCTGACCTCGTGGCGGCTACACCTCGCCGCGCAGCGCCTGAAGACGACGGATGCGCCGCTGAAGGGCATTGCCGACGAGACGGGCTACGAATCCGAAGCCGCCTTCAGCCGGGCCTTCAAGCGCCATTTCGGCGTCGCGCCGGCGGAGTGGCGGCGGCGACAGGGGCAAGCCGACACGGCGCTCCCCGGCGGAGGCGCCGGCACCACTTTGTAGCGGGCCGGGCCGGACGCGCACCGCAAGCGGGCGCGCCGCGCGCGCGGCGCCGCCGGAAATTCGCGCAAGTGACTGAAACAAAAGAAGAGTGTGGCGCTGGCACGTGCCCTGCTGGCAGACCGGGCAAGGAGTCCTCATGTCTGTCGTTACGTCTGTCTGCTGTTACTGCGGCACCGGTTGCGGGGTGCTGATCGAGGCCGAGTCCGGGAAGATCACCGGCGTGCGCGGCGACCCGGCGCATCCGGCCAACCGCGGCCGCCTGTGCACCAAGGGCGCGACGCTGCATCTGGCCGCCGCCGCCTCGGGGCGAGCGCGGGTCCCGGAACTGCGCCGCGACAAGGGCGCGCCGCGCGAGCGGGTCGACTGGGAGACGGCCCTCGACCATGCGGCCGACCGGTTCCGTCGCATCATCCGCGAACACGGCCCGGACGCCGTCGCGTTCTACATTTCCGGCCAGCTGACCACCGAGGCGTATTACGTCTTCAACAAGCTCGCCAAGGGCCTGATCGGCACCAACAACGTCGACACCAATTCGCGCCTGTGCATGTCGTCTGCCGTGGCCGGCTACAAGGCCACGCTGGGGGCCGATGCGCCGCCCGGCTGCTACGACGATATCGAATCCGCCGGCACCCTCTTCGTCGCCGGCTCCAACCCGGCGTATGCCCATCCCATCCTGTTCCGTCGCATCGAGGACGCGCGCCGCGCCAATCCTGACCTCAGGCTGATCGTGGTCGATCCGCGACGTACCGACACCGCGGCGGAGGCCGACCTGCATCTGGCGATCCTGCCCGGCACCGACGTCGCGCTCTATCACGCCATGCTCAACGTGATGCTGTGGGAGGAGTGGATCGATCGCGCGTTCATCGCCGCGCACACCGACGGCTGGGCGGCGCTGCGCGATCGGGTGCGCGACTACACGCCGGAGAAGGTGGCGCCGATCTGTGGCGTGCCGGTGGCCGACATCGTGCAGGCCGCGCGCTGGTTCGCGCAGGGGCCGACGCTTTCGCTGTACTGCCAGGGACTCAACCAGTCGAGCTGCGGGGTCGACAAGAATGCCGCGCTGATCAACCTCCATCTGGCCACCGGACAGATCGGCAGGCCCGGCGCCGCGCCGCTGTCGCTCACCGGTCAGCCGAACGCCATGGGCGGGCGGGAAGTGGGCGGCATGGCCAACCTGCTGTCGGCCCATCGCGACCTGGATAACCCTGCACACCGCGCCGAGGTGGCGCGCCTGTGGGGCGTGGAAGCGGTTCCGGAGCGGCCCGGCCGGACCGCCGTCGAGCTGTTCGAGGCGGTCCGGCGCGGCGAGATCAAGGCGGTCTGGATCGCCTGCACCAATCCCGCGCAGTCGCTGCCCGACCAGAACCGCGTGCACGAGGCGCTGCAGGCCGCAGAGTGCGTGGTGCTGCAGGATGCCTACGCGGACACCGAGACCGCCGCCTACGCCGACGTGCTGCTGCCGGCTTCGACCTGGGGCGAGACCGACGGCACCATGACCAATTCCGAGCGGCGCATCGCGCGCGTGCGCGCCGCCGTGCCGCCGCCGGGCGAGGCGCGCGCCGACTGGGCGATCGCCACGGCCTTCGCGCGGCGTCTCGACCCGGCGCGCGGGCCGCGGCTGTTTCCCTATGCGACGGCCGAAGCCGTGTTCAACGAGCACCGCGAGACGACGCGCGGGCGCGATCTCGACATCACGGGGCTGTCCTGGGAAATGCTCGATTCCGGGCCGCAGCAATGGCCGTTCCCCGCCGGCGCTGCGGCGGGGCAGGTGCGTCTGTATGGCGACGGCGTCTATCCGACCGGCAGCGGCCGTGCGCGCTTCCACGCCGCGCCGTATCGCCAGGTGGCCGAGCCGATCGACGCGCGCTATCCCCTGCACCTCAACACCGGCCGGATGCGCGACCAGTGGCACGCGATGAGCCGCACCGGACGCGTAGCGCGATTGTTCGCCCACGTCGACGCGCCGCGGCTGGCCATGAATCCGAGCGACCTGGAACGGCGGCGCCTGAAGGACGGCGACCTGGTCCGCGTGAAGAGCCGCCGCGGCGAGGTCGTGGTGGCGGCGGAAGCGAGCGAGGCCATCCGGCCGGGGCAGTGCTTCCTGCCGATGCACTGGGGCGCACGCTTCATGGGCGGTCACGGCGTCAACGCACTGACGCTGCCGCTCTTCGATCCCGCTTCGAAGCAGCCCGAACTCAAGCACGCGGCGGTCCAGGTGGCCAGGGCGGACCTGCCCTGGCGCATGGCGGCGCTTGCAGCCGGAGACGGGACCACGCTGCTCGACGCCGTGCAGCCGCTGCTGCGGGCGTGCGATTACGCGGCGGCAGGATTGGCCGGGCGCGAGCGCGACGTGCTGACGCTGCGGCTGGCGCATTCGGAACCCTTGCCCGAAGCGCTGCTGGCGGCGTTCGATGCCGCCCTCGGGCTCGACGACCCGCTTGCCGTGATGCGCTACCAGGACCGCAAGCGCGGCGTCGCCAAGCGGGTGCGCGTCGAACAGGGCAAGGTGGTCGCCGCCCGCCTCACGGGGGAGACCGCGGCCTTCGCGTGGCTGCGCGACGCCGTCGTCGAAGGCGTCGAGGCCGCCTCCCTGCGCGCGTGGATGCTGGCGCCGGTGGCCCGCCCGCCGGCGGGCGGCGGCGGGCGGGGACGCATCGTGTGCAATTGCCTCGACGTCGGCGAGGCCGACATCGTTGCGGCGATCGCGGCCGGAGCCGACCTTGCCGCGCTGCAATCCGCGCTCAAGTGCGGAACCGAATGCGGCTCGTGCGTGCCGGAGCTGAAGCGCCTCGTCGCCGCCAGGCGGGCGGCGGCGTGACCGGCCCGCGACCCGCACGGGGGGCGGCGCAAACCGGTGCATGCCGCCGCCCGCTGCACCGTGGTGGTGCGGCACGGTGGCGGAGGACCGGCGGGCGGGCGCCCTGATGCCCCGTCAGATCCAGGGCGGTCCCCCCGACTCGTCCCGGTGGCATGACGCTTGCTCGGGATGGGGCAAGCAGGCCGAATGCAACGGCGTATCTCGGTCATCACTTTCGAATCCTCTGCCTGGAGTGGTGAAATGGACATGAGTATGCCAATGGGGCGCGGTCCCAGGATGAAGCTCGTCATGGTCGGCAACGGCATGGCCGGCGTTCGCACGCTGGAAGAGCTGCTGAAGCTCGCCCCCGATCTTTACGACATCACGGTGTTCGGCGCCGAGCCGCATCCCAACTACAACCGCATCCTGCTGTCGCCGGTGCTGGCGGGAGAGCAGACCGTCGACGACATCGTGCTGAATCCGCTCGACTGGTACCGCGAGCACGGCATCACGCTGCACCTCGGCAAGAAGGTCGTGCAGATCGACCGCGCCGCGCGCCGGGTCGAAGCCGACGACGGCACGCGCGCGGCGTACGATCGCCTGCTGCTCGCGACCGGGTCCGACCCCTTCATCCTGCCGGTGCCCGGCGCCGACCTCGAAGGCGTGATCGGTTTCCGCGACATCGCCGATGTCGAGGCGATGATCCGCGCGTCGACCCAGCACCGCCACGCCGTCGTCATCGGCGGCGGCTTGCTGGGGCTGGAAGCCGCCAACGGCCTGATGAAGCGCGGCATGGACGTGACCGTGGTGCACCTCGGGCCGTGGCTGATGGAGCGCCAGCTCGACGAGCCGGCCGCGCGCCTGCTGCAGCAGAGCCTCGAGGAGAAGGGGTTGCGGTTCCTGCTGCAGAAGCAGACCACCGAGCTGGTCGCTGGACCAGGAGGGCGCGTCGCGGCGGTCCGCTTCAAGGAGGGCGAGGCCATCCCGGCGGACCTCGTGGTAATGGCGGTCGGCATCCGCCCCAGCACGGCGCTCGCCGAATCGGCCGGCCTGCACTGCAGCCGCGGCATCGTGGTGAACGACACGATGCAGACCTTCGATCCGCGCATCTATGCCATCGGCGAATGCGCCGCGCACCGCGGCGTCGCCTACGGGCTGGTCGCGCCGCTGTTCGAGCAGGCCAAGGTGTGCGCCAACCACCTGGCGCTGCATGGCATCGGCCGCTACCAGGGCTCGGTCACCTCGACCAAGCTGAAGGTGACGGGGATCGACCTGTTTTCGGCCGGCGACTTCGCCGGCGGCGAGGGCACCGAGGCCATCCTCTATTCCGACCCGATCGGCGGCGTCTACAAGAAGCTCGTCCTCAAGGACAACAAGCTGGTCGGCGGCGTGATGGTCGGCGATACCGTCGACGGCGCCTGGTATTTCTCCCTGCTGCGCGACGGCAGGGACGTGTCCGAACTGCGCGACCACCTGATGTTCGGCCAGGACCACTGCGGCAACCTCGGCCACCAGGGGATCAACAAGGCCGCGGCGATGACCGACGACATGGAGGTATGCGGCTGCAACGGCGTCTGCAAGGGCGACATCGTCAAGGCGATCCGCGAGAAGGGGCTGTTCACGCTGGAGGACGTGAGGAAGCACACCAAGGCGTCGTCGTCGTGCGGCTCCTGCACCGGGCTGGTCGAGCAGATCCTCGCGGCCACGGCGGGGGGCGACTATTCGCCGGCACCGAAGACGAAAGCGATGTGCGGCTGCACCGAGCATACCCACGAGGCGGTGCGCGCGGCGATCGTCGACAACAGGCTGCTGACGATCCCGCAGGTCATGCAGTTCATGGAATGGCGCACCCCGGACGGCTGCGCGTCGTGCCGGCCGGCGCTCAACTACTACCTGATCTCGAGCTGGCCCGGCGAGGCGGAAGACGATCCGCAGGCGCGCTTCATCAACGAGCGCGCCCACGCCAACATCCAGCGCGACGGCAGCTACTCGGTGGTACCGCGGATGTGGGGCGGGCAGACCACGCCGGCCGAGCTGCGCCGCATCGCCGAGGTCGCCGAGAAGTACGCGATCCCGACCGTCAAGATCACCGGCGGCCAGCGCATCGACCTGCTTGGGGTGAAGAAGGCGGACCTGCCCAAGGTATGGGCGGACCTCGACATGCCGTCGGGTCATGCCTACGGCAAGGCATTGCGCACGGTGAAGACCTGCGTCGGATCCGAGTGGTGCCGCTTCGGTACGCAGGACTCGACGCGCATGGGGATCGACCTGGAGAAGGTGTTCTTCAAGATGTGGGCGCCGCACAAGGTCAAGCTCGCCGTGTCCGGCTGCCCGCGCAACTGTGCCGAAGTCGCGATCAAGGACGTCGGCATCATCGGCGTCGACTCCGGCTGGGAGATCTACGTCGGCGGCAACGGCGGCATCAAGACCGAGGTCGCGCAATTCCTGGTCAAGGTGAAGACGCCTGACGAGGTGATCGAGCATGCCGGCGCCTTCCTGCAGCTCTACCGCGAGGAGGCGCGCTACCTCGACCGCACGGTGCATTACCTCGAGCGCGTCGGCCTCGACTACGTGAAGCAGAAGGTCGTCGACGACGCCGACGGCCGCCGTGCCTTGTACGAGCGGCTGCTGTTCGCGCTTTCCGTCGAGCGCGACCCCTGGGTCGAGCGCGCCGCGGAGGGCAAGCTCAGGCACGAATTCGAAACCGTCAGCGCATGAAGGAAATCACGATGAACAACTGGATCGACATCCTGGATGTCAGCGACATTCCACGCCAGGGGGCCCGGGTCGTGCGTCACGGCATGGTCGACGTCGCCGTCTTCCGTACCGCCGACGACGCGGTGTTCGCGCTGGAGGACCGCTGCCCGCACAAGGGCGGGCCACTGTCGCAGGGCATCGTGCACGGCCGCAGGGTGGCCTGCCCGATGCACAACTGGAACGTCGCACTCGATACCGGCTGCGCGCTCGCGCCCGACGAAGGCTGCGCGCGGGCGTTGCCGGTCCGGGTCGAGGCCGGGCGCGTGTGGCTCGACGTCGGCGCCATCGAAGCGGCCGCCGCCTGAGCCTGTCCGCCGGGTGGTGCGGGGTCCGGCGCGCTAAAAGCGCGCGCCGAGCACGACCTGCACGAGATCGAGGCCGTCGTTCGGCTTCTCGATGTCGGCGTTGGAGTAATGCGAGTACTGCAGGCCGAGAAAGCCTCGCCCCGTCAGCTCGGCGCCGAAGCCGACATGCTCGGAGAACTGGAAGTCGGTGGAAAAGCCCTTGCCGCCGAGGCGGTCGCGGCTGAACAGCGCGACGCCCAGTCCGCCTTCGACGTAGGGGCGGATGCGGCCCTCGCCGTGGGCGAGGTGCAGGCGGGCGATCGCGCCGCCCAGGTTCAGGGTGTCGGGCCCGGCCTGGGAGCCGGTGTAGCGCAGGTGGCTCAGCTCCAGCTCGGGGCGGACGTCGGCCCTCCAGCGGCCCCAGGTGTCCGTCCAGACCGGCGCGAACCGCAGGCTCAGGCCGGCGCGCTCGTAATCGCCGTCGGCGCCCGCGATCACGGTGAATTCCTTGTCGCGGGCGGACGCGTCGGCAAGGGCGGGCGCGGCGAGGCCGCATCCGAGGACGAGGCTCGCGGCGGCGAGTCCGGCGCGGGCGGAGGGGGCGGGCAGGCGAAGGCGGTCCATGGCGGTCTCCCGGGTTTGAAACGATCGGACATGCGCAGTCCCGTCGCGGACCGGCACGCCCTGTCGTTCAATATAGGAAGCGGTACGGCCGCCGGTCTGGCTCAGCGGCCTTCGGGCAGCACGATGTTGACTTCGAGCACTTCGTAGTTGCCCTGCTTCTCGAGTCCGACCTTGATGTCGTCGGGGTTCACCGGGAAGTACTTGGAAATCACCGCGACCAGGTCTTTCTGCAGGTCGGGCAGGAACTCCGGCCCGGACAGGCCGGCGCGTTCGTGCGCGATGATGAGCTGCAGGCGTTCCTTGGCGACCGAGGCGGTGGATTTCTTTTCGCCGAAAATGAGGGAGAGCCAGGACATGTCACTTGCCTCCGAACAGGCGCTTGATCAGGCCGGGCTTCTCGTATTCGACGAAGCGCAGCGGGTGGTCTTCGCCGAGGAAGCGGCCGATCGCGTCCTGGTAGGCGTCGGCGACCGGCGTGCCCTTCTGGTGGATCGCCGGAATGCCCTGGTTGGACGCCTGCAGCACGGCTTCGGATTCGGGGATCACGCCGAGCAGCGGGATCCGCAGCAGTTCCTGGATGTCGGTGTAGGTCAGCATCTCGCCCTCGGCCGCGCGCTTGGGCGAATAGCGGGTGACCAGCAGATGCTCCTTGACCGGCTCGCGGCCCTCGATCGCGCGGCGGCTCTTCGACTGGATGATGCCGAGGATGCGGTCGGAGTCGCGCACCGACGAGACCTCGGGGTTGGTGACGACGATCGCCTGGTCGGCGAAGGTCAGCGCCATCACCGCGCCGTGCTCGATGCCGGCCGGCGAATCGCAGACGATGTAGTCGAAGCCCTGGTGCTCGAGTTCCTTCAGCACCTTCTCCACGCCTTCCTCGGTGAGCGCGTCCTTGTCGCGCGTCTGCGAGGCGGGCAGCACGAACAGGTTGTCGCAGTGCTTGTCCTTGATCAGCGCCTGGTGCAGGTTGGCGTCGCCCTGGATGACGTTGACGAAGTCGTACACCACGCGGCGCTCGCAGCCCATGATCAGGTCGAGGTTCCTGAGGCCCACGTCGAAGTCGATCACGGCCGTCTTGAAGCCGCGCAGCGCGAGGCCGCTGGCGATCGAGGCGCTGGTCGTCGTCTTGCCGACGCCGCCCTTGCCGGAGGTGACAGTGATGATGGTGGTCACGTAGCTTCCTTTTTGCTTGGGGTTAGAGGGGTTCGATGACGAGCTGGCTGGCGTCGGCCAGGCGGATCTGCGCGGGCTTCTTCGCCACCGCGGCGTCCGGCGCGGACTCGAAGGTGCGGTAGACGCCGGCGATCGAAACCAGTTCGGCTTCGAGCTGCGTGGTGAAGATGCGCGCCGCCGTGTCGCCGCGCGCGCCGGCCAGCGCCCGGCCCTTGAGCGGTGCATACACGTGGATGCTGCCGTCGGCGATGACCTCGGCGCCGGGGTTCACCGCGGCCAGCACGACGATGTCGCCGCCGGCTGCGTAGACGCGCTGGCCCGAGCGCAGCGGCTTGTCGATGATGCGGGTCGGCACGGCGGCCGGGAGGGCGGGCGCGGGTTCCGCTTCCGGCGCGGGGGGCGCCGCCGGTTCGGGCTCGGGGGCCGGTTCCGGCTCCGGTTCGGCGGCAGCGGCTGACGCCGCCGGCGTGCTGTCGTTCAGCACCAGCAGCCCGGCCGCGACGGCCGCCGCGGCCAGTTCGGGCGAGGCGTTCTGCACCGCGAACGGGTTCAGGCCGCGGCGCTTGAGTTCGTGCGCGAGCCACGCCCAGTCGGGCGCGGGCGCGTCGGCCGGCAGGCGCCCACAGTCGAATACCGCCGCCTCGCCGTCGAAGAAGTCCGGCGTCGCGGCGAACAGCGTGGTGAGATGGGTTTCCAGCGCCGCGTGCTCGGCGCTGTTGAGGATGATCTGGATGCCGGTGAGCCGCGTGGTTTTCAGTTCCAGCGCAGGCGCGGGGCGGGGCTCACGTCGGCGCGGCATGATCGGGAGAATTCACGAATGGGACACATCGATAGAAACCCCGAGAGTCTAGCTGTACCTGCAAGGCGGGGCAACCGCGCGCAGCGGGGCGGCCGCATTCGTTGCGTTGCGGGGTGCCGGACCGGCCATCAAAATTACTTGATTGTTTTTGTCCGGTATTCGCCTAGAAAAGGGGAGAGTGATTTCGTCTGCCGATCGGCAGATAGTTTGCTGGAGGAACCCATCATGAAAAACGTTCATGTAGCCTATCGGGGCAAGGATCTCGATTTCCGGCGCGCCAGCCTCCTGGCCAAGGACGCCGCCCGCGAGAGCGAAATGCAGTATCCGACCATCGTGTCCTGGCATCGGCACAGCAACCAGACCATGTCTCCCTATTACGACGGCGCCAATCCGGATTCCTGGTGGGAGAAATATGGCGAAGGCAACGGCGGCAACCTGGAAGTCAGCGTCGGTGGCGAATACGATTTCGTGCTGATGGATGCGCAGGGCTATGACATTCTGGGGCGGATGCCGCTGCGGAACCTGTCGGACGATTCCGGCAACCAGTATCTCTGCTATGCGCCCATCCTGGGCCCCGTTACCAACACGCCCAGTCCCGAGGCGTGCACGGTTCTCGACGGCTGGCTGGCGGACCAGCTCTGAACCGTAATCCGCCTCGGCCCGGGTTCAGGCGGCTTCTCGCGGCCGCATCTGTCGGCTGTAAAGGAATTCCAGCACCCGGCTGCGCAGCGCGTGATACGCCGGATCGTGCGCGAGCGCGAGGCGGTCGCGCGGGCGGGGCAGGTCGATCGACAGGATGTCGCCGATCGTGGCCGCGGGCCCGTTGGTCATCATCACGATGCGGTCGGACAGCAGCACGGCTTCGTCGACGTCGTGGGTCACCATGACGACCGTGCTTCTCGTCGCCGCGACAATCTTCATCAGCTCGTCCTGCAGATGGGCGCGCGTCAGCGCGTCCAGCGCGCCGAACGGCTCGTCCATCAGCAGCACCTTCGGCTCCATCGCCAGTGCGCGCGCGATGCCGACGCGCTGCTTCATGCCGCCCGAAATCTCGCCCGGCAGCCTGGCGGCCGCGTGCGACAGGCCGACCAGGTCGAGCGCGGCCTGGGTGCGCGCTTTCAACTGCGACCTGCCTTCGCGGGCGCCGAAGACCCTCTCCACCGCGAGGTGGACGTTCTCGAACGCGTTGAGCCAGGGCAGCAGGGAATGGTTCTGGAAAACCACCGCGCGCTCCGGCCCCGGCCCTTTGATTTCCTTGTTGGCAAGCAGCAGCACGCCTTCGGTCGCGTCGGTCAGCCCGGCGATGAGGTTGAGCAGCGTGGACTTGCCGCAGCCGGAATGCCCGATCAGCGAGATGAACTCGCCTTCCGCGACCGTGAGATTGATGTCCGTGAGCGCGGTGAACTTGCCTTTCTTGGTGCTGAACACCATGCCGGCGTTTTCGATCTGGACGTAGGAGTGCATGTCTGTTCCTTGGTGAGCGGTGAGTGGTGAGTGGTGAGTGGTGAGTGGACTGGTTCCTCCGCTCACCGCTCACCCATAAGAAAACCGCTTCGCCAGCAGCATCAGCCCCTGTTCGAGCAAGAGCCCGACGATGCCGACGATGAAGATGGCGATGATGATGTGGGCGACGTTGAGGTTGTTCCACTCGTCCCACACCCAGAAGCCGATGCCGACCCCGCCGGTGAGCATCTCGGCGGCGACGATCACCAGCCAGGCGACGCCGATGGCGAGCCGCACGCCGGTCAGCACGTGCGGCAGCACCGCAGGGAACAGGATCTTGGTGAACACCCTGAGCTCGGACAGGTTCAACACGCGCGCGACGTTCAGGTAGTCCTGCGGGATGCGCTGCACGCCGGCGGCGGTGTTCAGCACCATCGGCCAGATGCTGGAGATGAAGATCACCCAGATCGATGCCGGCTCGGCCTTCTGCAGCACCAGCAGGCCGATCGGCAGCCAGGCCAGCGGCGACACCGGCCGCAGGATGCTGATGATCGGCGACAGCATGCGGTTGAGGAAGTCGAAGCGACCGACCAGGAAGCCGAGCGGAATGCCCACCACGGCGGCGGCGCCGAAGCCCATGCCGACGCGAGTCAGCGAGTTGAGGATGTTCCAGCCGATGCCCTGGTCGTTGGGGCCGTTGTCGTAGAACGGATCGGAGAACAGCGCCACGGCCGCATGCCAGGTTTCGACAGGCCCCGGAATGTTCTTGACGCTATGGGAGATCAGCCCCCACAGGCCGATGAACAGCAGCATGCCGAGCAGCGGGGGGATGGCGTTCCTGGCTCGGCTGGTCACGGCTTCCGTGAGGCGCTTGCCGGATTCGGCTTCGACGTAAGGCGCTTTGTGGAGAGGCGCGGCTTCCGGGGGGATGATCGCGGTTTCCGGCGCGTCCATCACCTCGGGCAATCGCCGCTCGTTCAGTGTCACTGCATTCATGCGAGGCTCCTTCTGCCCCGGCGGTGCCGAGGCGCGCGTAGGGTTTAGGCCTTGATCCGGAAGCTGTCCGCGTAGGCCTTGGGGTTCCTGCCGTCCCACACCACGCCGTCGATCAGCTTGCTTGCACGCATGTCGGACTTCGGCAGTGGCGTCTTCGTCATCGCGGCGGCCTGCTTGTAGATGTCGATGCGGTTGACCTTCTTCGCCACCGCCAGGTAGTCCGGGTGCTCCTTCAAGAGTCCCCAGCGCTTGTGCTGGGTCAGGAACCACATGCCGTCGGACAGGTAGGGGAAGCCGACGGCCCCGCCGTTGTAGAACTTCATGTAGTTGGCGTCCGCCCACTTCCTGCCGATGCCGTTGTCATACTGGCCGAGCATGCGGTCCTCGATCGAGTCGAAGTCGGTGTTGACGTAGGATTTCGCCGAGATGATCTTCGCGACCTCGGAGCGGTTGCTCATCGTGTCGATGTACTTCGACGCATCGAGGATCGCCGCGACCATTGCACGCGCGGTGTTGGGATAGCGCTGCACGAATTCGGCGGTGGTGCCGAGCACCTTTTCCGGGTGGTCCTTCCAGATGTCCTGCGAGGTCACGGCGGTGAAGCCGACGTGGTCGCGGATCGCGCGCGCGTTCCACGGCTCGCCGACGCAGAAGCCGTCCATGTTGTCGACGCGCATGTTCGCGACCATCTGCGGCGGCGGCACGGTGATCACCTTGGCCTGGGTGAAGGGATTGATGCCGTAGGCCGCGAGCCAGTAATAGAGCCACATCGCGTGGGTGCCGGTGGGGAAGGTCTGGGCGAAGGTGTATTCCTTGGGTTCGGCGGCGACCAGCTTGGCAAGCGAGGCGCCGTCGGTCACGCCCTTGGCCTTCAGCTGGTTCGACAGCGAGATCGCCTGGCCGTTGTTGTTGATCGTGGCGAGCACCGCCATGTCCTTCTTCGGCCCGCCGATGCCCATCTGCACGCCGTAGATCAGGCCGTACAGCGCGTGCGCGGCGTCGAGCTCGCCGTTCACCAGCTTGTCGCGCACGGCCGCCCACGAGGCTTCCTTGCTGGGCGTGAGGGTGAGGCCGTATTTCCTGTCGAAGCCCTTGATCGAGGCCATCACCACGCTGGCGCAGTCCGTCAGCGGGATGAAGCCGACGGTGAGGTTGGGTTTCTCCGGGGCATCGGAGCCGGCGGCCCAGGCGCCGCTGCGCACGCCGGGCGGCACCATGGCCATGAGGGCGGCCGCGACGGAAAGCCCGGTGGTCTTTTTCATGAAGTCACGCTTGCCCGGGTCCTGTACGAGGGGCTTGTTCGGGATGTCGCTCACGGTATGTTCTCCCAATGCCCAGAGGGCATGAATGAAAAAGGCGTCGCCTTCAGGGCGGACGCCTTTGTCCGGTGTTGAATGATCTGACGGTCACGCTGAAAGCCACATCGTTGCGACTGTTCAGCTGAGGTTTAGCAACCGCTGTGCCAGCTTCCTCAGCACCTTGTGTCGCTTGGGTTTCCAGGAAACCGGACGGATCGTGGGGCCTTGCATGACGCGGATTCGTGCCCCGGCTCGGTGCATGCTTCCGGTGGCGTGCACCAATCAGGGGGACTCACGCCAGGGGTTTTTGCAGGAGCTGCCGTGCAATGTCCGCCAGCTTGAGACCGCGATCCATCGCGGCACGCCGCATCTCGCGATAGACCTCCGGCTCCGATGCGCCGGTCTGCCTGATCAGCAGCGCCTTGGCCTGGTCGATCAGCTTGCGCTCCGACAGTTCGAGCCGCGTCTGTTCCAGCTGGTCGTGCAGCGCCTGGAACGCCTCGAAGCGTGATACGGCGACGTCGAGGATCGGCCGGATGCGCGCCGGGTCGAGCCCGTCGACCACATACGAGGTCACGCCGGCCTGGGTGGCGGCGCGGATCGACTCCGGGCTGCCGTCGCCAGTGAACATGACGATCGGGCGCGGGCAGTCCTGGTTGGCCACGCAGATGTGCTCGAGCGTGTCGCGGTCGGGCGAATCCTGCGCGATGATCACGACGTCCGGGCGCAGCGACTGGACCTGCGCCTCCAGGCTGCGTGCGGAGTTCAGCGTGGCCGCGACGATGCAGCCCGCCGTTTCCAGGGCAGGCACCAGCATGGCAAGCCGTTCGGGATGGTTTTCGACGATCAGTACACGCATAGCGCTCGATTCGATGCCGGCAAAAAAAGCGGCCTCCGGAGAGGCCGCAAGTTCGGAGGAGACTGCCTGAGCGGGTTGTTGCCGACAAGTCGGCTTGACACCCACGGCCTACCCTTTACGGGTGGAGCAACCCGGCCTTTCGGTCTGGGGACTCACTTCGCATGGAGCACGCGGCGTGCCAGCTTTCATAACGATGGATAATCAGGCACTTGCACGGCGTCGCCCGAATGACGTCGGCCGCTGCGCTGAAATCTTGTGGTGCATGCCGGCGCAAAACGTCTCAAAAAGGGGCGCCCCGTGTGGCGTATGGTCGTCGAAGCCGGCCTCCCCGCCCGGCTCAGCGCGGCCTGCGAACGGGCGGCTTGTCCGGATGGCGGGGATGCGGCCGAACGCGCACCGGCGGGTAGTAGACCGGCTGCGGCACGTACACGGGCTTCTCGATCACGACGGGCGCGGGCGGCAGGCGCAGTGCCCGCAGCCGCGCTTCCTCGGCTTCCTGCTCGCGGCGCCGCGCCTCGAGTTCGCGGACCAGCGCGTCGGCCTTCTTCGCCTGTTCCGCCGCCTGCCGCGCGTCTTCCGCGCGGGGCGGCGGCGGCACGCGCATTTCCTTGGCCACCGTGCCGGGGGGCGGCGGCAGCGAGGAATAGGTCACGTGCCCCGACCCGTCGAGCCACTTGTACAGGGGGGCGGCATGGCCGGCCTGCCATGCGAATGCGACGAGCAGCAGGGCGCGGGCGCGGCTCATCGCGCCGCCGCGGCGCGCGCGCCTGGTCACGCGCGGCGGCCGTCCGGACAGCGCATGTCGGGTGCCAGCTTCATCCATTTCACCAGCCAGGCCTTCGCCCGCTCGCGCGCGTGGCGGGTGGCGATCTTCTCTTCCGGCGTCTGGTCGGGGCGGAAATCGAAGGCGCGCCGCGCCATCGGGTATTCCTGCCACTCGACCGGCACGCCGCGCTCCCACAGCGCGTAGAAGGCGCGGCCGCCGTTCATCCGGCGCAGCTCGTAGTCGGCGTCGCCGATAAGATAAAGAATCGGCGTCGTGATCTGCATCACCTCCGGCGCGACGCGGAACAGCTGATCCGGCTCCGGCGCGTTGGGATTCTGCATGTGGCCGTAGTAGCTCACGATGGCGGCAATCTCGGCACCGCGCTTGGCCGCCAGCCGGATCGCGTAATACGGGCCGCGCGACAGGCCGACGATGCCGACCGGCTGCTTGCAGGCGTTGGGGAGCGACTTCAGGTAGTCGAGGCCGGCTTCGACGTCCATCTCGGTATCGGGGTTGTGTGCGGAGGGCCAGCGCTCGATGAAGCGGCCACTCTGCCAGTCCGGTGCGACGACCAGAAAGCCCTGCGCCGCGAGCTCGCGCACGTGGGCGCGCTCGTCGCCCTCGTAGCCGCGCTTGGCGTGGATGAAGAGCACCGGCGGGAAGGGGCCCTTTCCCTCGGGTGTGGCGACCTCGACCGGCACCTCGGTGCCGTCGGCCGCGCGCACGGTCGTCTTGGTCAGTGCGACGTCCGCTGCGAGCGCCGGCGCCGCCAGCGTCGATGCTAAGATGGCGCCCGCGATGACGAGTCTTTTCATGGCCTTCTCCTTGGGGTTGTTCGCTGCCTATTCTAGGCTTGCGCAGGCGGTTTGCCATGACGGTGGAACCGTTTCTCCGCGGCACGCTCGACCGTGACTGCACGCTTCGATGAACCGACCATTCCGGCGCAGTTGCGGCGTCCGCTGGCGGCCCTCTGGATTTCACTCGGCCTGCATGTCGCCCTGATCGCGCTGGTGCAGGTCGCGCCGCCGGCCGGCGGCGCCCCGGACGAGCCGGTCATCGAGGTGCGGCTGGTGCCGCACGTGGCCGCGGCACGCGCGCGGTCCCCCCTGCCGCACGAACGGGAGCCCAGCGTCCTGCCCGCGCCGCAGCCGCCGGCACTCAAGCCGGAGGTTCGACTCGCGCCGAGTCCGGTTCCTTCCGCCGTGCCGGTCGCGCCGGCGCCGCCGGTCGCGGCGGCACCCGCGGCACCGTCTGCACCGGCTGTCGCGCCCGCCCCGGTCGCCGCCGCACCGGCGGCGGCGCCGTCTGCGACGCTCACCAGTTCGGTCGACCTCACCTATTACCGTGCGCGCGATCTCGACGTGCAGCCGCGCGCGCTGCGCGAGATCCGGCCGGACTACCCGGACGCGGCCGATCGCCAGCGGCTGTCCGGGACGCTCAGGCTGCAGCTGAAGCTGGAGGCGGATGGCCGCGTCAGCGACGTCGACGTCGTCAGCGCCAATCCGCCCGGCGTGTTCGACGATTCCGCGGTCAAGGCGTTCCGCGACGCGCGCTTCAGCCCGGCGCAGAAGAATGGCCGCCCGGTCCGCGCCCTCGTGTTGATCGAGGTCAAGTACGACTGGGAAGGGCGCTAGCGTCCCGTGGACGCGGGCGGTGCGGCGAGGCCCTGCAGGATGGGGCAGTCGGGACGGTGGTCGCCGCGGCAGGCTTGTGCAAGCGCGACCAGCGTGGTGCGCATTTCGCTCAGCGCCGCGATGCGGGCGTCGAGGTCGGCGATGTGCGCGTCGGCGAGGCGCTTGACGTCGGCGCTGGCGCGCGCCGGGTCGTCCCACAGTGAGACGAGCTGGCGGATCGACTCGAGCGCGAAGCCGAGGTCGCGCGCCCGGCGGATGAAGCGCAGCAGGTGGACGTCGCGCTCGCCATACTGCCGGTAGCCGGCGAGCGTGCGCCGGCTCGCGCGGATCAGGCCGATGCTTTCGTAGTGCCGGATCATCTTGGCCGACACGCCGCTGGCGCGGGCGGCTTCGCCGATGTTCATGCGGCCGGCCGCCAGCGCTTGAGCGTCAGCGCGTTGGTGACGACGCTGACGCTGGAGAAGGCCATCGCGCCGCCGGCGATCACCGGGTTCAGGAAGCCCAGCGCCGCCAGCGGGATGCCGACGACGTTGTAGACGAAGGCCCAGAACAGGTTCTGGCGGATCTTCGCGTAGGTGCGCTTCGAGATGTCGATCGCATCGGCCACCAGCGCGGGATCGCCGCGCATCAGCGTGATGCCGGCGGTGTGCATCGCGACGTCGCTGCCGGAGGACATGGCAATGCCGACGTCGGCCGCGGCCAGCGCCGGCGCGTCGTTGATGCCGTCGCCGACCATCGCCACCGTCGCGCCCTCGGCCTTCAGGGCCCCGACGTGCGCCGCCTTGTCGCCCGGCAGTACCTCGGCCAGCACGCGGTCGATGCCGAGCGCCGCCGCAGCGGTCTGCGCGGCGCCGCGGTTGTCGCCGGTCAGCATGACCGTCGCGACACCGTGCGCCGTGAGCTTGGCGACGGCCTGGCCGGCGGTCGGCTTCACCGCGTCGCCGAAGGCGAGCAGGCCGAGGGCGCGGCGATCGCGCGCGCGGGCGAGCCACGACACGGTGCGGCCGGCGGCCTCCAGGTCGGCGGCCTGCGTTTCGAGTTCTGCGGTGTCGACGGCGTTCTCGTCCATCAGCCGGCGGTTGCCGAGCCACACGGTCCCGCCCGCCACGTCACCCGCGATGCCGCGTCCCGGCAATGCCTCTTGTGCGCGTGCGGCCACCGGCGCGATGCCGGCGGCGGTGGCCTCGGCCAGCACGGCGCGCGCCAGCGGATGCTCGCTGCCCGCCTGCAGCCCCGCCGCGAGCGCGAGCACCTCGGCGCGGTCGTGGCCCGGTGCCGCGACGCAGGCGGCGACATGCGGCGTGCCGTCGGTGAGCGTGCCGGTCTTGTCGAACACGACGGTGCCGATCCGGTGCGCCAGCTCCAGCGCTTCCGCGTCCTTGATCAGGATGCCGTGGCGCGCGGCAACGCCGGTGCCCGCCATGATCGCGGTGGGCGTGGCGAGCCCGAGCGCGCAGGGGCAGGCGATCACGAGCACGGCGACGGCGTTGAGGATGGCGCGCTCGGTGTCGCCGCTCGCGGCCCACCAGCCGAGGAAGGTGAGGAGCGCGATCGCCATCACCACGGGCACGAAGACCGCGCTCACGCGGTCGACCAGGCGCTGGATCGGCGCCTTGGCCGCCTGGGCGTTCTCGACCAGGCGGATGATGCGGGCGAGCGTCGTCTCGGTGCCCACCGCGGTGGTGCGCGCCACCAGCACGCCGTGCGCGTTGATCGCGCCGCCGGTCAGGGCATCGCCTGGCTGCTTCTCGACCGGCAGCGACTCGCCGGTGAGCAGCGACTCGTCGACCTGGCTCGCGCCCTCGAGCACTTCGGCGTCGACCGGCACGCGTTCGCCGGGGCGGATCACCACGACGTCGCCGACGCGGATCGCGTCGATCGGCAGATCGCGGTCGACGCCGTCGTGGCGCACCCGCGCGGTGAGCGGGCGCAGCGCCTGCAGCGCCCGGATGGCCTCGGTGGTCTGGCGCTTGGCGCGCGCCTCCAGCCACTTGCCGAGCAGGACCAGGCTGATCACGACCGCCGACGCCTCGAAATAGAGGTGCGCAGGATCGGCGCGCGTCAGCAGGAGATAGACGGACAGCCCGTACGCCGCGCTGGTGCCGACCGCGACCAGGAGGTCCATGTTGCCGCTGCCGGCGATCAGCGCCTTCCAGCCGGCGCGGTAGAAGCGTGCGCCGAGCCAGAACTGCACCGGCGTCGCGAGCGCGAGCTGCAGCCAGCCTGGCAGCATCCAGTGGGCGCCGGCGAGGCCGGCGAGCATCGGCGCGATCAGCGGCAGCGACAGCGCCATCGCGAGCGCGACCGGCCACCAGTCGGGCAGGGTGGGTCGGGGAGCCGGCGCGGCTTCACCGGTCGGCAGCGGGAAGGCCGCGCCGTAGCCCGCGCGCTCGACGGCGGCGATGAGCGCGGCCGCCGGGGTGCCGCGGGCCAGCGTCACCGTGGCGCGCTCGGTCGCGAGATTGACGCTGGCGTCGAGCACGCCCGGCACCTTGGCGAGCGCCTTTTCGACCCGTGCGGAACAGCTTGCGCAGGTCATGCCGCTGATGTCGAGGCTGCACGATTCGGCGGGCACGCTGAAGCCGGCCTTCTCGATGGCCTGGCGCACGGCGTTCGGATCGGCGTCGCCCTCGACCGTGGCGGTTTCGGTCGCCAGGTTCACGCTGGCCTCGGTGACGCCGGGCACCTGCCTGAGCACTTTCTCGACCCGCGCCGCGCAGCTCGCGCAGGTCATGCCTTCGATGCCGATGGAAAGGGGGGCGGTCATGGCGGGCTCCTTGTCGATGCGATGGCTTGCACCGTAAACCTTGCCATTATGGGAAGGTCAAGAGGTGAGACAAGCGCCGCGCGGCGAGTTCACGGCCGCGTGGACGGGCCGCGTCAGCGGCGGACCGTGACCAGCGGATAGTCCTTCGGCAGCAGCACCCACATGCGGCCGCGCTGCTTCATGCGGCCGGCAAGCTCGCCGGCCGCATCGCCGAAGCCCCAGAAGAAATCGGCGCGCACGCCGCCGCGGATTGCGCCGCCAGTGTCCTGGGCCATGACCAGCCGGTTGAGCGGGGCGTTCGAGTTGGGCTGGGTGGTCGCGAGGAAAACCGGCGCGCCGAGCGGAATGTAGCGGGGATCGACGGCGATCGAGCGGCCGCCGGTCAGCGGGACGCCGAGCGAACCGAGCGGGCCGGGCAAGCCGTCGGGGAGTTCGCGGAAAAAGACGTAGCTGGGGTTGGCGGCCAGGAGCTCGGGCAGCTTGTCGGGGTGCTTCGCGCCCCAGTCCTTGATGCCCTGCATCGACGCCTGCTCCAGCTTCAGCGCGCCGCGTTCGACCAGGAGCCGGCCGATCGACTGGTAGGGATAGCCGTTCTGGTCGGCGTAGCCGACCCGCATGCGGCTGCCGTCGGGAAAGTCGATGCGGCCCGACCCCTGGACCTGCAGGAAGAACAGCTCGACCGGGTCATCGGCCCAGGCGATCGGCTTGCCCTTGAAGCCGCTGTCGCCGGCGGCGTCGATCTCCTTGCGCGTCAGGTAGGGCACCAGCTTGTTGCCGACTACCCGGCCGCGCAGTCGCAGGTTCTTCAGCTCCGGGTAGACGCTCGCGAGGTCCACCGTGATGAGGTCGTCGGGCGGGCCATAGAGCGGATAGCGGGCGCGCGCGGTGCGCACGCGATCGCCCTTCAGCACCGGCTCGTAGTAGCCGGTGACGAGGCCTTCGGCGCCGCCGTCCTCCTGGGTTGCCTGGTAGGGCTGGAAGCGCTGCTCGAAGAAGCTGCGCACGGCCTGCGCGTCGGGCGCCTGCATCGCGGCCGCGTCGGCGCAGACCGGTTGCCAGGCGCTGCGCTTGACGAGCGTGGAGCAGCTCTGCAGGAAGGCGCCCCACGCCTCGCTGGCATCGTCGTCGCGCCAGAAGCTCACCGCCGACCAGTTCACCGGCTTGAGCGTGGGATAGGCCACGGCAGGCGTGGGAATCAGCGCAGGCGGCGGCGCAGCTCCCGGGCCGGGGGTGGGTGCCGGCGTGGGGACGGGAGGCGCGACGGGGGGCGCCAGCGGCGGGTGCACCGCACAGGCCGACAGAAGCAGGACGAGCAGCCACGGGCTTGCGCGGAAAAACATCACGGGTGAAGATGGCTCAAAGCGATAACACGCGTCGAGTATACCAACGGAGGAACGCTTGCATGGAGACCCAGGGATTGGGCTGGCTTGTGCTGGAGGCGGGGATTGCGGTCGGTCTGCTGCTGTTCATCGTCTGGTGGACGATGATGAAGAAGTGAGTGGTGAGTGGTGAGCGGTGAGTGGGATGGGCCGCTGGCTGCTCCCCGCTTGCCGTTCACCCTAATGCAGCACGCGCGGCATCGCGAGCGTGAACTGGGGAATCTCGGCGTCGAATTTGTTGCCGTCTTCGGCGACCATCTGGTAGGTGCCGCGCATGGTGCCGACCGGCGTTCCCATCGCGGTTCCGCTGGTGTATTCGAAGTGCTCGCCGGGCCGCAGCAGCGGCTGCTCGCCGACGACGCCGAGGCCCTTCACTTCCTGCACGACATTGTCGGCGTCGGTGATGATCCAGTGGCGCGAGATCAGCTGCGCCGCCACGGTGCCCGTGTTGGCGATGGTGATCGTGTAGGCGAACACGTAGCGATCGGCAGAGGGGTCGCTCTGGTCGGCCAGGTAGGTCGTGTCGACGTTGATGCTGATCTGGTATTTCTTGCCTTCGGCCACGGCTCTGCTCGACGGGATGGAATGGGCGGAGTGTAACGCAATGCCATGGCGGGCTGTTAAAATGGGTGGGTTTCCCCAAAAATCCCGGAGCTTCCCATGACGTACCGCATCGCCCCGTCCATCCTGTCCGCCAACTTTGCCAAGCTCGGCGAGGAAGTCGACAACGTGCTCGCCTCCGGCGCCGACATCGTCCACTTCGACGTGATGGACAACCACTACGTGCCCAACCTCACCATCGGGCCGCTGGTGTGCGAGGCGCTCCGGAAGCACGGCGTCACCGCGCCGATCGACGTCCACCTGATGGTCAAGCCGGTCGACCGCATCATCCCCGACTTTGCCAAGGCCGGCGCCACCTACATCACCTTCCATCCGGAAGCGTCCGAGCACATCGACCGCACCATCGGCCTGATCAAGGAGAACGGCTGCAAGGCCGGCCTGGTGTTCAACCCCGCCACGCCGCTCGACGTCCTCGAATACACCCTCGACAAGATCGACATGGTGCTGCTAATGAGCGTCAACCCCGGCTTCGGCGGCCAGAAATTCATTCCCTACGTGCTCGACAAGGCGAAGAAGGTGCGCAAGATGATCGACGACCGCGGCCTCAAGGTCAGCCTCGAGATCGACGGCGGCGTCGGCCCGGCCAACATCGCCGAAGTGGCGCGTGCCGGCGTCGACACCTTCGTCGCCGGCTCGGCCGTGTTCGGCGCCGCCAAGGACAGCGACCCGCAGCGCTACAACAGCATCATCGCCGCGATGCGCGCGGAGCTTGCGAAGGTCTGAAAACCGGTAAGCGGGGAGCGGTAAGCGGCAAGCGGAGAAATTCGCGGACCGCACGGCTCACCGCTTGCTGCTCACCGCTTACTGACATGAAAAGCTTTCCCCTCCCCATCAAGGCCGTCGTCATCGACCTCGACGGCACCCTCCTCAACACGGCCCCCGACCTCGCATACTCCGCCGAGCTGATGATGGCCGAGCTTGGCCGCCCCTGTCCGTCGCTCGAGACGATCTCGACCTACATCGGCAACGGCGTGTCGCGCCTGGTCAAGCGCGTGCTTACCGGCGACATGGATGCCGAGCCCGATGCGGCGCTGTTCGAGCAGGCCATCGCCTCGTACAACAAGCATTACAGCGCGAACGTCTCGCGCCATTCGCAGCCCTTCCCCGGCGTCGTCGAAGGCCTGCAGGCGTTCAAGGCCATGGGCCTGCACGTCGCCTGCATCACCAACAAGGCCGCGGCGTTCACGCATCCGCTGCTGAAGGACACCGGCCTGTTCGACTACTTCGAGCTGATCCTCTCGGGCGACACGCTGCCCAGGCGCAAGCCCGACCCGCTGCCGCTGCTGCACGCCTGCGAGGCGTTCAAGGTGCAGCCGGCCGAACTGCTGCTGATCGGCGATTCGCTCAACGACACGCAGGCGGCGCGTGCCGCGGGCTGCCCGGTGTTCTGCGTGCCCTACGGCTACAACCGCGGACGCCCGGTCGCCGAGCTCGATCTCGACGCGGTCGTGCCGAGCCTCGCCGACGCGGCAAAGATGGTGACGAAGGCCGCCTGATCATGGAGAAAGCCGTGAACGACAAGCGATGGTGAAAGTGGAACGCCCCCCGCACGTTTCACCTTTTGCCATTCACTTTTTTTCACGGACTCACCATGACTGAACAGGACTTCTTCGACCTCGCCCGCCAGGGCTTCAACCGCATCCCGCTGGTGCGCGAGCTGCCCGGCGACCTGGAAACGCCGCTTTCCGTCTACCTCAAGCTCGCCAACGCGCCCTACGCCTACCTGCTCGAATCGGTGGTCGGCGGCGAGCGCTTCGGACGCTACTCCTTCATCGGCCTGCCGGCGCGCACCGTGCTGCGCGTGCGCGCGCACCTGCTGACGGTGGAGACCGACGGCCGGGTCGTCGAGGAGCACACGCTGCCCGACCCGCTGGCCTTCATCGCCGAGTTCCAGGCGCGCTTCAAGGCGGCGCCGGTGGCCGGCTTGCCGCGCTTCATGGGCGGGCTGGCCGGCTACTTCGGCTACGACACCATCCGCTATATCGAGAAGCGGCTTGCGGACACCCGCAAGGACGACGTGCTGCACACGCCCGACATCCTCTTGATGCTGACCGAGGAACTGGCGGTATTCGACAACCTGGCCGGCAAGCTCTACCTCGTTACCCACGCCGACCCGATGCAGCCGGATGCGTATGCGCAGGGCCACCTGCGTCTCGCCGAACTCGCCGACAAACTGCACGCGCCGGTGCATCTGCCGGCCGAGCCGGCGGCGTTGGAGGACGAACCGAGCTCGGAATTCGGCGAGGCCGAGTTCAAGGCGGCGGTTGCCAGGGCCAAGGACTACATCGCCGCCGGCGACGTCATGCAGGTGGTGCTCTCGCAGCGCATGGCGCGGCCGTTCGCCGCGTCGCCGCTGTCGCTGTACCGTGCGCTGCGCAGCCTGAATCCCTCGCCCTACATGTTCTTCTACGACCTCGGCGGCTTCCACATCGTCGGCTCCTCGCCGGAGATCCTGGTGCGCCTGGAGGGCGACACGGTCACCCTGCGGCCGATCGCCGGCACGCGCCCGCGCGGCCTCACGCGCGAGGACGACCAGCGCCTGGCCGAGGAACTGCTGGCCGATCCGAAGGAATGCGCCGAGCACCTGCAGCTGCTCGATCTCGGCCGCAACGACACCGGCCGCGTCGCGGTGACCGGCAGCGTCAAGGTCACCGAGAACATGCAGATCGAGCGCTACTCGCACGTCATGCACATCGTCTCCAACGTCGAGGGCAGGCTGAAGCCGGGCCTCACCGCGCTCGACGTGCTGCGCGCCAGCTTTCCGGCCGGCACGGTATCCGGCGCGCCCAAGGTGCGGGCGATGGAAATCATCGACGAACTCGAGCCGACCAAGCGCGGCATCTACGCCGGCGCGGTCGGCTACCTCGGCTTCAACGGCGACATGGATCTGGCGATCGCGATCCGCACCGCCGTGGTCAAGGACGGCATGCTCTACGCACAGGCGGGCGCCGGCATCGTCGCCGACTCCGTGCCGGCGAGCGAATGGATGGAGACGCTCAACAAGGCGCGCGCCGTGGTGCGCGCGGCCGAACTGGCGCAGGCGCGTTTCGGCTCGGTGACCGAGTGAGCGCGGGCCGGGGCATCTAGCCCTGGCCGAGGCCGTAGCGCTTGAGCTTGCGGTAGAGGGTGCGCTCGGTGATCCCGAGCGCGCTCGCGACGCGGCTGCGATGGCCGCGGTGCAGATCGAGCAGGGCGCGGATGCGCTCCCGTTCGACTTCGGCCGGCGGCGGCGCCAACGGGGCACCGGCGACCGGTGCGGCCGACAAACGCAGGTCGCCGCTGCGGATGATGCCGTCGCGGCAGGTCAGCACCGCGCGCTGCAGCACGTTGCGCAGCTCGCGCACGTTTCCCGGGAAATCGTAGGCCTGCAAGGCGGCCAGCGCGGCGGCGTCGAGCCGGCAGGCGGGGCGCGCGCCGGCGAGGCGCTTGAGCAGGAAGGCCGCCAGCGCCGGGATGTCCTCGCGCCGTTCGCGCAGCGCGGGCAGGCTCACGTCGATGCCGGCGAGGCGGTAATAGAGATCGAGCCGGAAGCGCTTCTCGTCCACCTCGTCCAGCAGCCGGCGGTTGGTGGCCGACACCAGGCGCACGTCGGCGCTCAGCGTCTGCGTGCCGCCGACACGGCGGAATTCGCCGGTTTCCAGCACGCGCAGCAACTTGGCCTGCAGGCCGAGCGGAATCTCCGCGACCTCGTCGAGAAACAGGGTGCCGGCATCGGCCAGCTCGAACAGCCCTTTCTTCAGCCCGCGGCTGCCCGAGAACGCCCCCTGCTCGTGCCCGAACAGTTCGCTTTCGAACAGCGTTTCCGGGACCGCCGCGCAGTTGATCACGATGAAGGCGCCGCCGGCGCGCGCCGAGCGTGCGTGGATGAAACGTGCGGCGAGTTCCTTGCCGACGCCGCTTTCGCCGTAGAGCAGGATAGACGCCTCGCTTTCGGCGACGCGTGCGAGGTGGTCGACGCAGGTCAGGAACGCGGGCGACTGGCCGACCATCTGCATGGCGTCGCAGTCGGAGCCGGGGTCGGCCTCGAGCGGATAGAGCTGCTCGCCTAGATAGCGCTCGCCGTTCGTGCCGCGCAGCGCGTGACCGCGAATGCGGGTGCGCTCGGGCTGGTTGTCGGCATGGTAGTGCGTATGCAGAACCTCGACGGCTTCGCCGCGTTCGAACAGCGCGCGGTGCGGGCACTGCTCGCCGTTTTCGTGGCAGGGCCGCGCGGCATGGTGCGAGATCGCGTAGCAGTGCTGGCCGACGATGGCCTCGGGCGAGGTGCCGTAGGCTTCCGCATAGCGCCGGTTCGCGGCGACGATGCGGTAGTCGCGGTCGATCACCACGAAGGGCTGGTCGTTCGCGTCGATCAATTCCTGCAGTTCGATCCGGGGCATGGCTGACAGTTGGTCATGACATGGACTGAATCTGACATGACATTCCTGTCATGTCAACGCAGCATGCCAGCGCGGCAAGCGGCTTTCGTGGCGCCGGTGGCCTGGCACGCCCCTTGCTGCCTGCCTCGCATCACCAACACAAGAGGAGAACGCACATGGCACATATCGTCATTCTCGGCGCCGGCATCGGCGGCATGACCATGGCCTACGAAATGCGCGAATCGGCGCGGGCCCAGGACAAGATCACCGTCATTTCCAACCTGCCGTATTTCCAGTTCACGCCGTCGAACCCCTGGGTCGCGGTGAACTGGCGCAAGCGCGACGACATCACCCTGCCGGCCGCGCCCTATCTCAACAAGAAGAACATCGATTTCATCGGCGTCGGCGCGGCGCGCGTTCATCCGGACAAGAACCAGGTCGAACTGACCGACGGCAAGGTCGTCGACTACGACTTCCTCATCATCGCGACTGGCCCCAAGCTCGCGTTCGACGAGGTGCCGGGACTGGGACCCGACGGCCATACCCACTCGATCTGCCAGGTCGAGCATGCGGTGAGTTCGGGCAAGGCGTGGGACGACTTCGTCAAGGCGCCCGGCCCGATCGTGGTCGGCGCGGTGCAAGGCGCGTCGTGCTACGGCCCGGCCTACGAATTCGCGATGATCATGGACACCGACCTGCGCAAGCGAAAAATCCGCGACAAGGTGCCGATGACCTTCGTCACCGCCGAGCCCTACATCGGCCATCTCGGCCTGGGCGGCGTGGGCGACTCCAAGGGGCTGATGGAATCGGCCATGCGCGACCGCCACATCAAGTGGATCTGCAACGCCAAGGTGACCAAGGTCGAGGCCGGCAAGATGTTCGTCGCCGAGCACAACGACAAGGGCGAGGTGGTCAAGGAGCACGAGCTGCCGTTCGCCTATTCCATGATGCTGCCGGCGTTCAAGGGCATCGATGCCGTGTTCGGGATCGAGGGGCTGACCAATCCGCGCGGCTTCATCGCCATCGACCCCTACCAGCGCAATCCCAAGTTCCCGAACATCTACTCGGTCGGCGTGTGCGTCGCCATTCCCCCGGTCGAGGCCACGCCGGTTCCGACCGGCACGCCGAAGACCGGCTACATGATCGAGTCCATGGTCACGGCGACCGCGCACAACATCCGCGCCGTACTCGACGGCGGCGAGCCGGTCGAGAAGGCGACCTGGAACGCCATCTGCCTGGCTGACTTCGGCGACACCGGCGCCGCCTTCGTCGCGCTGCCCCAGATTCCGCCGCGCAACGTGAACTGGTTCAAGGAGGGCAAGTGGGTGCACCTCGCAAAGGTCGCGTTCGAGAAGTACTTCATGCGCAAGATGAAGAAGGGCTCGACTGAGCCGCTGTACGAGAAATACGTGCTCGGCCTGATGGGCATCAAGAAGCTGAAGTAGGGCCTCCGGCTCCTCCCCTGAAAGCGCCTGCGGGCGCTTTTTTTTGCGCGTGCCTTGAATACGGGACATCCATGTCCTATTGTCGAACTGTTCGTTTTTGCAACGATGTTCGATATTGCGGAACCATTTCTCTCGTGCGTTGTATTTTGCATCAGCCGAGAGTTTCGGCGCAGGCGCCGGACGCGGCAGGCGGTGTTCGAAGATCGCTTTCTTGGGGAGAAGTCTCGTGGTTACCACCTTGTTCCGGCGTTCCATCCCGCGGTTGCGGGAAATTCTGTCGACATGGGCGGCTCTGGTGCTGCTGGGCCTGTGGTCGACGCCCAGCCATGCGGTCCCGGCCTTCGCCCGCCAGACCGGGCAGAACTGCCTCGCCTGCCATGCGGGGGGCCAGTTTCCCGAACTCACGCCCTATGGCCGTTTGTTCAAGCTCACCGGGTACACGCTCGGCAGCCGCGCGATCCCCCTCTCGGTGATGGCGGTCCTTGACTACACGGACGTCCGCAATCCCAAGGACTCGACCGGGGTGAAGGACACCACCGACTTCTACAAGAACGGGCAGCCGATATTCGACGTCGCCAGCGTGTTCCTCGCCGGCAAGATCACCGACAACCTCGGCCTGTTCGCGCAGGCGACCTACGCGAACTACGATCACCAGAACGGAAACAACGACTGGGTGGGTCACTTCGGCCCGGACAATACCGAGCTGCGCTACGCCGACCGCTTCATCTCACCCGGCAACGATCTGATCGTCGGCGCCTTCGCCAACAACAACCCAAGCATGCAGGACGTCTGGAACAGCTCGTCGGCCTGGGGCTACCCCTACGTCGGGCCGACATTCGCGCTCGGCGCGCCGGCGTCCCCGCTGCTGGATGGCGGGCTCGCTCAGAACGCGGTTGGCGCCGGCGTCTACGCATACTGGAACCAGACCCTGTACGGCGAATTCTCGCTGTACAAAACGGCAAACGGCCCCTTCGGGTTCCTCCATCCCTTCGACAATTCCCAGATCCTGAGGATCAAGGACGGGGCGCCGTACTGGAGGCTGGCGTACACCAAGGCGTTCGGCCCGCATAACATCATGGTGGGCACCTCGGGCCTGGTGGCCAGAATTCACGAGGGGACCGACACTGCGGCAAGCGACAGTACCCTGCCCACCGATCGCTTCCGCGACTACGGGGTCGACGCGCAATACCAGTACATCCTCGACCCGCATACGGTCACGGCCCACATCAGCTACATCCATGAAAACGTGAAGTGGGGTGACCAGGCTGCACTCGGCTACGACAACTCGAGCGACACGGTGAACGAGTTCAAGCTCAAGGGTGCCTACGTATACGACGCGAAGTACGGTGCAAGCCTGGCCTACCAGCAGACGACCGGCTCGACGGATGCCGGCCTTTACACGGACCCGACTGCAAGTGAAGTCGCGTTCAACGCCAACGGAAGCCCGAATACCACGGTGTGGATTCCGGAGGTGTTCTGGACGCCAGTGCAGTACGTGCGCATCGGCGCCCAGTACTGGCACTTCACCCGGTTCAGCGGCAGCAGCAACAACTACAACGGCGTCGGCCGCAATGCCAGCGACAACGACACGCTGTTCTTCTATGTCTGGGGTGCCTACTGACGCTGCCCGTCGGTTACTCAGCGCGCTTTTACTGACTTGAAGGAATCCAACATGAAGACAGCTTTGCATACGACCCTCGCCCTGGTCGTCGCGACCCTCGCTGTGGGCTGTTCGAGCCTGGAACGCTCGCGTGACACCGGCGACTCGCGGGTGTCGGGCAGGACGCTTGCCATGCAGGTCTGCTCGAACTGCCACGGCATCGACGGCAATTCGATCAACCCCAATTTCCCCAAGCTCGCGGGCCAGCAGGAGGATTACCTGGTCGCGCAATTGAAGTACTTCCGTGGCCACGACCGCTCCGATCCGGAAGGCTCCGAATACATGTGGGGGATCGCCCGCAAGCTGACGGACGAGCAGATCAAGGGGCTGGCGACATACTTCTCCCAGCAGAAGGATGCGCCCAACGTCGTCGGCAATGCGGCCCTCGTCGCCGAAGGCCGGTCCATCTTCGAAAACGGCATTCCCAAGGAACAGGTCGCCGCCTGCGCGGGATGTCATGGCCAGGCAGGCATGGGCAAGGGCACCTTTCCCCGCCTCGCGGGCCAGCATGCCGACTACATGATCAAGCAGCTCCACATCCTTTCGCAGACCGACCAGCGCCCTGCCGGCGCGGTGATGAAGCCGCTGGTCCACGGCCTGACGCCGAAGGACATGGTGGCCGTCACGACCTACCTGCAGGGCAGCGCGCCGCAATAAGGGCCGGCAGGGCGGCCTGCGGCGGCGCCCATCTCAAACCTCGAGCGCGCGCTCGATCGCCGGAAACAGCGTGCGCTCCTCGAACCGCACGTGGGCCGCGAGCTGCGCGCCGAACTCTGCCAGCGCTTCGGCGTCGTTGCGCCCGAGCCCGTCGAGCAGCGCGCGCAGCAAGCGATGCTCGTCGAGCGTGCGTTGCACGAGGGGCTGCGCTTCGGCGTCCAGGAGCCGCGGCAACAACGAACGTTCCTCGATGCGGAAGTGCGGCTCGAGCTCGACCGCGAACGCCCGGACGGCGCGTTCGCAGGTCTCGGCAATCTTCGCCGCGTCGCCCGACTGCGCCGCGCGCGCGCAGGCGCTGGCCAGGGAAAGGGCGCCGTGGTGCTCGCGCGAGAGGGGCTGCAGGAACGCGCTGCGCTTCATGCCGCGCGTCGTCAGGGTCCGGGGGACAGCGACGGCGGCGCGCCGGCGTGCCGCGGTGTCTTGCCGGCACGGTCCGCGCGCGCACCCCGCACGACGCTGGCGAGCGTGCCGAGGATGAACAGCACCAGCGCGGCGGCATTGAGGAGACCGCCGACGCTGCGCAGCCCGGGGTCGGCGAGGGCGTCGCCGGCGAGGCGCGCCAGCAGCGAGGCCTGCAGCGCCACGAGGGGCACGTAGAAGGACCAGTGGTACGGCATCTTCACCCGCGCGACCGCGGGGAAGATCACCGGCGCATGGCCGAACACCATGGAGAACACGAAGCCCACGAGGATGGCGTGCAGTACGGCGTCATACGCCAGGCCGGCGAGGCGTCCGGCCGCGAGCAGGGTCACCGCGCCGATGGCGAGCCAGGCGTAGCCGGAGAGCAGGCAGACGGCGATGAAGCGGGTCAGCCCGTGCGCCTTGACCGTGCGCCGCGCGATGTCCTGGCGCAAGAGCCACGCGGCCAGGGCGAGCAGGCCGGCGGCGTAGAGCGCGAGGCCCGCCGCGTGCCAGGTGAGGACACTGCCGGCCACGAGTGCCGCCAGGATCGCCGCGAAAACCCGCTTGGCCCCGGGCGTGGGCGGCAGGAAGCGCGACAGTTCGAGGCGTTCCCCGGCGATCGTCAGGACGAGGAAATTGATCCACAGCGCCACCACGCCGGGCAAGGGGGTTCCGGCCAGCCACAGCAGGTTGCCGGCCAGCCAGCTGAGCGCGCCGAGTGCCATGGTCGCCATGAAGAGCTCGCGCTGGCGCAGCGCGAGGCGTGTGGTGCCGGCGAAGAGGACGGCGCTGCCGAGCGCGATCGCCGCCGCACCGAGGGCCACAGGCAGACCGGCCAGCAGGACCGCGGCGCCGAGGCCGGTCAGCAGCGGCCCGCCATAGGCCCAGCGGCGCCCGATGGCGACGGCGCGCTCGAGCCCGATCACGGTGCCGAGGAAGCCGGACACCATCAGCGGGCCGTGCAGCAGCGCCAGTTCGGCCATGGGGCGCGGCACGTTCCAGCCGAGGCGGGCGAGGCCGGCCAGCACCCCCGACGCCAGGGCGGCGACGCCCAGCATCAGGAGCGGCAGGCGGAACGGGACGCCGAGGTCGCCGGTGCGCATGGCTTTCGGGCGTCAGGTGCAGCAGGGCGCGACGCGATCGATGCGCACCCGCCACACGTCCGGGCCGCTCTCGACGTATTCCCACTGGAATTCCCCCCCGTGCTCGGCCTGGAACTGGTAGTAGAGCGGCTTGGGGTCGTGGTCGTTGACCAGCAGCAGGGCCTCTCCGGGCGCCAGCTTGGAGAAGGTGCCGAAGATCAGGGGGTGGCGGTCGCGCGGCGCGATGGTGCGGACGTCGACGGTGGTTTGCGGGGGGGTCGTCATGCTCGGTCTCCTGTGGTTGCAAAAGTCATGTCCAGCCGAAATGGGCGCGTGCGTCCTCGCTCATCCGGTCGGGGCTCCAGGGCGGGTCCCACACCAGGGTGAGGTCGATTTCGACGCCGGCCGGCGCCAGGGCCTCCAGTGCGCGCTGGGCGTCCTCGAGGATCATTTCCCCCATCGGGCAGGCGGGGGAGGTCATGGTGAGGTCGACGTGCAGCTGTCCCGGCGTGACGTCGACGCCGTATACCAGCCCGAGGTCGACGATGTTCATCCCGACTTCCGGGTCGTCGACGCCGCGCAGCGCGGCGCGAACGTCGTCCGGGGTGAGCGTTCCAGGCTGCGTGGGCATCGGGTCCTCCATCAAGCTTTGCGTTGAATGCCTGTTCAATCTAGCACCGGACCGCCATTAAAGCAATATAAAAAATACTGCTTTAATGGCGGTCCGGTTCGATGGGGGGCGGGCACGGTGCGGGGCATGGCGGACAAGGGTTTGTGGCGTGTCCAATCTGGGCGACAATGACGGTTTTTCGCGCATGCAAACCCGCATCCGGACGCGCTCCGCCGCCAGCCGATGCGGGTGCCCGACCGAACCCGAGGATAGCCGCACCATGCTGCTGATGATCGACAACTACGACAGCTTCACCTACAACCTCGTGCAGTATTTCGGCGAGCTGGGCGAGGACGTCAAGGTGATCCGCAACGACGAGATCGACCTCGCCGGCATCGCCGCGTTGAAGCCGGACCACATCGTGGTCTCGCCCGGCCCCTGCACGCCGAACGAAGCCGGGGTGTCGGTGCCGCTGATCAAGGAGTTCGCCGGCAGGATTCCCATCCTCGGCGTCTGCCTCGGCCACCAGAGCATCGGCCAGGCCTTCGGCGGCAAAATCGTGCGCGCCAAGGAGCTGATGCACGGCAAGACCTCGATGATCCATCACCTCGACGTCGGCGTGTTCAAGGGCTTGCCCAATCCCTTCCGCGCGACCCGCTACCATTCGCTGGTGATCGAGCGCGAGTCGCTGCCCGACTGCCTCGAGATCACCGCTTGGACCGACGACGGCGAGATCATGGGGGTGCGCCACAAGACGCTGGCGGTCGAAGGCGTGCAGTTTCATCCCGAGTCCATCCTCACCGAGCATGGCCACGCGATGCTGGCGAACTTCCTGAAGGGCACGCGATGATCACGCCGCAGCAGGCGCTCGCGCGGCTGGTCGAACAGCGCGAAATCTTCCACGACGAGATGCTCTCGCTGATGCGCCAGATCATGCGCGGCGAGCTCACCCCGGTGCAGATCGCCGGCATCATCATGGGCCTCCGGGTCAAGAAGGAGACCGTCGGCGAGATCGCGGCGGCGGCGCAGGTGATGCGCGAATTCGCCGCCACGGTGCCGGCGCAGAACAGCGCCCATCTGGTCGACACCTGCGGCACCGGCGGCGACGCCGCGCACACCTTCAACATCTCCACCACCGCCGCCTTCGTCGCGGCGGCGGCCGGCGCGCGCGTCGCCAAGCATGGCGGGCGTTCGGTGTCCTCCACCAGCGGCAGCGCCGACGTGCTCGAGGCGCTGGGCGTCAACCTCGAGCTCACCCCCGAGGATGTGGCGGCAAGCATCGACGCGATCGGCATCGGCTTCATGTTCGCGCCGAAATTCCACGGCGCGATGAAGCACGCCGCGCCGGTGCGCCGCGAGCTGGGGGTGCGCACGATCTTCAACATCCTCGGGCCGCTGACCAACCCGGCGGGCGCGCCACACCAGTTGCTGGGCGTGTTCCACCCCGACCTCGTCGGCATCCTGGTGCGCGTCCTGCAACGCCTCGGCAGCCGCCACGTGATGGTCGTGCACGGCTCCGACGGCATGGACGAGATCACGCTCGCGGGCGAGACGCTGATCGGCGAACTGAAGGACGGCGAGGTGACCGAGTACACGATCCATCCGCGCGAATTCGGCCTCGAGACCTGTGGCAGCGAGGCGCTCAAGGTGTGGGATGCCGCGCAGGCGAAGGACAGGCTGCTCTCGGTGCTCGACAACCTTCCGGGACCGGCGCGCGACATCGTGCTGCTGAACGCCGGTGCCGCGATCTACGTGGCCGACCGTGCCGCCACGCTGGGCGAAGGCATCGAGCGCGCGCGCGACGCGATCGCCAGCGGCGCCGCACGCGAGAAGCTCAACCAGCTGGTGGCGTTTTCCCGCCGCGGCAAGGAGGCCTGAGCGCGATGGCCGACATCCTCGATAAGATCCTCGCCGCCAAGCGCAATGAAATTGCCGCCGGCCTCGCGGCGGTGCCGCTGGCGGAGATGAAGGCGCGCGCCGCGGCGGCTCCGCCGGCGCGCGACTTCGTCGGCGCCCTGCGCGCGAAGCTCGCTGCCGGACAGGCCGCGGTGATCGCCGAAATCAAGAAGGCGAGCCCGTCCAAGGGCGTGATCCGCCCGGATTTCCGCCCCGCCGAGATCGCCGCGAGCTACGAAGCGGGCGGCGCCGCGTGCCTGTCGGTGCTGACCGACCGCGACTATTTCCAGGGCAGCCCGGAATACCTGCAGGCCGCGCGCGCCGCATGCGGGCTTCCGGTGCTGCGCAAGGATTTCATCGTCGACCCCTACCAGGTCTACGAGGCGCGCGCCATGGGCGCCGACTGCATCCTGCTGATCGTCGCCGCGCTCGAACTGCCGGCGATGCAGGCGCTGGAAGCGCTGGCCCTGGACCTGGGCATGGCGGTGCTGGTGGAGTCGCACGATGCCGCGGAACTCGACGCGGCGCTCACGCTGAAGACGCCGTTGCAGGGCATCAACAACCGCAACCTGCGCACCTTCGAGGTGAGCCTCGACACCACGCTGTCGCTGCTGCCGAAAATCGGCAGCGACCGCATCGTCATCACCGAATCCGGCATCCTCGCGCCGGGCGATGTCGCCGTCATGCGCCGCCACGCCGTCAACGCCTTCCTGGTTGGCGAGGCCTTCATGCGCGCCGCCGATCCGGGCGCCGAACTCGCGCGGCTGTTCGCCTGAGCCGAAGCGGGCCGCGGCGCCTCAGCGCTTGCCGCCGAACAGGCTGCCCAGCACGCCGCGGATGATTGCGCGACCGACCTGGCTGCCGATCGAGCGGGCGGCCGACTTCGCCATCGCTTCGACCGCGCTTTCGCGGCGGCCTCCGCGCCCGCCGAGGATGTCTCCCAGCACGCCGCCGAGCGCGCCGCCCCCCGGCTGGGCCTCGGCCTGAGCCGGTTGCGCGGCCTGCGCCTGGGCGGCCGCCTGCTCGGCGCGCGCCTTCAGCGTCTCGTAGGCGGATTCGCGGTCGACGACCTTGTCGTAGACGCCGGCGACGAGCGAGGTCTGCATCAGCTGGCGGCGCTGCGCGTCGGTGATGGGCCCGATCTGCCCCTCTGGCGGCAGAATGAAGGCGCGCTCGACCACGCCGGGTCGCCCCTTCGCATCGAGGAAGGACACCAGCGCCTCGCCGACGCCCAGTTCGGCGATGGCAGTCGCTTCGTCGAGCTCCGGGTTGTCGCGCATGGTCTCGGCGGCGGCGCGCACGGCCTTCTGGTCGCGCGCGGAGAAGGCACGCAGCGCGTGCTGCACGCGGTTGCCCAGCTGCGAGAGCACCTTGTCCGGCACGTCGGCCGGATTCTGCGTGACGAAATAGACGCCGACGCCCTTGGAGCGGATCAGCCGCACCACCTGCTCGATCTTGTCCACCAGCGCGCCGGGGGCATCGGTGAAGAGCAGGTGCGCCTCGTCGAAGAAGAACACCAGCTTGGGCTTGTCGAGGTCGCCCGCCTCGGGGAGTTTCTCGAACAGTTCCGACAGCAGCCAGAGCAGCAGCGTGGCGTACATCTTGGGCGACTGCATCAGGCGGTCGGCGGCCAGGATGTTGATGACGCCGCGTCCGCGATCGGTCTGGATCAGGTCGTCGATGTTGAGCATCGGCTCGCCGAAGATCTGCTCGCCGCCCTGCGATTCGAGCGCCAGCAGGCCGCGCTGGATCGCCCCGATCGAGGCCGAGGACACATTGCCGTATTCGGTGGTGAATTCCTTCGCGTGCTCGCCGACGAAGGCGAGCATGGCGCGCAGGTCCTTCAAATCCAGCAGCAGGAGGCCGTTGTCGTCGGCCACCTTGAAGACCAGGTTGAGCACCCCGCCCTGGGTCTCGTTGAGGTCGAGCATGCGGCCCAGCAGCAGGGGGCCCATGTCGGACACGGTGGCGCGCACCGGATGCCCGGCTGCGCCGAAAGGGTCCCAGAAGGTGACCGGGTAGCCCTGGTGCTGGAAGCCCTCGAGCTTGAGCGCGGCCACGCGCTCCTCGACCTTGGCATTGCCGCCGCCGGGCTGCGACACGCCCGACAGGTCGCCCTTCACGTCGGACATGAAGCAGGGGACGCCTATGCTGGAGAAATGCTCGGCCAGCGTCTGCAGCGTGACGGTCTTGCCGGTGCCCGTGGCGCCGGTCACGAGGCCGTGGCGGTTGGCCATCTGCGGGAGCAGGAAGAGGTCGGCGGTGGCGTTCCTGGCGATCAGCAGGGGAGCGGTCATGGCAGTGTCCGGTTCGTCGATCGCCCGATTTTAGCGAGTTGCAGGCGGCGCAGCGGCGGTTTGTATAGAAGCGATCGCTAATATTCCGGGTATCATTGCGCCCGAACGATAAGAAGGAGAAGTTTGTGGGACCTGAACAGCAGCCGCATGAGATCGTCATCGTGGGGGGCGGCGCCGGGGGACTGGAACTCGCCACCCGCCTGGGCGACAAGCTGGGCAAGAAGAAGCGCGCCAACATCACGCTGATCGACGCCTCGCCGTCGCATATCTGGAAACCGCTGCTCTACGAAGTCGCGGCCGGCAGCCTCGATTCCTACGCCGAGCGTCTCGAATACCTCGCGCAGGGCCACTGGCATGGCTTCACCTTCCGCCTTGGCCGCATGGAGGGTCTCGACCGGCAGCGCCAGGAGGTCAGCGTCGCGCCGACCTTCGACGAGGAGGGCCGCGAGATCATTCCGCGCCGCACCTTCCGCTACGACACGCTGATCATCGCCGTGGGCTCGGTCGGCAACGACTTCGGCGTGCCGGGCGTGAAGGAGCACTGCATCATGCTCGACACGCCCGAGCAGGCGCGCGAGTTCCATCGCCGCCACATCAACGCCTGTTTGCGCGCCAACACGCAGACCGAGCCGGTCGCACCGGGCCAGCTCACGGTCGGCATCGTCGGCGCAGGTGCCACCGGCGTCGAGCTTGCGGCCGAACTGCACGACACGACGCGCGAACTGTCGTCCTACGGCATGGAAAACATCGAGCCGGAGAAGAGCCTGAAGCTCCTGATCGTCGAAGCGTCCGACCGCATCCTGCCGGGGCTGCCGCCGCGCCTGTCGGTGGCGGCCGCCGAGCGTCTCGCCGAGCTCGGCGTCGAGATGCACGTGCGCGAGCGCATCGTCGAGGTGCGCCACGACGGCATGCTCACCGCCGACGGCAAGTTCATCCCGGCCAGCATGATGGTGTGGTCGGCTGGCATCAAGGCACCCGACTTCCTCAGGGACATCGACGGGCTCGAAACCAACCGCATCAACCAGCTCGTCGTCCGGCCCACCCTGCAGACCACGCGCGACGACGCCATCTTCGCCTTCGGCGACTGCGCGGCCTGCCCCATGCCGAATGGCGGCTTCGTGCCGCCGCGCGCCCAGGCGGCGCACCAGCAGGCGTCGATGCTGGTGAAGTCGATCTGCCGCCGGCTGCGCGGGAGGCCGCTGCCCGAATACCGCTATCGCGACTACGGCTCGCTGGTCGCGCTCGGACGCTTCTCGACCGTCGGTAACCTGATGGGCACGCTGACCGGCGGCAGCATCATGATCGAGGGCGTGATGGCGCGGCTGGTGTACTGGTCGCTGCACAAGATGCACGAAGTCGCGCTGCACGGCTGGTTCAAGACCTCGCTCACCACTTACGCACACTTCATCAGCACGCCGACGCGGGCGCGGATCAAGCTGCACTGAGCCTGCATTAGGGCGTTGCTACGCCTCCCACAGCCACGCCGCCCCCCGCCCGCCGCTGGAGTCGCCATGCGTCGGCGGCACCAGCTTCGTATCGACGCGGTCGGAAAACACGTAGCGTGGCCACAGCCGCGGCACGGTGTCGTACAGCCGCTCGATGTTGGAAAGCCCGCCGCCCAGTACGATCACATCCGGGTCGATCAGGTTGATCACGCTGGCGAGCGCGCGCGCCAGCCTTTCCTCGTAGCGCGCCAGCGTCGCGCTGCACGGGCCGTAGCCGGCCGCCGCGAGCTGCGCGATCTCGTGCGCCGGCAGGTCCTCGCCGCCGTAGCGCACGTGGTCGGCGGCGAACGCCGGCCCCGACAGCCAGGTCTCGATGCAGCCCTTCTTGCCGCAGTAGCATGCCGGCGCGGCGTCGAGTTCGCGCGGGCTCGGCCAGGGATGCAGGATGGGCTCGCCGGTCGCCGGATGCTGGCCGGTGCCGTCGCGATCGGACGGCGCTGCGGCGAACTGGAAGTAGGGCAGCGGCGAATGGCCCCATTCACCGGCGATCGCATTCGCGCCCTTGAGCAGTTGCCCGCGCACCACCACGCCGCCGCCGACCCCGGTGCCGAGGATGACGCCGAATACCGTATCCGCGCCGGCACCCGATCCGTCGACGGCCTCCGACAGCGCGAAGCAGTCGGCGTCGTTGGCGAGCCGCACTTCACGGTTGAGCGCGCGTTCGAGGTCCTCCTGCAGCGGCTGGCCATTGAGGCAGGTCGAGTTGCAGTTCTTCATCCGGTCGCTGGCGGGCGAGATCGCGCCGGGGGTGCCGATGCCGACGCTGCCGGGCTGCCCGAGTTCGACTTCGGCCGCGTGCACCAGGGCGGCGACCGCGGCCACCGTGGCGAGATAGTCGCCCTGCGGCGTCGGCACGCGGCGGCGCAGGATTTCGCGGCCCCCGCCGTCGAGCGCGACGAGCTCGATCTTGGTGCCGCCGAGATCGACGCCAAGCCTAACGGTCGGGGGGCGGAGGGCGGGGGCTGCGGTGCTAAAATCGCGCATTACGTTTTTTTGCGTCGGAATCAACATGGCAGGACATTCGAAGTGGGCCAACATCCAGCACCGCAAGGGTCGCCAGGATGCCAAGCGCGGCAAGATCTTCACCAAGCTTATCAAGGAAATCACCGTGGCCGCCAAGATGGGCGGCGGCGACCCCGCGATGAACCCGCGGCTGCGGCTGGCGATCGAGAAGGGCAAGGCCGACTCGTTGCCGAAGGACAACATTGAAAACGCGATCAAGCGCGGCACCGGCCAGCTCGAAGGGGTGAACTACGAGGAAGCGCGCTACGAGGGCTACGGCATCGGCGGCGTCGCGGTGATGGTCGACTGCCTCACCGACAACAAGGTGCGGACCGTCGCCGACGTGCGCCACGCCTTCGTCAAGCACGGCGGCAACATGGGCACCGACGGCTGCGTGGCGTTCCAGTTCAAGCACGTTGGCCAGATCATCCTGGAGCCGGGCGCGAGCGAAGAGGCGGTGATGGAAGTCGCGCTCGATGCCGGCGCCGACGACATCATCCCCAACGAGGACGGCTCGATCGAGGTGCTGACCTCACCCGACCCCAAGGCCTTCGAGGCGGTGAAGGAGGCGCTCGAGAAGGCGGGTTTCAAGCCGGCCGTGGCCGAGATCACCATGCGCCCCGAGGCCGAGACCGAACTCGCCGGCGACGACGCGGTGAAGATGCAGAAGATCCTGGACGCGCTCGAAAGTCTCGACGACGTGCAGGAGGTCTACACCAACGCCGTGCTGCCGGAGTAACTTGCGCATTCTCGGCATCGACCCCGGCTTGAGGCTCACCGGCTTCGGGGTCATCGAGCAGACCGGGCAGAAGCTCGCCTACGTCGCGAGCGGCGTCATCAAGAGCGGCGAGGGCGAGCTGCCAACGCGGCTCGGCGTCCTGTTCGCCGGGCTCAACGAGGTGATCGCCACCTACCGCCCCGACACCTGCGCGGTCGAGATCGTCTTCGTCAACGTCAACCCGCAATCGACGCTGCTGCTCGGGCAGGCGCGCGGCGCCGCGATCTGCGCCGCGGTGACGAACGAACTCATGGTCGCCGAATACACCGCCTTGCAGATCAAGCAGGCCGTCGTCGGGCACGGCAAGGCGGCCAAGGAGCAGGTGCAGGAGATGGTCAAGCGCCTGCTCGCGCTGCCGGCAGCCCCCAAGGCCGATGCGGCCGATGCGCTCGCGTGCGCCATCGCCCACGCACACGGCAGCCGCCTGGGCACGCAGTCGACCGCGGGCTATCGCGTCAAGGGCGGGCGGCTGGTATGAGCGCCGCCGCGGGGCCGGTCGAGCCGACGCGCGCGCGGCTCGCCAGTCCCGTCGTGTGCGATCTTCCGGCGACGCATGTTCAGGCGCTGATGCTTGCGGCTATGCTGATGTACACGGAGAACTCGAAGATGGGCCAAGCCCGATGATCGGAAGAATCTGCGGCATCCTCGCCGCCAAACAGCCGCCGCAGGTGCTGGTCGACGTGAACGGCGTCGGCTACGAAATCGACGTGCCGATGAGCACCTTCTACAACCTGCCGGCGACGGGCGAGAAGGTCTGCCTGCTTACCCATCTCGCGGTCCGCGAGGATGCGCACCTGCTGTACGGCTTCGGCAGCGAGACCGAGCGTGCCGCGTTCCGCGAACTGCTGAAGGTTTCGGGCATCGGCGCCAAGACCGCGTTGTCGGTGCTGTCCGGGCTGTCGGTCAACGACCTGTCGGCGGCGATCGCCGCGCAGGAAGTCGGCCGCCTCGTCAAGGTGCCCGGCATCGGCAAGAAGACCGCCGAGCGCCTGCTGCTGGAGCTGAAGGGCAAGCCGGTGTTCGCCGGCGCAATCGCTGCGGCGGGGCCGGCCGGCGTGTCCGACGACGTCCGCCAGGCGCTGCTCGCGCTCGGCTACAACGAACGTGAGACGAACGAGGCGCTGCGCCAGCTGCCGGCCGATCTTCCGGTCGGCGAGGCGATCCGGCAGGCGCTGCGGCTCTTGTCGAAATCCTGATTCCGCTTCATGCCGCTTCCCGCGCAAACCGTCCGGCCATCGGCCTCCCTGCAGCGCCACCTGATGGGGTTGCTGCTGGGCGTCGTCGGCATCTTCGGCGCGGGGATCGGCCTGAGCCTGTGGTTCAGCCTCGAGTCCACGCGCGAAGAACAGCAACGCCTGATCGGCTACGAAGCCGAGCAGGCGCGCGGCAATCTGGTGCGCCGGCTGGGTGACTACCGTACCCTGCTCGACAACGCGGCACGCGATCGCGAACTGGCCGACGTGCTGGCCTTCGGCACGCCCGAGGCGCAGCAGGCGTGGGTGCGTGCCCGCCAGCGCCTGCTGCCGGAGATACTCGGCCTGGCGCTCGTCGATGCGCACGGCGAAGTGGTGGGCGACGCCGCGTCGTTCCGGATCGGCCCGGCCTGCCAGCGCGACCTGCGCCGGCCCGGCGCGCTGACGGACGGAAGGCTGCTGGTGCATCGCCAGCAGGCCGGCGCGGAGCATGTCGATTTCGTGGCCGCCGTCCATGACGTCCGGGGCATGCTCCTGGGCGGGATCTTCCTGAGCGTGCGCCTCGACCCGCTGCAGCGCGCGATCGACGGTTCGATCCTGCCGGAACACGCCATCGCCCTGCTCGATGCCGAGGGCAGGCCGATCGTCGGCCACGGGCTGCAGCGCGGCGCGATGCGCGAGGTCCGCCTGCCGGTGGCGGACACCGGCTGGACGCTCGTCGTGCAGAGCCCCGTGCAATGGCTCACGCGCAGCGGCGGGCGCCAGGTCGTGGCCGGACTGCTGACGCTGGGTGCGGTGCTGGCGGTGCTGGTGATCGGGATCGTGCAATTGCGCCGCACGATGGTGCGCGACATCGTGTCGACCCTCGATGCCCTGAAGGCACTGGCGCGCAACGAGCCCGTGCCGACGATCATGCCCCACTACGTCGAATTCGAGCAGGTGGCGGAGGACATCAACCTCACCGCGCGGCATCTGCAGGAGCAGCGCGCGCGGCTGGAGCGGCTGAGCCTGACCGATCCCCTCACCGCGCTGCCCAACCGGCGCGCCTTCGAGACCCGCTTCCCGCAGGCGCAGGGGATGGCGGAGCGGCAGCATCGGGTTGCGCTGGTCATGCTCGACATCGATCACTTCAAGGGCGTCAACGATCGCTTCGGACATGCGGTCGGCGACCAGGTGCTGCTCGCGCTCGCGCAGGCACTGAAGGACCTGACGCGGCGCGCGGATCTCGCGGCGCGCCTTGCCGGCGACGAGTTCGTCGTGCTGCTGACCGATCTCGACGCGGCCGGGCTGGACGCCTGGTACCAGCGCCTGAGCGATCGCTTCCGCAGCGAACTCAACGCCTTCGGCCTCGATCTGCAGACCGGCCTCAGCGCGGGGCAGACCTGGCTCGGCCCCGCGTCGCGCGACTCGATCGACGACGCGCTGATGCGCGCCGACCACGCGCTGTACCAGGCCAAGGAGCGGGGGCGCGGCCGCATGGTGCAGTACGTCGAACCCGGCAGCGACGGCGCGGGTTAGAATGGCCCGGACAGTCCTCCGGCACCACCCCCATGATCGAAACCGACCGTCTCATCGCTCCGGCCGCGGCCAGCCCGCAGGAAGAACAGATCGAGCGCGCGCTGCGCCCGCGCACGCTGGCCGAATACGTCGGCCAGCAGAAGGCGCGCGAGCAGCTTGAAATCTTCATTCACGCCGCGAGAAAACGCAGCGAAGCGCTCGACCACGTGCTCCTGTTCGGCCCGCCGGGCCTCGGCAAGACGACGCTCGCGCACATCATCGCGCGCGAGATGGGGGTGAACCTCAGGCAGACGTCGGGACCGGTGCTCGAGCGCGCGGGCGACCTCGCCGCGCTCCTGACCAACCTCGAGCCGCACGACGTGCTGTTCATCGACGAGATCCACCGCCTGTCGCCGGTCGTCGAGGAGGTGCTGTATCCGGCGCTCGAGGACTTCCAGATCGACATCATGATCGGCGAGGGGCCGGCGGCGCGCTCGGTCAAGCTCGACCTGCCGCCGTTCACGCTGGTCGGCGCGACGACGCGCGCCGGCATGCTCACCAATCCGCTGCGCGACCGCTTCGGCATCGTGGCGCGGCTGGAGTTCTATTCGCCGGAGGAACTCGGCTACATCGTGCACCGCTCGGCCGGCCTGCTGCAGATGAACCTCGACGCGGCCGGCGCGCTCGAAATCGCGCGCCGCTCGCGCGGCACGCCGCGCATCGCCAACCGCCTGCTGCGGCGGGTGCGCGATTACGCCGAGGTGAAGGCGGAAGGACAGGCCACCGGTGCGGTGGCGGATGCGGCCCTGGTGATGCTCGACGTCGACCGGGCCGGACTCGACGTGATGGACCGCAAGCTGCTGTCGGCGGTGGTCGAGAAGTTCATGGGCGGCCCGGTCGGGCTCGACAACCTCGCCGCCGCGATCGGCGAGGAGCGCGACACCATCGAGGACGTGCTCGAGCCCTACCTGATCCAGCAGGGCTACCTGCAGCGCACGCCGCGCGGCCGCATCGCCACGCCGCTTGCCTATCGCCATCTCGGCCTCGCGGCTCCGAACGAACCCAACGCGGACCTGTTCTGATGGCCTTCGTCTGGCCGGTGCGGGTGTACTGGGAAGACACCGACGCCGGCGGCGTCGTCTACTACGCCAACTACCTCAAGTTCATGGAGCGCGCGCGCAGCGAATGGCTGCGCGTTCACGGCTTCGAGCAGGACGTGCTGCGCGACGACGCGGGCGTCGTCTTCGTGGTGCGGCGGGTGGAGATCGACTACCTGTCGCCGGCGCGCTTCAACGAGCAGCTCGACGTGTCGGTCCGCCTGCACGAAATGGGGCGCGCCAGCCTGAGCGTGAAGCAGGAACTTATGCGCGGCGCCGACCGTCTGGCACAGGCCGTGGTGACGCTCGCCTGTGTCGATGCGGCGCGTTTCAAACCCGTTAAAATACCCGAGCCCATTCTTCAAGCATTGGCCCCCGCAACGTGAAACCCGAACTCGGTCAAGACCTCTCGCTGTTCCATCTCGTCCTCAACGCCTCGCTCCCGGTCCAGATCGTCATGGCGCTGCTGCTCGGCGCGTCGCTGATGTCGTGGTGGTTCATCTTCATCAAGATGTTCGCGATCAAGCGCGCGGTCCGCGTGACCGACAGCTTCGAGCGCGAATTCTGGGGCGGCGGCGACATGAACGCCATCTATCAGCGCGTGGCCGGCCAGCGCGAAGGCGCGGGCGAGATCGAACGCATCTTCGAGGCCGGCTTCCGCGAGTTCCTGAAGCTGCGGCCGCAGGCGGGGCAGTCGCTGAACGCCATCATCGACGGTACGCGCCGCGCGATGCGCGCGAGCTACCAGCGCGAGCTCGACGGCCTCGAGTCGCATCTGGCCTTTCTGGCGACGGTCGGCTCGGTCTCGCCCTACGTCGGCCTGTTCGGCACGGTGTGGGGCATCATGATCGCCTTCATGGGGTTGTCGAGCGTGGCGCAGGCGACGCTCGCGCAGGTCGCGCCCGGCATCGCGGAGGCGCTGATTGCCACCGCGATGGGCCTGTTCGCGGCGATTCCCGCCGTCGTCGGCTACAACCGCTACACGCACGACATCGACCGCCTCGCCAACCGCATGGAAAGCTTCATGGAGGAGTTCTCCAACATCCTGCAGCGCCAGGTGACGGCCAAGGCGGATTGACCGATGGCGCGGACCCGCAAGCAGATGGCCCAGATCAACGTCGTTCCGATGATCGACGTCATGCTGGTGCTGCTGGTGATCTTCATGGTGACCGCGCCCTTCATCAACCCGGCGCAGGTCGACCTGCCGAGCGTCGGCAAGACCTCGCAGACGCCCGAGCGGCCGCTCGAAGTGGTGATCAAGGCGTCCGGCGAGTACCGGCTGCGCAATCGCGCCGCCGGCGGCGACGAACGCGTGGTGGACAAATCCGAGCTGGCGGATGAATTCGCCGCGCTGCACCGCGACGCGCCCGAGCAGCCCGTGGTCATCGCCGCCGACAAGAGCGTCCGCTACGAGGAAGTGATGCACACGATGACGCTGCTGCAGCAGGCGCAGATCACCCGGATCGGCCTGCTCGCCCGTCCGGCGCCATGAATTTCGCCGCCGACGCACCGCTCGGCGCCCGCCCCGCCCCCAGACTGCTCGCCGCGGCGCTGGCGCTCGGCGTGCACCTGTTGTTCGTCCTGCTGCTGGTGTTCGGCGTTTCGTGGCAGACCGAGCAGCCCGCCGCGGTCAGCGTCGACCTGTGGAACACGCTGCCGGATGCGCCGGCCTCCCGCCCCCAGCCGGTGAAGCCTCCCGCACCGCAGAAGCCGGCCCCGGCGCCGAAGCCGGTGGAAAAGGCCGCGCCGCCGCCGCGGCCGGTCGAGAAGGAGCCGCCGCCGCCCAAGGCGCCCGACATCGCGCTCGAAAAGAGGAAGGCCGAGGCGGAGCGCCTGAAGAAGCAGCAGGCCCAGCGCGAAGCCGAGGACAAGGCGCGCGCCGAGGCCGTCAAGGCGGCGCGCGAGAAGGAACTGGCGGAACAGAAGCGGCTCGCGCTGATGCGCCAGATGGAGGTCGAGGAGATGAAGCAGCAGGTCGCGGCGGAGACGGCGGCCAACGACGCGCGCCTCGCCAGGCTCGCCGAAGCGCGGGCAGCCAGCCAGCGCCAGGCGGCGGCGGCCAGCGTGATCGGCCAGTATCGCGACCTGATCAGCGCGAAGGTCCGCGGCAATACCCGTCTGCCCGACAACCTCAAGGGCAACCCGCAGGTGCGCTGCGCCGTGAAGCTGCTGCCGACGGGCGAGGTGCTGAGCGTCCGGGTGACGCAGTCCAGCGGCAACCCGGCCTACGACGACGCGGTGGTGCGTGCGATCGAAAAGTCGTCGCCGTTGCCGCTGCCGGGCGATCGCGATGCGCGCGCCGCGTTCGTTCCGGAACTTTCCTTCGTTCATCGCCCCAAAGAGTGATCCGCGCGAAGCCGGAGGAGGGGGCCGTGCATCCCGGCCCCGCGGCGCGCTATGTTAGACTCGCCCGTCAAGAAAGCGTTTGAATTCATGCCCGTGCCTGCATCCATGCTGCGAGCCGTCCTGCTGCTCCCCCTGCTCTGCCTTGCGCTCCTGAGCGCGCCGTTTTCTGCGCGCGCGGCGATGGAAATCCAGGTGATCGGCGGGGCGGCCAGCCGGATTGCCGTCGCGCTGGTGCCGTTCCAGGCGTCTGCCGGGCAGCCGCAGCCCGGGTTGACCGAGATCATCGGCGACGACCTCAACCGCACCGGCCAGTTCAGGCTGGTGGACGTCGCGGGTGCGCCCCAGCCGGTCGCGCCGCCGCAGATCGACTACGGCGTCTGGCGCGGCAAGGGCGCCGACGCCATGGTGGTGGGGCAGGTCACAGCGCTGCCGGGCGGGCGGCTCGAAGTCCGCTTCTACCTGATGGACGTGCTCAAGCAGACCCGCCTCGAGGGCTACAGCTACACCATCACGCCGGGCCAGTGGCGTGCCACGGCGCACCAGATCGCCGACCTGATCTACCAGAAGCTGACCGGCATTCCCGGCGCGTTCAGCACCCGCATCGCCTACGTGCAGAAGCAGGGCGGCCGCTACGAGCTGCGGGTGGCCGACGCGGACGGGCAGAATCCGCGCACGGTGATGCGCTCGCGCGAATCGGTGATCTCGCCGGCATTCTCGCCCGACGGCACGCGCATCGCCTACGTGTCGTTCGAGGACAGGAAGCCGGTCGTCTACGTGCAGTCGCTGCAGACCGGACAGCGTCGCAAGCTCGCCGCGTTCAAGGGCTCCAACTCGGCACCGGCCTGGACGCCGGACGGCCAGCGGCTGGCCGTGGTGCTGACCCGCGACGGCGCCTCGCAGATCTATCTCATCAACGCGGACGGCGGCGGACTGACCCGCCTCACGCGCAGCAGCGACATCGATACCGAGCCGGTCTTCTCCCCCGACGGCAAGAGCCTCTATTTCACGTCGGACCGCGGCGGCAGCCCCCAGATCTACCGCATGCCGGCAAACGGCGGCGAGGCGAAGCGCGTGACCTTCGGCGGCAGTTACAATGTGTCCCCCGCGCTCAGCCGGGATGGGCGCTATCTTGCGTACATCGCGCGCGACGAGGGACGCTTCCACGTGGTACTGCAGGAACTGGCCTCGGGGCAGACGCGGGTGCTGACCGACACCGACCGCGACGAGTCGCCGAGCTTCGCCCCCAACGGCCAGGCCGTGCTGTATGCGACGGTGCAGGGCGGACACGGTATCCTCGGCACCGCGAGCCTCGATGGCAGGACCCATGCGCGACTTTCGGAATCCGGTGTCGACGCGCGCGAGCCGGCGTGGGGGCCGTGACAGGCATTTGTCAGCAGAAACCGGGCAGGCTTGCCCGCCCGTTGAACCTGGTTTTTATTCGTTTAATTCACTACCAAGGAGAGAAATCGATGAACAAGATTCTGTTGCCCGCGCTGCTCGCGCTGGCCCTGTCCGCGTGCGGCACCACCGGCGGCACCAAGGCGACCGTCGAGGACCATAGCGGCGGCGCGGCCGCGACGACCGGCCAGGCCGGCGCCGAGACCACGGGCGTGGGCGCCGGCGGCGTCGCCGGCAACGCCATGAGCGATCCGCGCAAGGATCCGGCGAGCCCCCTGGCCAAGCGCAGCGTCTATTTCGACTTCGACAGCTACGTGGTGAAGAACGAGTACCGTCCGATGCTCGAGGCGCATGCCGGCTTCCTGAAGTCGAAGCCCGAGCTGCACGTGACCCTGCAGGGCAACACCGACGAACGCGGCAGCCGCGAATACAACCTCGCGCTGGGCCAGAAGCGTGCCGAGGCGGTGCGCAAGACGATGTCCGTGCTGGGCGTGAGCGATGGCCAGATGGAAGCGGTCAGCTTCGGCGAGGAGAAGCCGCGCAATGACGGCCACACCGAAGCCGCCTACGCCGAGAACCGCCGCACCGACATCGTCTACAGCGACGAGAAATGAAATCGATCCGGCCGTACGGCCTGCTCGCGGCGTCCCTGCTTGCGCTGGCCCAGCCGGCGCAGGCAGCGCTGTTCGGCAACGACGAGGAACTGACCCGCCGCCAGCAGGCGCTGCAGCAGCGGGTCGACGCGCTCGACGTGCGCCTCGGCAAGCTGGACGCGGCGATGCAGCAGAACCAGCCGATGCTGGACCTGCTGAAGGAGATGGAGGCGCTGAAGGCCGAAGTGGCCCGCCTGCGCGGCCAGCTCGAAGTGCAGGCGAACCAGCTCGACACGCTGGGCAAGCGGCAGAACGACCTCTACGCCGATCTCGACCAGCGTCTCACCGAGCTCGCCAAGGCCGGCAAGCCGGCGGCCGACGCCGCACAGCCGGACGCCGGCGCCCAGGCTGAATCGCCGCCCGCCGCGGCAGCGAAGCCCAAAGCCGACCCGGTGGCCGAGACGCGCAGCTACGAGGCGGCGCTCGCGCTCTTCCGCGACGCCAAGTACCAGCCGGCGATTGCCGGCTTCCAGGATTTCCTCAAGGCCTATCCGGGCAGCACGTTGGCCGCCAACGCGCAGTACTGGATCGGCTACGGCTATTACGCGCTGAAGGACTACAAGACCTCGCTCGCCCAGCAGCAGAAGCTGGTGGCGGCCTACCCCGACAGTCCCAAGGTGCCCGACGCCAAACTCAATATCGCCAGCAGCCAGATCGCGCTGAACGAACTGGACGCTGCACGCAAGACGCTCAAGGAGCTGGTGGCGAAGCACCCCGGCACCGAGGCGGCCAAGCTGGCCGCGCGCCGGCTCGCTGCACTGAAGTAACGCCGGTGTCCGAGTCGTCGACCATGCTCCGCCCGCAGGCGGCCGCGAGCGGAAGCCCCGGTGACGTCGGCGCAAATGCGCCTACGCTGCGGCTCACCGAGGTGTTCCTCTCGCTCCAGGGCGAGACCAGCCGCGCCGGCCTGCCGACCGTGTTCGTCCGCCTTGCCGGCTGCCCGCTCCGCTGCCGCTGGTGCGACACGACCTACAGCTTCCAGGGCGGCGAGACCGTCACCCTGTCGGCGTTGCTGGCACGCGTGGCCGAATACGGCGTGCCGACCGTGTGCGTCACCGGCGGCGAGCCGCTCGCGCAGAAGAACTGCCTGCCGCTCCTGGCCGCGCTGTGCGATGCCGGCTATTCGGTATCGCTCGAGACCAGCGGCGCGCTCGACGTCAGCCAGGTCGACCCGCGCGTGTCGCGCATCGTCGACGTCAAGCCGCCCGAGTCGGGCGAGGCGGCGCGCAACCGCTGGGAGAATCTCGCGCATCTCACGCCGCACGACGAGATCAAGTTCGTGCTCGCCAACCGCGCCGACTACGAATGGGCGCGCGAGGTCCTGCGTGCGCAGCATCTCGATCGCATCAGTCCGGTGCTATTCTCGCCGGTGCAGGGCGAGCTGCCGCCGGTGCAGCTCGCCGAGTGGATCCTCGCCGACCGCCTGCCGGTGCGGATGCAGGTGCAGCTGCACAAGATCCTGTGGGGCAACGCGAAGGGACGATGAGCGCGCGTGCCGTCGTCCTCCTGTCGGGCGGGCTCGACTCCGCCACGGTTCTGGCGATCGCGCGCGGGCAGGGTTATGCCTGCCACGCGCTGAGCCTCGACTACGGCCAGCGCCATACCGCCGAGCTTGACGCCGCCGCCCGCGTCGCACGGGCGCTCGGCGCGGCCGAGCACCGCGTGGTGCGGCTGGGGCTCGGCGACTTCGGCGGCTCGGCGCTGACCGACGCCTCGATCGCCGTTCCGGAGCGCCCGACGAGCGGCATCCCCGTCACCTATGTGCCCGCGCGCAACACCGTGATGCTCGCGCTGGCGCTCGCCTGGGCCGAGGTGCTCGACGCGCGCGACATCTTCATCGGCGTCAACGCCGTCGATTATT